>JALFJR010000010.1 GCA_022775005.1 Parabacteroides sp.
CTCACTTTGCGCATCGTCAGAACTCCACCTTGCAGCCTAATTCCACGGTGAAAGGACGGATAAAGGTGCCCGCCATCACATAGTTCTCGTAGCCGGAGGCATCCTCCACCAAATCCGCAGAGTCGATCAAGCCGCTCACTCCCTTTTGATTCAAGAGGTTGATCACATTGAGCGAGAGCTTCACCTTGGCACTGAGGTTATAATCCACACCCGCGAAGGTCTCCCAACGTCCCTTGAAGAAGAGGGAGTTGGTCTTGTTGATGTAGCGCTTCGAGATGTAGCGCACCTGTGCCCAGACACGCCAATCACCGAAGGTATAGCTGGGATCGATGCTGAGTTCCAGCTTGTGGAGGTTCGTGATGTTGTTTCCGGAGAAATCATACTGCTCGGTCACGCCATCGCTGAAGGTGGGGGCAAAACTGAAGTTGCGGTATTGCGGGTTGCGCAAGGTGAAAAGCAGATGCACGTCAAAGCCAGAGAAAGGACTGACGATGGCATCGGTGGTCCAACCCAAAGAGGCCACGCCATAGACTGCCGTACGTTGCACCGTCTCCGTATAACCTGCGGGCATGCCATGGGCAGGAGCGGTGAGCACATGGTTGAAGTTGCCACGCATATTCTTGTTGTTCTGCTGGATATAGACCATTTGCGACACAAGGTTCAACCAACTGTTTTGCAAGGATAAGCCGGCTCTCACAAGGTGCGTGTCACTGGGCTTGGTACTGGGCATGACAGATGAGCCATAGTTGAAAAGCGTGGTGTGTTGGCGGGTCATCACATATTCCCCTATGGCGCTCAATCCTCTCAGCAGCTTGTAATTGAGGCTCAAGCCTAACGATCCATTCAGGAAATCCGCTTCAAAAGGGGTGAGCTTGCCCTCTTTCAGGGAGAAGCCGCTGTGCCGTTTGTTCGTCTCCTCGCCTGGCAACACAGCCGCATTGTGACCATTGAGATGCAGATATTCCAACCGGATGAATCCCTCCAGCGCCAACCGATCATGCGCACGCCAGTCACCATGCGCATAGACAGCGGCCTTGTTCTCGTAGCCGGTGTAGAACTCACCGCTGGTGTTGAAGTTGTAGTAGGGATCTCCCTTGTAATAGAGCAACTTCGGGTCAGCCTTTGCTTCATGCGCCAGTGCGGCTGACGAAGTAGTCGTTCCTCCATGATTGTGATGGAAGTCCAAGCCGAAGCTCCAGTCGTGCACACCCGTCTGCTTGGAAAGCTCGGCATGATTCATCCATGAGGTCTCGAAGGCATCGAAGTGCATCAAATGGCGTCGTTGCAGATAGCCACTGAAAGGGGTACCATCCGCATAGGTATAACCCCGCGATGCATCGACAAAATCTGTGCTCGACAGGTTGCGGTTGCTGCGATAGCTGTGACCCACCTTCAGTCGGCTGCGCACGGTCAGCTGCATACCATTGTCAAAGGTGTAGTCCAGTCGATAGGTGGCATGGTGCGTCTTGTCCCGGTTGCCGTCGGTGAAGCTTTGCTGCTTGATCTCTCCCGTCTCCAGATCCATGTAGGTCATCTCCTTGTCGGCAGGCAAGTAGCTGTCATGCCCCAGGTTGAAACCCTCGAATGGATCGACACTGCCATCGGTGTGATAGACGAAAGGACCGAAATTCTCCAGGATCATTAGGTAGTTCACATATTGATAGACGAGGCTCATGTTTCCCTTTCCGTTGGCGAAGAGCTTGGAGAGCGCACCCTTATAGAACTGATGGCGGTCGTGATAGCGATAAAGGGCAATGTGGTTGGAGGCCCGATCGAAGTTCTGATAGGTGGAGAGGCTGTATTGCCAGCCTCGTGCGAGCGGCCCAGTGAGGTTGAGATCCACCTTGTGCTGGCCATATTGATTGAGGCTGTAGCTGGCTCTTCCCTCGAATCGCTCACTGCCCGTTCGGTTCTGTCCATCCACATAGTAGCCGATCTCGCCATAGCGCATGGCGGTTTGCATAGGAGCCATACTGCCACTGCTGATTGCGCTCACACCTCCGTGCCAACTCTTGTAGGGATAAAGCTGGAAGTTGTAGTAAGAGACGGGGAGGCCATCCTCAAAGATCGGCACAGAGCCGACAGTGTTAGTGGGGAGTCCGAGAGAGATCTCACGAGGGCGGCTGTCACTGGCGGCATCCACAAAGGCCGAACTGCTTGCTTCAGCTTTCTGTGTCTTGAGAGTATCAGAGGCAGCGGTTTGTGCCACAAGAGGAATGCTTCCGCACAACAATGCGGGTACGATTAGGTGTCTGATTTGCATAGTCTAAATTTTATCAGAAAATAATTAGTCTCAATAGTTCGTTTAAAATTCGCCAAGCCTAAGCGGCTCTGGCAGTCAATTTTGCTCTTTTATTCTTTTGACGATGCAAAATTGCAACAATAACGTCGCATCCTTCCTACCCATATTATGGAGATAAGTACCATTTTTATGGATGAGCGGCTTTAACTGCAAGAAAATGATTAGTTTTGTAGCGACAACGGATAAAAGCAGCATAAGTTGAATGAGCAAGATTCTCAAGGTTAGCAACGTGGGTGATTACATTCGATACGTCGGCGAGCAGGAGCAGCATCCGCTCGTGGGCATCATTGACTATGCGGCTCTTTCACCTGTGCGCCATAGCCTGAACAACTATGGGGTCTATGGTGTGTTCATGCACGAGCATCTGTCGGTGGACCTGGCGTATGGATGTGGCAAATATGACTATCGGAATGGGGGAACAGTCATTTGCGTGGCCCCCGGCCAGATTGGAGGCAAGGAGGATAATGGAGAACGCATAGACCTTGATGGCTGGGCATTGCTGTTCCACCCCGACTTTTTGCATGGCACATCCTTAGAAAAGGAGATACGCCATTTTTCCTTCTTTGATTACAACGTGAACGAAGCCTTGCACACCTCCTCCGAGGAATTTGAAATTCTTGCCTCCTTCATGCGACGGATCAAGCAGGAGCTGGAAGGCAACCGTGACGGAATGCAAGATGCGATCATCGTGGACTATATCAGCCTGTTATTGAATTATTGCAAACGATTCTATGAACGGCAATTCTTGACGAGAAAGATAGCAAACGCAGACACTCTGCAACGATTCCATGCGGTTCTTGAAGCCTATTATACGCAAGAGAATCAGTTCCAGTCAGGTCTGCCCACCGTTGCCTATTGCGCAGACCAGCTCTGCATGTCGGCAGGCTATTTGGGTGATCTGGTGAGAAGACACACCGGCGATACTGCCATCAACTACATCCACCGGTTTATCCTGCAGAAAGCGAAAAGCCTCCTCTCCGCTGGCAAAACCATTACCGAAGTTGCCTACGACCTTGGTTTTGCCTATCCGCAACACCTCAGCCGCCTATTCAAGAAAAAGGAGGGTCTTTCACCCTCCGAGTATGTGAATGGCATTCGATGAGAATTTCAATAATTGGGACACATAGTTCATTAAGCTAAGGTTCAGAGTAAGCATATGCTATCGACCCCAACGGAGGTCGAACCTTTCTACAGATTATATGGTTCGATCCCGTTAGGGTCGGATATAAAGGGGAAGCCATCATGCGATTAGAGTTGCACTGCGTTTGGCTTACTCCTTGCGATTTATTTTTTCAACCAGTTATTCCCGAATGAGGTCTGATCGGTCTCCGCATGGCCACGTGTGCCATATACCGGCAATCTGTCAAGTTCGGACTCCAATTTGTTGAACTCTTCATCTGTCAGCTGAACTTCGCACGCCCGCAAATTCTCCATGATACGCCCTTTATTCTTCGAGCCAGGAATAGGCACGACATTAGGATATTTTCTGAGCATCCAAGCCAATGAGACCTGTGCCGGAGTTGCCTGTTTTTCTGCGGCAAACTTCTTAAGCATTTCAACAATGGGCATGTTACCGATTATGTTTTCCTGCTTTAATTGAGGGACCCATACTCGCACGTCATCAACCCGGCCAAATTCTGTAGTCGGTGTAATTTTCCCCGATAACAATCCACTGGCAACCGGCGAGAACGGCACAAACGCAATTCCGTTTTCTACACAGAAAGGGATCACTTCCTTCTCAGAGGTACGCTCCACCATAGAGTAAATATTCTGTACTGCTCCAACAGGAGTAATGGCATTCACCATTTCAAGTTGCACCTTATCCACTGCTGAGATGCCCCATTCACGGATAAGTCCGTCTTGTATAAGCCTGCCCATCGCATGAGCAACCTCTAAATAATCCACCGCTATATTGATACGGTGCAGGTAGTACAAATCCACATAGCTGGTCTGCAAATTCTTTAAAGAATGTTCAAGATGTCGGCGAACAACAGCATCAACAGAACCGCAATCCTCAACCATTTCAGGTTTAATAAACAGCTTTGTAGCGATCACGACCTCATTGCGAAAGCCTTTAACCGCACGACCGACAATTTCTTCGTTATGACCAGGATAATACAGTTCCTTCCCATATACTTCTGCCGTATCGAAGAAATTGCATCCGTAGTCAAACGCCTCTCGAATAGCTTCTTCTGCATAACCTGCGGCGGGTATTTGACCATACCCGTGTGAGAATCCCATGCAGCCCATTCCTATTTCACTGACACTTAGGCTACGAATCTTTCTTTTCTTCATTGTTCTATATAATTATTAAGTTTGTTTGCGAGATTTAGTGAGGTTTGATTCACTCGTCAATACGCTTGATGACTCGTGCCGGGACACCGCCGACAATCGTATTGGCCGGTACGTCTTTGGTCACGACAGCACCTGCGGCCACGACCGCATTGTCGCCAATCGTCACCCCTTGCAGGATGGTGGCGTTCGAGCCGACCCATACCTTTTTGCCTAACACTATAGGGGCCGGACGGGTGACACCCCTTCTTTCCGCTGGCAGTTCGTGGTTAAGCGTGGCAAACACCACATTGTGCCCGATCTGGCATCCATCGCCAAGGGTCACTCCGCCATGATCTTGAAAATGGCAACAGGCATTGATAAACACACCTTCACCCACAGAGATGTTCTTCCCAAAATCCGCATACAACGGAGGAAAGACACGGAGCGATTGGGGCACTTGATAACCGAATAATTCGGAAAGCAATTCACGCACCTCATCGGCCGTATGATAGGCGGTGTTCAGACGGAAGGTGACACGACGGGCTTCTTCGCTCATCTCATGCATAAACCCATGGATCTCATCCGTATCAAGCGCCTGTCCTGTCTTTACGTAAGCTTTAAATTCTGTTATTGTCATCGTATCTATTACATTTTATGCTTTCAACGATGCAAAAATACGACACCCAACTCATCTCTCCCCTACCCTTATTATGGAAATAATTACCATTTTTGTGGATGGGAGCATAAGATGGGTTCATACGAGCTTGGATTACCTATCCGCTACACCTCAGCCGCTTCTTCAAAATAAAAGAGGGCATCTCTCCTTCCGAGTATATAAATGCACATTTGGTTCAGAGCTTCACCCAATTAGGTTGGGAGGAATTTGCATTTCTCTCCTTGATTTTATATCTTATCCTTTGTTATACTTTGATTATTAGGACAAATCTATTAATTTTGCCCTGTAAACTTTGGAGTCAGAGAATTACGCTGCAAATCTAAGGTTTGCGCATATATTTTGATTTCGAGAACTTATTTCAATCCTAATTAAAGTTAACAAAGAAAGCAGGATAATTTTAAGCATTTTCACTGCTATATTTAAAAGCAATGATTATAATCAGAATTATGAAGTTGCATTCAATACAATTATATTATATGAAACATTTTATTTTTATTTCATTATTACTCACATTACTTGCCTCTTATGGATGCAGTAATAGCGGTAAGAAATTTCAGCATGGTGAGGAAGTAACTATTAGTCAACGTTGCATTGGGGCTGTAGACAATGAAAGTTATGATTTGATGAATAAATACTGTAACCGAAGGGATGAGCGTGGACTTGAAATAATGGAAAGCCAAGGGAAAATTAGAATTATAGAAAAAGGGGAAACAGGGACCATTACCGAAATGGGATTTGGTAAAGTTAAAATACGAACTAACAATAATATTGAATATTGGTGCGCAAATGAATTTGTAAAGTAGAACTGATATAGGGTAGGAAGTAAATATGTTTTGAATGACTATTGCTTTCTACTCTTATATGAGGATGTAAATTAAACTGTGTCAGTAAAGAATAAAATATTAACTTTGCTAACACAGTTTTTTTATGAAAGAAGAGTTTGATTTCGAGAGTATCAAGAACAAGGCTATTGCACAGCTGAAAGCAGGTAAGCCCTTGTTAGG
>JALFJR010000101.1 GCA_022775005.1 Parabacteroides sp.
CAACAAGGGCTTACCTGCTTTCAGCTGTTCAATAGCCTTGTTCTTGATACTCTCGAAATCAAACTCTTCTTTCATAAAAAAAACTGTGTTAGCAAAGTTAATATTTTATTCTTTGCTGACACAGTTTAATTTACATCCTCTTTAGATTGGGTAGAGTTCGACTTTTTCCCTCTGCTGCTACCTCCCTTTCTGGGTCTATTTTTCTCCGGCTCGTAGAGTGGAACCTCTCCGATTTGCGGGTCAATAGGTATCTTGTAAATATCTTTGCTCAAGAATTTCTCGATCTGGTGGAATGCGGCCTGCTCGTTCACGCCCACAAAAGTGATTGCTAAGCCTTCACCGTTCGTGCCTCTGGCGGTACGCCCAATACGGTGAACATAATCTTCCGGATCATGGGGGATGTCAAAATTAACCACTAACTTGATGTCGTTGATGTCAATTCCGCGTGAAACAACATCCGTGGCTACCAATATGTCCACATGCCCGCTCTTGAATTCCTTCATGACCTCCTCTCGCTGACTTTGCTCCAGATCAGAATGCATAGCCGCTACGTTGAACTTCATCCGTCTTAAAGTGGTGGTCAGTTCCTTCACTTTCATCTTCGAAGAGGAAAAGATGATGACTCGTTGGGGATGGCTCTCTGAGAAGAGCTTTTCCAAGATCTTGATCTTCTGCATGTCATAGCAGATATAGGCCGTTTGCATGATTGACTCCGGCGGACGGGAGATGGCAATTTGCACCTCTTCGGGATCTCTCAGGATAGATTGTGCCAATGTCCTGATTTTAGGGGGCATAGTGGCTGAGAACATAATCGTCTGGCAGTCGGTTGGCAGCTGCTTATATACCTGCATGATGTCATCGTAGAACCCCATGTCCAGCATACGGTCAGCCTCGTCCAAGACAAAGAAGGAGACTTTCGAGAGATCTACGGTGCCCAGTTTAATGTGCGAGAGCAAACGACCGGGGGTGGCGATTACGATGTCGGCGCCTAATTCCATGCCTCTCTTTTGCTGCTCCCAGGTGATACCGTCGGTACCTCCATATACGGCAACAGCGGAAATGCCGGGTATAAAGTAAGTGAAGCCCTGTATTTGTTGATCGATTTGTTGGGCTAACTCACGGGTCGGAGCCATGATCACAGCGTTGATCGCATCTTTCGGGAAGTTATATCGGCTTAGTTCGCTAATGATTGGTAAGACATATGCTGCGGTTTTGCCGGTGCCGGTTTGTGCGCAGGCAATGATGTCTTTGCCCTCCAAGATAATGGGAATGGTCAACTCCTGCACAGGGGTTGTCTCCTCAAAGTTCATGTCATAGAGTCCGTCTAAGACGGCATCTTCCAAGTCTAATTCATCAAATCTCATCTGTTTCTTCTAAATAACGGTTCAAGATAGCGCCACAAGGCATATCTCTTTTTTACCACGTGAGGTAATGCGCAAAGGTGAGCGACTCAAAATCAGGAATCACCTCATGGACCAACGGACGCAGTTGCTCAGCCGGGTTGGTTGTGCTAAGGCCAATCACGCGCATACCGGCAGCCGTACCTGCTTTAATGCCATTGAATGAGTCTTCAAAGACTAAGCAATGTGCTGGATCTTCATGCAAATCTTCGGCTGCCAAAAGATAACACATCGGATTAGGCTTACCCTGCGTAATCCGATCTGCGGTAACTACTGTGTCGAAAAGACCATCCAGCTGAAGCAACTCAAAAGCACGTTTGATCTTCACGTCGTCCGAGCTGGTAACCAATCCTGTTCGGATGCCTTTTGCTTTCAAGAGGTGTAGAAACTCTAAGGCTCCTTTTACCGGTGGCATTGGCAACGTATGATCAAAATCGTTAGACTCTCGGATGACCATCTCCTGGAACTCCTTCGGATAACCCGAGAAATATTTCTCGATGATGAAGGGGAGGGTCGTCCCTTTGATCAGTTGATTGAAGTTGTCGATGCCTAATCCGTAGCGCTTGGCTGCTTCTTCCCAGTAGCGATCATAAATAGGCTCGGTGTCAGCAATGACTCCGTCGAAATCAAACAAGGCGGCTTTGCCCGTTGTGCTTGTGTTTGTCATATCTCTTTTCTTTACAAGTGTGGACAAAGGTACCAATAAAAAGTTTATCTTTGTGCGGTTAACAGAGTATATAATCCATACAAAGGTTAAATAAGGAATGAGAACACTTTTAATTGGCACTGCAATCACTGCGGTTATCGCATGTGGATGCACTGGAAATCAGGCTCAGAAGGCCAATGGGCCAGTTCCGGAAGAGACGGCGGCTGTAGAGCAGCCTGCAATCAATCAATTAACAGCGCAGGAGCAAGCAGACGGCTGGCAATTGCTGTTTGATGGGAAAACTACAAAAGGATGGAGAGGCGCCCACATGGAGCGTTTCCCTGATCATGGTTGGATCGTGAAGAATGGAGAATTGATCGTCTTAGCTTCCGATGGAGCTGAATCGACCAATGGTGGTGATATTGTGACGGAAGAGGAGTATTCTGCTTTTGAGTTCAGCGTGGATTTTAAGATTACGGAGGGCGCGAATAGCGGAATCAAATATTTCGTGACAGAGAAAGAGCAACAGAAGGGTTCTGCCTATGGATTGGAGTTTCAGATTTTAGACGATGCGAAGCATCCGGATGCGAAACTTTACACCACCTATCCTGGTAGCCGCACACTGGCCAGCCTTTATGACTTGAAGAAGAGCGAACAG
>JALFJR010000063.1 GCA_022775005.1 Parabacteroides sp.
CTAACAAGGGCTTACCTGCTTTCAGCTGTTCAATAGCCTTGTTCTTGATACTCTCGAAATCAAACTCTTCTTTCATAAAAAAACTGTGTTAGCAAAGTTAATATTTTATTCTTTGCTGACACAGTTTAATTTACATCCTCCTCACTGGAGAAATATTTGATGATCAGTTTAATCTAAAAGATTATAGTTAATTATTTGTTGCTCTGAAAACAGTAGAAACCTCGCCAAGAACAAAACCCTCTGAAATTCTATCGATTTCGTATGTTTCATATGATGTTATTATTCTTTTAAAATCGTTGTCTACAATAAACTTCATATTCATGATGAAAGCAATTCCACTACGGCTTTTTATGCGAAATTTTTGTTGTATACTATATCCATCGTATGTGTTTTGTTCTAATGTTTCGTATTCACCAAAACCAGATAAATGTTTTTTGATTAATTTGTGAACATTATAAATATCATTTCTTTCATAGGCATTAAATGAAGAGTAAGTTTCTTTGTATTCTTTTACAATTTCTTTTGCAGTGGAAATGGCTTGTAAATTACACCATATGGATTTGTTGCATTTTCTCACTTCCGTTTTGATGGGTTCATAACTGTCGTAATCATATGCAGTCGAATACATATGCTCTTTAATTAATTTTTCTCCTTTTGATTGTTCAGAAAGGCATGAGCTGAAGCTTACCATAATAAAAGTAAGCATTAATACAATTCCAGTTTTTTTCATATTGTCTTCTATTTTAATATTTTATTTAATTCTTCTCTACTATTAAACTGATAGATTTTCCCCTTTATCTTGATGTAACCTTCTATCGTATCATCATCTATCGGGTCGAACAGGCTTTTGATAGATACACCCAAAGCGGTAGCCATCTTTTCAATGGTATCAAGTCGAGCATTACCATACATTGCTCTGTTCAATGAAGCAGGGTCAACACCCATTTCGGCAGCAAGGTCTTTGAGCTGCTTCTTTTGCTCCTTACATAGTCTCTTTACGTTTTCGGCTAATACTTTCTCCATAAATCCATTCTTTAGCACAAAGCTAATGATTTTGTTTTAATTATCAAATATTTTATCACTCATTTATATTTTAATCAATCCTGATTTGCAGGATAATTCCTGTTTATGTATATTTGTGGTGGATTAAATGATATATGAATCAATTATGATGAAGACGGTAATTTTTGCAAGAGTTTCAACAAGTGTTCAAGAATACGATAGACAAGTAAATGAACTGACAGCATTTGCCAATGGTAATGGTTGGGTTGTCGAAGCTGTGTTTGCCGAAAAAGTGTCGGGAGCAAAAGCAAACAATGAACGTACCGAACTTCTGAACATGATAAGTTATGTCGAGGCTAACCATATAGATAAGGTATTAGTGACGGAGTTGAGCCGTTTGGGTCGTGATATCTTGCAAGTCCTTGAAGTTATCGAAATGCTGAATGGTAAGGGTATCAGTCTTTACATTCAAAATTATAATATCGAGACATTGACTAAGGAAGGTAAGGTTAATGCAATGAGCCAATTCTTGATAACCATTTTGGCAGAGGTTGCACGAATGGAACGGAAGACCATTCGGGAAAGAGTGGAAAGCGGTTACAAGAACTATCGTGCAGCAGGTGGTAAGGTTGGTCGTAAAGCAGGTTATCAGAAATCGGAATCAATGATGAAAGAGCAGTACACAGAAGAAATCAAGCTCTTGAAGAAGGGGTATTCATTACGGAACATTTCTAAGATTACGGGTACATCAATCAACACCATACGCAAGTGCAAGAGCCTCATCTAATTTTGCTTTGTAAATTCTTTTTGGTATATTTGAACATGTGACAAGCGTTCTATGACATTGTGGATAACGGAGGTCGCCAATCAGGCACAAGAAAACCAGCGACAGACGGAAAATTTAGAAAGGTATCAAAACCAGGTTACTATTGCAAAAATTGATACGGAGATTATCAAAAACTGAAATGTAGTTCAGTCTTAGCCGCTCCTTGAAGAAGTAGGTTTATTGCAAACACGAAAGGCAATGGTCGGGTATTTGCCGACAATCGGTTTACCATTGTTGAGCTGGCTATCAAATACCAAAAATAAGTGCCAAGCGTGGCACACTGAAAATTTTATGCTGAATGTTTAGTGAAGAGGAATTAAAGTCGTATGAAGAAGTATTCAATCAATTAGGCATTACAAGCCAAGAAGAACAAAAACAAGTACTTGAATTTATGTATTCAATAGGTACAATCATTTATAATAATAAGTAAAATACAATTTTATAGTTATGAAAAAAAAGAAGGTAAAAGTAACAGAATTTTCAAAGTTAGAAAATAAGGTCGCTGCTCTTTGGACAAGAGTAAGCACTGAAAAGCAAGAAAGAAATAATTGCAGTTTAGAGAACCAGCAGCGTACTTGTAGAGAATACGCTGAACGTCATGGTATCACTATCAAAAAAGAATTTGGTGGCACTCATGAGAGTGCAAAGACGGAAGGTAAGATGTATCGTGAAATGATTGCTGAGGTTGCAAGAGATAAAGAAATCAACATCATTTTGGTGTACTCATTTGACCGTTTCAGTCGTGCTGGTTCAGAAGCCATCATGACAAAGGCATATTTGAAGACCAAGGGTATTTATGTTATATCAGCAACCCAAGCCACTGACCCAGATAGTGCAGCTGGTACATTTATGGAAAACATTCTGTTCTTGTTCAATCAGTTTGAGAACGATATGCGTAGGGATAAGTGTGTTACAGGTATGAGAGAATGTTTGAAGAAGGGGTATTGGTTCGGGCAGGTCCCATTGGGTTATGACCGTAAAAAGGTAGGTCGTGAACATATCATTACCGTCAATGAGGACGGCAAAAAGTTAAAAAATGCTTTTTTATGGAAAGCAAACGAAGGGTTAGGAGATATTGCCATAGTGGATAGGTTGAAGTCTTTGGGATTGGATGTTGACCGTAAGCACCTAAACAAAATTTTGCAGAACATTTTCTATTGTGGCTATATCAAACATAGTCTTTTAGGTGATGAGATAATCAAAGGTAAACATGAGCCATTGATTGATGAGGATATATTTAATAAGGTAAATGGTCTTTCAAATGCTGGTTATGAGCATAGAGAGGTTACGGATGAATTTCCTTTGAAGCGTCATGTTGTATGTTCGGATTGTGGAGGTTATCTTACGGGATATACCATGAAAGCAAGAGGTGGTAATTATTACAAGTGCAATAAAAAGGGGTGCAAGAGCAATCATAGTACCGATAAGATGCACCAAAAATATACGGAGTTGCTGAATGGGTATAAGATACTCAGGAACTCATTCCAGTGCTCATAGACGTATTTAGAAAGGTTTTCAAGGATAATAATGATATGAAGGATGAAACTCGCAGGATGCTCTTAAAACGCCAAACGGAGTGTAAGCAAAAGTTGGAAAGGGTACAAGTTCGTTATGGCTTGGATGAAATCAGTGATGAGGTTTACCAGACTACTTTGAGGCATTTGACTACTGAAATGGCAGAAATTAGTAGAGGGTTGGAAGAAGCCAACAAAAACTTATCGAACATGAGCAAATACATTGATGAAGCAGTTGCAATGTCTTGTAAATTAGATACTTTATGGAATAGCGGTAACTTTGAAAACCGTCAAAGTTTACAGAAATTGATATTTCCAGCGGGTGTTTTGTTTGATAAGGAAAATGACGATTATCGAACAAAAAATGAGAATGAAGTATTCAAGATATTCCGTAGGTTATCAGCAAGTTACGAAGAAGAAAAACAAAAGCGACAACCGAAATTATTCGATTGTCGCCTTGTGTCGGACAATGGCGACCCCAACGATCCGGAAAGTCTCAGTCGCCCGGAGCGACGTGCCTACTATGGCAAAGCCTTGGTCGTGGTGCGTGGAAACCGAGAATCCGGCACGCTCACCCTTCGAGCCGAAGCCGAAGGACTGCCGGAAGCAACTTTGCGGATTGCCGTTGATTAAGTAAAAACAGTCAGAACAAACTCTTCAACAGGAAAAAGAGGATGGGGACAGCCAAGGAGGGCAACAGATTGAGCGTCTTGCAATCCTTGATCTGCAAGATGCCTAAACCGGAAGCGGCGATTAACGTCCCACCGACAATAGAGATCTCGGTCACCATCGCATCAGGAATCACGCCACCGGCGAGCTTCGCCGCTAAATAGAAAGCGCCTTGCCAACAGAAAAGGACGGGTGCGGCAAGCACCATGCCGATGCCGTAAGTGGTAGCCAAGACCGCAGAGGTCACTAAGTCGAGCGTGGCATTGGTAAAGAGGAAGGTATGATCGCCATAGAGGGCACTCATCATCGGGCCAACGATAGAGAGCGTACCGATGCAATAGAGCAGGATACCAGTGGAGAGCCCCTGCGCTAAATTGGACTTGGAGAAACGGTTGACCAAACGATTGAAACGTCCATTGAGGTCGAGCATCGTGCCTATCACACCACCCACTGAAAGGCTAACAATGAAGAGAATGGGATATTCACTTTTGGGTAGATGGTTGCAGACGGCATTGAAGCCCAACGCTAAAGAGGCCAAACCCATCGCGGTGAACATCACCTTTTGGTATGGCTCCTTGATGCCGCGCTTGGCAAAGTGTCCGACGCAGCTGCCCACGATAATCGTGATCGTATTGACTATGGTTCCTATCATAACTATGTAGAATAAAAACAGAAAAGAAGGGCGGCAAATGCCGCCCTTCGAATTATCAATTGGATTATAAGCTATCGCCAAAATCAGCTCTGAACTTAGCAGCCAACTTCTCTTGCCAATCGCTCAGCGGTTTCAAGCGGCCGAAGAAGAAGCGAAGCACCTCAGGCTCCTCCTCCCATTTCAGACCACCAATCAACTTACGATTGTCATACAACCACTTCACGCGGTCTGCGCAATACTTGATCTGTGACAAGGTGAAGACACGGCGCGGACAAGCCAAGCGCAACAGCTCCAACTCAGCATAACGTTCCGTACCATCCTCGTTACGTTGCTCAGAGATCGTACCACGCTCCATACCACGGATACCACCGGCGATATACAAAGCGGCAGCCAACGCACCAGCGGGATATTGATCGTGCGGCATACCCTCCAAGAACTCTGAAGCGTTGATGTGCGCACCCAGACCACCAGCGGGCAGGATGACAGGAACACCATAGGCATCCAACTCCTTCACCAATTGCTCGATAAAGATCGGGCCTTGGCTGATGATCTCCTCATCCATTGTCTCTTGCAAGCCGACTGCGATAGCCTCCATGGAACGAACCTCCATACCACCGTAGGTCAAGAAGCCCTCGAACAGAGGAATGAAAGCTTTCATCTTCAAGATCAAATCCTCGTTGTTGGAGATGATACCACCACCACGAGCGAAACCTAACTTTCGTGCGGAGAAGTAGATCAAATCCATCGCATCCGCTAACTTGCGAGTGATCTCACGGATCGACATATCCTTGCAAGCGGCCTCACGCACCTTGATGAAGTAGAGGTTATCCTGTAAAAGGGAAGCATCGAGCACGGTCATGATGCCATATTGCTTACACAGCGCAGATACCTGCAACATGTTCTCCAAAGAGAGCGGTTGACCACCGATCAAGTTCGTACCGGCCTCGATACGTACGAACGGAATATGCTCAGGGCCAACTTTCTTGATCAATGCCTCTAAGCGAGGAATATCGAAGTTACCCTTGAAAGGATCTGTATTGCGGGGATCCAATCCGGAGAGGCAAACCAGCTCCTCCACACGACCACCCAAACGGGTGATATGTGCCTTCGTCGTCGTGAAATGGAAGTTCATCGGGATCACATCACCCGGTCTAACAAATGCCTCCGCCAAGATGTTCTCACAGGCACGACCTTGGTGAGCCGGCAAGAAATACTTCGTACCGAAGACATCCTCCAACGATTTCAACAAACGATTACAAGTCTCTGAACCTGCGTATGAATCATCGGCCTGCATCATGGCAGCCATCTGGTTGTCTGACATGGCGTTGACACCTGAGTCGGTCAACATATCCATGAAAACGTCTTTGTTCTGGAGCAAGAAGGTGTTGTTTCCTGCGGCGTTCATTTTGGCTACACGCTCTTCCACTGTGGGTAAGAACAATTTCTGTACGACACGTACCTTGTGCATTTCCAAAGGTACCTGCTGGTCTTTACAATAGAATTTTACTTCTGACATTTTCCTTGGTATCTAAATATTACTGTATATACGAGTTTGTCATTAACTATTTTTTTGGGCAGCAAAAGTAACAGAAAACTTTGATTCTGCAAATATAAATCCAGATTTTACTTGAAATTCATAGCAAAACCCCTCTTACAATGACAATCTCTCACTAATAATAGAGAATAGCCAGCACACCACAAGAGATTAATCCTATTCCCAGCAGCACATAAAAAAGACGGGCACCGGTGCGACCCAACCATCTCACGAAGGTTTGCGCGGCGCTCGTCTGAAAGTACCACTCCAGGTCGAGCACTGCTGCGACCACGGAGAAAACACCCAAGCCAATAAAGAGGGCAAAAATAAAATATTCGGAAGGTGTCATCGCTTAATCCACGGCTACGGTTCGTGAGCCATCGGTATTCTCGGTGATGCGCACATTCACCACGTCGCCGGGCAACAGGTCATCCACCTTCTCCGGCCACTCAATGAAGCAGAGCGCACCGCTGTAGAAATAATCCTCCGTGCCAATATCTTCCGCCTCGCTCAGCTTATTGATGCGATAGAAATCGAAATGGTAGATCAACTCACCGGTCGTGTCGCTCCGATACTCGTTAATGATGGCGAACGTCGGGCTGTTGATCACATCCTCAACGCCTAACTCCTCGCAGATTGCTTTGATAAACGTCGTCTTTCCCGCTCCCATCGGGCCGTAGAAAGCAAATACCGTACGATCGTCCATACCAGCGATAAACTCTTTCGCCGCTTCACGAATCGTCTCTAAACTCTTAATTTGAATGGTTTGCATATTATTTGTTCGTATTTTATTTCGGATTGAGGGTAATGAAGGGAATCAACATCTCCTCCATCGAGATACCGCCATGCTGAAAGGTATTGCGATAGTAAGAGACGTAATAGTTATAGTTATTGGGATAGGCGAAGAAATCCTCTCCCGTGGCAAAGATGTACTTCGAGCTCAGATTAGGCGCCGGCAATCCCACCTTCTGCGGCTCACGAATCTCGAAGACCTCCTTGGGGTTGTAATTGAGGTTCTTGCCTAACTTATAACGTAAGTTGGTATTGGTGTTCTTATCTCCCACCACTTTCAACGGATCATTAACTCGCATCGTGCCATGATCGGTTGTCAAGATCACCTTGCCACCCCGCTGCGCAATGCGCTTGAACAACTCCAAAGTCGTTGAGTGCTGAAACCAAGAGCGGGTCAAGCTACGATAGGCAGCTTCGCTCTGCGCCAGCTCGCGAATCATCTTGCTCTCCGTACGAGCGTGCGACAACATATCCACAAAGTTCAGCACGATTACATTCAGCTGATTGCGCATCAAAGAGGGAATCATGCCCAACAACTTCTCGCCATACAGGGAGTCGTGCACCTTATTATAAGAGAATATGTAATTTTTGCGAAAACGATTGATCTGTGTCTGGATCAGTGGGGCCTCGTTGAGGTTCTTCCCCTCCTCGCTCTCCTCGTCCACCCACAAATCGGGAAACAGTTGCTCGATCTGCAACGGCATCAACCCGGAGAAGATGGCATTACGCGCATATTGCGTAGCAGTCGGGAGGATGCTATAATAAAGATTCTCATCAAAGGTAAAGTATTCAGCCAACAGGTCTTTCACCACTCGCCACTGATCCAAGCGGAAGTTATCGATCAAGACAAAAAAGATCTTCTCCTCCTGATCAAGCAAAGGGAAAATGCGCTTCTTGAAAAGATCCGGACTCATCAGCGGACGATTCTCCGGATGCTGAATCCAATCAACGTAATTGCGTTTGACAAACTTGGCGAACGCATGATTGGCCTCCTGTTTTTGCATCCGTAACATATCGGTCATTGCCACCTGGCTGTTCTCTAACTCCAGCTCCCAATAGACCAATTTCTTATAAACCTCCATCCAGTCTTCGGTGGTCAAAGAGTCGTTGATCTGCATGCCGATACGTCCGAACTCCTGCTGGTAACCGACGGTAGTGGTCTCGGAGATAATGACATTCTTATGTACGTTTTTCTTGATGGACAGCAGCAGTTGATTGGGATTGACCGGCTTGATGAGGTAATCGGCGATCTTGTTGCCAATCGCTTGGTTCATGATGCTCTCCTCCTCGCTCTTTGTCACCATCACCACAGGCACATTCGGGTCGATCTCTTTGATCAACGAAAGGGTCTCCAGGCCTGTCAAGCCGGGCATATTCTCATCCAGGAAGATGATGTCAAACGACTGCTCCTTGCAGCAGTCGATCGCATCCTGTCCACTGACTACAGGCACCACCTCGTAGCCCTTATCTTGCAAAAAAAGGATATGCGGTTTCAAGAGGTCGATCTCATCATCCGCCCAAAGTACCTTATCAATCTTTACTGCCATTCCTTGCTCGTTTTTCTTTTATATTGCTCTTTTCCTTATAAACAACGTAGCGAGGATTTGTTTCGTATAAGATCAATCGTTAACACTCCTTTCATGTAGGCCGTAGGCATCCGCAGGTCAACGATTTCGCTTAATCAGATTCATGAACTCCTCGCGTGTTTTCGCCTGCTGAAAGAAGCCCGTAAAATCGGAGGTCGTAGTTAAGGAATTCTGTTTCTCCACGCCTCGCATCTGCATACACATGTGCTGTGCCTCAATCACCACCATCACACCCAGGGGATCGAGCGTCTTCTGGATGCAGTCCTTTATCTGCATGGTCAAACGCTCCTGAATCTGCAAACGACGTGCGAAAATATCCACCACCCGAGGGATCTTGCTCAACCCCGTGATGTATTTCTTTGGGATATAAGCTACGTGCGCCTTGCCAAAGAAGGGCAGCATGTGATGCTCACAGAGCGAGAAGAAGTCAATGTCTTTTACGATCACCATCTGCTTATAATCCTCCTCTTGGAACATCGCAGAACGCAACACCGCTTCGGGATCCTCGTGATAACCCTTGGTCAAGAATTGCATGGCTTTAGCCACACGATCAGGTGTCTTCACCAAACCCTCACGGTTTGCATCCTCACCCAACAATCCTAAAATATCCTTATAATGCGACGCCAACAACTGACGTGCCTGCAGCATCTCTTCGTTTACTTCCATTCTCTTACTCTTCGTTTAGGGGTATTTTTATCTCTTCGCGCACGATATACATCTCCTTACCATATTTCGGGAAAGCGGCCATCAACTGCCGCATCATGTGATAGGCCTCTTCATGAGAGCGGAAATCGCCTACACGCAATTTCCAGAAAGGGGCGTTGTAGGAAACGTAAGTAGGCACGTCGGGAAACAGCTCCTTTATCTCTTTTTCCTTGCTGAACGCTTCATCTTTAGAGGCACGCTGATTATTCCCTGAGAACACCTGCGTACGATAGCCCTGTATCTTCAGATAGGTCACGCAGTCTGTCGTCTCCACATCAGCACCCGCCATACGCTCACCAACCATCCGTTCTATCGCAGCAGATTGATGCACAACCACCTCTCCTTCGCCCACACCATGCCGACTCAGCGCATCAAAAATAGTAGATCGGCTGGCCTGTCCCCATAGAGCGCTCGTGAAGCATAGGCAAAAAAGAAAAAAGATACAAGGAAATCTCTTCATGTCTGAATCTGTTTTTTTAATCAAAGGGAATGCGCCTATGGGCACATTCCCTTCTATTTTGTGTTCAATAACAAATTACTTATCGAAAGCCTCGATGATCGGCATGAACTTCTCGACAGCCAAAGATGCGCCACCGATCAAACCACCATCCACGTTCGGCTTAGCGAACAACTCCTTTGCATTGCCACCGTTACAGCTACCACCATAAAGGATCGTGCAGTTCTCAGCTACCTCGTTGCCATACTTAGCAGCCAACGTAGCGCGGATGTGTGCGTGGATCTCCTCAGCCTGATCAGCTGTAGCCGTCTTTCCTGTACCGATAGCCCAAACCGGCTCGTAAGCCAAGATGATCTTACCGAAGTCCTCAGCAGAGAGGTTGAACAAAGAGCCCTCGATCTGTGCATCAACTACCTCAAAGTGCTTGCCAGCCTCACGCTCAGCCAAAACCTCACCGATGCAGAAGATCGGAGTCAAACCGTTAGCCAAAGCCAACTCTACCTTTGTCTTCAAGATCTCCGGAGTCTCATGATAGTAAGCACGACGCTCAGAGTGACCTAAGATCACATACTTTGCACCCGTTGAAGCTACCATAGCGGCAGAAACCTCACCCGTGAAAGCACCCTTCTCCTTGTCTGCGCAGTTCTCAGCAGCTACGCCAATCTTATTTGTATCAATCGCGGCAGCTACACTTGCCAAGTGAGTGAACGGAGTACCGATGATCACATCGCAATTCGTAGTCTTATCCTTCAATGCCTCGTTCAAGCCTGTTGCCAAAGCCAAACCCTCAGCCAGGGTGGTGTTCATTTTCCAGTTTCCTGCAACAATATTCTTTCTCATAACTTAATAATTTAAATATATAAATACAATAACTATTCAGTCTCTTTGCCTTCAGCCTGTTCACGCTTCTTGCGGCGGATTCGATGACGCAACAGGTCATACAGCCAAATCAGCGACAAAGGTACGGTAAAAGTCAATAAGTTGGTTATAAGTCGCCCCTCTTCTTGCGCTTTCAAGTCTCGATTTTCATCCAAATAAGAGGTGATCACCTCCGGCCATTGCTCCTCCCCCGGAATGTCATTACTATGCCATTTCATCCAAATCGTGCCTTGTTGAAGCAATAAAAGTCCGGGATTAGACCGGATTATGGTCTTCAACAACGTGTCATCAGCCCGTAAATAGGGATACTCCGCTCCGGTCTGCTCCTCCCACTCCGCAATTTCCTCTTCCGAGGAGGCAGTCACGCAATAAAAACCTATATTATGCTCCAAACTGTAATCATAGGCATTATTGATCTCATCAATATGCTCATCATCAGCCTCTGCCAAATGAGGAGCAATCAATAACAATAGTGGCCGCGGATCGTCCAACAATTGATCGGTCACCTCCTCACCCATCTGATCGTGAATCACGAAATCATGAATCGGAGGCACATATCCCTGCTTCAAAAGTTCAGTGCGTGACTCCACAAAAGTCCAGGTACTGTCACCAGCGGGTGCATCCTCCAAACCAAACTCTTTTCGCACTCCCTCTTTCTCATAAATAAAGGAATAGCGATACTCGTCCTGAGGCGCATCCTCGGGGATCGTCCGCTCCGCTTGGATATTCACCCCAATTTTGTAAGGACGAAAATCCAATATCGGCAGATGCGTATAGTTCTGATAGGCAAAACCACAAATGAAGAGATAAGACCAGAGTGGTACAAACCAATAAGCATAACGGGAAAAACCTCGCAGCATCCGTTGATTGTGACGCCAAAGGTAGCAAGCTGCCGCTAAAAGAATGACATTTTTAAAGAAAGTCTGCCAATTAGTAAGCAACAACGCATCCCCAAAACAACCACAATCCGACACCGGATCAAACAGCGCTAAATAGAGTGTCAATGGAGTCATGAAGCCCATCATCAAAAGCGTTAGCCATGAGGCATAACGCCGATAGACACCCGATAGCAGGGTAGCGCCTAACGCAAACTCAAAAGCCGAGAGGTTAAAAGCAAGAAAGAGTGAAAGCTCCTTCAATGAGTCTAAACCAAAAGCGACAAGGTAATCGGCAATCTTGATCGCACCTCCTTGGGGATCCACAGCCTTGGCCGCTCCCGAAAAGACAAATACTGCCCCTAACAATAAGCGGCAGGCCTCAACGAGAATTTTAGATAAGGATTGACGGTTCATGTGGAATTAGGCTTCGCCAAACTCTAACTTAATCAGTCCAAAAAGCGCATAATTGATCATGTCCATGTAGTTGGCATCTATTCCTTCCGAAACCAACGTCTGACCATCATGGCTCTCGATCTGCTTCGTGCGAAAAAGCTTCATCAGAATCAGATCCGTATAAGAACTGATCCGCATCAATCGCCAAGCCTCGTCATAATCATGATTCTTGGCATACATCAGCTCTTTCGTTTGAGTCATATACTGATCGTACAACGCCAACGCCTCGTTTTCTGAAAGATCGGCCTTCTCCGAGAAACCCAACGCCAACTGGATCAAACCAATCACGCCATAATTCACAATACCGATAAACTCCGGACGAATGCCCTCACCCACTAAACTGACACCTTTGATCTCCAAACTTCGGATACGATTGGCTTTGATAAAGATCTGGTCAGTCACCGACTGCGGACGCATAATCCGCCACGAGGCCCCATAATCCTTCAACTTCTTCGCAAACAGGTCACGGCAAATAGCAATTACCTGTTCGAATTGCTCCTTTGTGGTGGTCATATCCCGCCCAACAGTATCCTTCATACACATGCCTTTTGTCGTTTATGAGCAACGGAGCGAACGGCCCAATCGAAGCACCGTCGTCTTTGTGATGCCATTTAACTCACAAAGCTTCTGTACAGTCGTACCATAACGCTTCGCGATCGCACCTAATGTATCACCTGACTTGATTCTATGATAAACAGGAGCCGAGCCGTCCTGAATTATGGTTGCGGCCGTTTGTGGCAAAGAGGCCGCAGCAGAGGCATCCGCCTTCACAGTGATGGCTTTCTTTGCAGCAGCCTTTGTTGCTGGTTTCGCTGTTGAAGCAGCAGCCTTCTTCGTGGAGCTTGCCTCTACCCCGGCACTGCATCGGATGGATTGACCGATACGCAACGTAGAGGTGCTCTTCAAACCATTCAAGCGACAAAGCTCATTCACGGTCATGCCATACATGCGGGCGATTTTGCCTAACGTATCACCCGACTTCACCCGGTGATAGACCATCTGGTTATTCGAAGAGGTGTAGATATTGCTCTTCCTTCCGTTGATCTTCACGTTACGGAAAACGAAAATATCTTGACGAGGCACGCTATTCTCAAAATCAATAATCTCAGCGGGATTAATGGCTTGCCCCAAGAAACGGGTTTCAAAATGGAGGTGCGATCCGGTGGAACGTCCGGTATTACCTCCCAATCCAATCGGCTGACCTGCCTTCACGATCTCATCCCGCTCTACCAAGAACTTGGAAAGATGCCCATAAACCGTCTCCAAGCCATTCGGGTGACGCACAACCAAATAATAGCCATAGCCCCGGCGCTCGAAATTCCGAATACGGATTTTACCGGAGAAAGCCGCACGGATCGTATCACCTTTCTGCACCTTCAAGTCAATACCTCGGTGCATCCGGCGGCGGCGAGGGCCATATTTAGAAGTGACATAAGTCATCGTGTCTAACGGAAGCACGAATGTGGAGCAGTCGATGCGGCAAGAATCTGGCATATCAATCTTTTTACCACGGAAAGGATCGACCCAATCATTCGACCATTCGCCATAAAGCTCGTCTGCGGGAAACTCCAGATCTTCCATTGCCTCTAATTCCTCCAGTTCATTCATCTCAATCAACTTATCGGTCATGTCTTTCTTGAAACCGACACGGTCGGCCATCAGTTCAGACACACGCTGATGCATTAATTGATGGGAGGGTTGAGTTTCTTCGGAAGCAGGGGGCGTAACAATCTTAACGGGGCGTTTAGCGTCCGCAGTGGCCACCAACACAGCCGCGCAACAAGCGAATAAGAATGCTTTTATATTCATTTTGCCAGATGATTTCGTATTTCTAAAATATTGTGCTTTTGGCAACGCAAGGCATCTCTGCCTGATTGTCAGATGGTCAAAGGTCGACATTTTGAGAAATCCAGCCAAATTCACAAACAAAAAAAACGCGAAACGAATCCGAACGAAAGCAAAAATAGGATCGTAACTTTTTATAAAACAAAGAAATAAAGCGAAACATGTTTCACAACATATTAACTGATTAGGCTCCAATCTTTCTTCTTGGCAAACAGCGTTTTCAGCCTTTCGCTCAATATCCGGTGCTCCTCGTTCAATAAATCGGGATCTTTGTCAAGCACTTCCATCGCTTGCTCACGGGCATATTGCAGGATCTGGCCATCGGCTGCCAAATTGGCAATCTTCAGGTCCAATCCCTCGCCACTCTGCCGTGTTCCCTCCAAATCGCCATGTCCCCGAAGACGCAAATCCTCCTCAGCGATCTTAAAGCCGTCGTTGCTGTTTACCATGATCTCCAAACGCTTTCTCGTGTCGTTACTCAATTTATACGACGAGACCAAAATGCAATAAGACTGCTCCGCGCCTCGACCGACGCGCCCTCGCAACTGATGCAACTGCGAAAGGCCAAACCGCTCCGCGCTCTCAATCACCATCACTGAGGCATTGGGCACATTCACGCCCACCTCAATCACGGTGGTAGCCAACAGGATTTGTGCCTCACCACTGACAAACTTCTGCATCTCCCGCTCCTTATCCACTGCTTTCATACGGCCATGCACCATGCAAACTGTATATTCTGCGAATACCTCCTTAAACGTCTCGAAGCCAGCCTCCAAATCTTTATAATCCAACTTCTCATTGCCCTCGATCAACGGATAGACCACATAAACCTGCCGCCCTTTCTGGATCTCCGACCGCAGAAAGGCATACAGCTCAGCTTTCTTATTGTCATAACGATGCAGTGTGCGGACAGGTTTCCGTCCGGGGGGCAACTCATCAATGACAGAGACATCCAGATCGCCATAGAGTGTCATCGCCAACGTGCGCGGGATGGGGGTAGCCGTCATCACCAATACATGGGGAGGCTCCGTATTTTTCGTCCACAACTTGGCTCGCTGCTCCACTCCGAAACGATGCTGCTCATCGATAATCGCCAATCCTAACGTATGAAATTGCACTGATTCCTCAATCAACGCATGCGTACCGATCACGATCTGGATCTCCCCCTCCGCAATCGCCGGAAGCAACCGCTCCCGCTCTTTTTTGCGGGTAGATCCCGTGAGCAACGCCACCTTCACCTCCATGCCTTGCAGGAAATGGCAGATTGTCGCATAGTGCTGAGCCGCCAGAATCTCCGTCGGAGCCATCAAGCAGGCTTGGCAATGATTATCAAGCGCCAACAGCATCGAGAGCAAACCCACCAAGGTCTTCCCACTGCCTACGTCGCCCTGCAACAGCCGATTCATCTGTCGTCCACTGCCCATATCAGCCCGGATCTCACGCACCACCCGTTTCTGCGCATTGGTCAACGCAAAAGGCAGGTAGTCTTTATAAAAGGTATTGAAATAATCCCCCACGGTCGGGAAAGGAATGCCCTGCAACTTCCGTTTCCGCAAGCCCGCGGTTCGCAGGATGTTCAATTGGATAAAGAATAGTTCGTCAAACTTCAAGCGCAACTGCGCCTTACGTAGCTTATCGATCGACTCCGGGAAGTGCACATTGCGGATCGCCTCCGTCATCGAGAGCATTCCGATGCGCCCCAACACATCCGGCGAAAGGGTCTCCGGAAGCTGCCATTGCAGGGAGCTAAGCAAGGTATATTGCAGATTCTGGATCGCCCGTGAGGGAAGGAAAGCCTTCTTCATCCGCTCCGTCGTGTTGTAATAAGGGGTCAGTCCTTTTGCCACCTGATCGGCTTGATCGAGCGAGTCAATATCGGGATGTACAATATTATAGGTAGAACCAAATGCGGTCGGCTTCCCGAAAACAATATATTCAGTATTTAATTTATACCGATCTTTCGTATAGGAGATACCTTTGAACCAGACTAAATCTATCACCCCGGTTCCATCGCTAAACTTACCGATCAGCCGTTTGGCACTCCCCTCGCCCACAATGTCGAACAGCACGATCTTGCCCTTCAGCTGGATAAACGGCATATTGCCCTCCACCTCATTCACTTTGTAGAAGCGGCTGCGGTCGATATATTTATACGGAAAATAGAACAGCAAATCCTCAAACGAGGAGATGCCCGCCTCTTTCTTCAGGATCTCCGCCCGCTTGGGCCCGACCCCCGGTAAATACATGATCGATCGTTTATCTAAGTCCAACATATTCTCTTGCTCGCTAAGAAATTTTCTCACGGCGAAGATACAAACTTTTGCTTAAACGCTCAATCTCCTCATACTCCTTTCGGGCTTCGAAACAGGGACAGGCCTTGTGGATGGCGGGACTGAGCTGGAAATCTCAGTCGCAGCGGGTGGCACTGCAATGAATGACCAGGAGGCATACCCCCCGGTCATTCTGATAAAAACTACATCGCTTATCCATCATTAGATACAAGCGCTAAGGCCCAATGCACCGGCGATGGCAGAGGCCACCGCAACAATCACTTTGAGGACTGTTCCCCATACTGACTTCTTCATAAACTGCTTCATTTTTAAACTGTTAAACATTCATTAAACAACATCCGGATTCTCCGGTTCAGGCGTGGAAGGCTTGAAGGTAGCCACGAGGCTGACATCCTCGGTGATGGTGAGGCTACGCTCAGCATCGGTCACGTCATCGTCCCACTTCACAAACTGGTAGCCGGAGGCGGGGATCGCCTTGACAACTACCACATCATTCTCGTTGTAGAAACCCGCTCCATCGAAAGTGCCGCTATTTTCCGGGCTCGCCAACAGCTCCACCTCGAAATCGCCCAGCTTGTCGCCCGCGGAGTTGACCGTCTTGATCAGTTTTCCCGTCCGGTCGTAGCAAGCGATGTTGACACTCGTGGTGCGCAGCTCGTTCTTGATATCGACCGAAGGGGTGAAGATCACCTTGCGGGCGGTGATCAGGTCCGACGAGACCTTCTCTACGGTGCTGGCCGAGGCCGCCTTCACGCCGAAACGCATCGTGCCCAACCCGGGGATCGCCACGGAGTGCCCCTCCGTAGCCCACGTCTGGATCACGGAGCCAATCGCATCCCAGGCGGCGTTCAACACGCCTCGGTTGATGTTTGAGCGGACCGCCGCCTCTTGGATCACCTTCGAGGCGCTCAGCTTGTTGTAGATCACGGGCGACAGCACATAGCGATAGGTGCCTGCGTACTTACCGATTTGGATCAATACCTCTTTTGCTTTCAGGTTTATTCCCATGCAGTTGATTCCCTCAGTGACTCAGGTGGACCACGGGCGCTGTGGGAGGCGGCTAACCCGTGGCTTGTTCATCCAAAAAACGCCCGCCGCAAGACATCCTGAGTCGCTATCCCTTGGCGAGTGGAGAGGAGATAGTTAGGGCGGGAGATTTCCCTAACTGGAGAAAAATATTTTCCTAACTGGCGAAGTGACCCTTCTCATCTCCTTTTTCTTTGTTGCAAAATTACTTCCGTCGCTCTCCGCCATCAGCGGTTTCAGCCCGATCGCCTTTGATTTCGCCGGATTCCACAGGATTTTGATGGATTATGAGGCCAATTACGGATCCCCCAGATACTTCACGATGAGACTCACTTGGAGCGGGGTGAAACACTTCGTGTGCTTATCGTAGCCGGTGGCCTCCAACGCAGCCCAAAGCGGGGCGCAACGACGGAGCCAGACTTTCAGGTGGCACACGGCAGTGTCGTGCGTGGAAGTGGGGAAATAGCGCAGGGCCAGCTCCTTCTTGCTGTATGCCCTGATCTCGAAAGGTTTGTCTGTGTTGTCCATAAAAAAACAGCCCTATTGATTTGAATACTAAATATTTATACCTCATTCCCAAAGAGGTCGGTCTCCGGCAGCCAAAAGCCGCTGTCGCTCGACCAGTCGGTGTTCGCCGGGTTGTGCTCCGCATCCCGCTCGCAGGGGCAGTAACGGCCACTGACCGCCTTATAGACGAATGAGGCCTGTTTGCCCTTGCTGCCATACTGCTTGCGACGCACCTTATCGACCGAGAGGGTCACGATGCCATGCTCATCGTCTCGATCGACGCAGAAGACGTAGTCGGCCTTGTTGCCGAAATCGGCGGTGCCCGAGATGTCCTCCAAGGTGATGCGCCGCTTCCGGCCGTCGATCATCATCTCCACCTTGCGGGGATGCGCCACGAGGAAGATCAGCAGGTCGTTCTTGATGGCGAAGTCGCGCAATGCCCCGATCACGTAGCTATCCCAGGCGTTCTCCGACCGTTGGGCGTTGTTCTCCTTGAGGATGAAGTTATAGGGGTCGAGCACCAGCATCCGGATGCCCCGTTTGCGCACCAAGGTGAGGGCACGGGCCTGCAAGGTCTCCAACCGCTGCTCGCTGAAGGGGAGGTCGATCCAGGTCATCCGCTCCCGCATGAACCGCTTGCAACGGAGGAACTGGCCGTAGGAGACACCCAAGTTCTTGCGGTTGTCGAACGAGCGATCCGCCAGCTTCTCGATCAGCTTGCGGGCATGATCCATCAGCGTGTTCTCGGGGCTCCAGTAGCCCACGTTCCAATCCGTGCGGAGCAGGAGGCGCAGCACCAACTCGTCGAGCCACTCACTCTTGCCGTCGTTGGTACGCCCGGTGATCAGCGCCAACTGCCCCGTGGCGAAGCTGACGATCCGGTCGAAATTCTTCCAGCCGGTCGGCACACCCGTCTGCGGGCCATTCTGGTAGAGCGCATCTAATTCCTCCTCGAACGATTCCACCGTGCGGATGTCTTGCAGGGGCACCGGTTGCGCCTCAGCGATGCGTTGCCGCAGGCTCTCCACCCCGTTTTTGATCAGCTCCTCGTTGGCATCCTTACAGCCCTCACTGAAAAACACCCGCTTGCAACGCTCCGGCCCGAAGCGACGCACCAGCACCTCGGCGCACTTCACGCCCGGCGCATCCATGTCGGGAGCGACCAAGATCCACTCCTTGTCCTCGAAGTAGAGCTCATACACCCGGTTGAGGTAGTCGGTGCTGCCATTCGCCCCGCTCGGCAGGCTCACCACGCTCTTGAAGCCGGCGGTGAGCAGGGCCAGCACGTCAAACTCCCCCTCGGTGATGATCACCGTCTGCTCGCCCAGGCAGCTATCGAGGTTGTAGGGGATCAGCTCCGCCCCCTTCTCCATCTTGAAGTGCTTCCGCCCACTGCGGTATTTGCGGTTGATCAGCACCCCCTGCTCAAAGTAGTTGAACACCACGCAATCCTCCTCCTTGCCCGACTGCGGCATGAAGCAGCGCTCCTCCGTCACCTGCAACTCACGCAGCACGTCGAGGCTCAACTGGCGGGTCGCACAGAGGTAACTGCGCAACTTCTCGCTGAACTGATCGGCGTAGCGAGGCTCCGCCGCCGGCTTGGGGCGGGTGTAAGCCGTGCGCCGATGCACCAGCTGCACCGCCTTCTCCTTCCGTTCCTGATACGCCCTCGTGTCCATGCGCCAGTCCGCCCCACAGTTGTGGCAGTGGCAGCAGCCATTGTCGAGGTTCACATAGAGCTCCCGCTCCTTCTTATGCACATTTCGGCGCGCGTCGTGGCACTTCGGGCAATAGGTACGGATAGCGTTCTGCCCACTCACCGCCTTGGCATTTTGCAACGAGATGCCATAAAAACTCAAATCATACTTACTCGCATTCATCATTCAAAACTCAAAACTCAAAATTCAAATCACAATCCAGCATTGCTCCGCAAAGTCCCAATCGGCCCGCTCATCGGGACGAGGAGGCGCCTCATCGGGCAAAGGGATGCCGTGATAAAGGCGATGGCCGGGACAGCTGCCCCTGTCCTCGAAGCGATAGGGATTCTCCTTAGGATGCTGCGCCTCATACGCCTCCAACGCCTTGCGCAGTGCAGGGCCGGTGACAGGATGGGTGGTGAAACAACTGAAATACTGCTTCGCCTCCCGCAGCGAGCGGATACCCCGCAGGTTGTCGTTGGCCTCGGCGTGCAGCCGAAACTGCCGGATCGCCTCCGTCCAATGGCGAGCCAACAGCCCGCTAAACCCGCTTCGCATCATCACCGCCTCCGCCCACGGATCATCCGCCCGCAGCTGGTCGAGCAGGTCGGGAGCATCGGCCGCTTTTAGAAGGAGGTCTTTGTCTTTATCTATGTCTTTATCTATATATACGCGCGGGCGCGCTGCGGGCAGCTCAAAATCAATTTTCGTTTCACCATTCTGCGTTTCCGTGAAACTTTCGCCCTCCTCTTCGAACTCTAAAAAATCAATTGCCGAACGCACAACCCCCTTCTGATCGATGCGAAACAGGTTCGGGTCATTCACCACGGCCTTCACCGTTGTCGGCGAGGCCCCATGCACCTTGATCGCCTTGGCCTGCGTCAAGGTGAGGCAGCGGCTGGAACGGCGATACAGCTCCATCAAAATGGCGATATAGACACCAAATCCCCCGATTCTTTTCTGGGCTACCAACTCCGCTATCCGTGCGTCATCCATCAGGTTGACCGGCAGCTTGATCCATACGATTTTTTTACTTGTTTTCTTGCTCATACACTTAACATTTAAATGATTATGAGCGCAAGGTAGGACGGAAAAGTTACTACGTTCGTCCCCTCCCTTTTGTGCGTAGTAACCCGAGCTATAAATGATTCATACGCTGTGAACTATTTTTTCGGCAAAAATCTACAACGTTGTAAAATGCCCCTGAAGCGTAGTAAAAAATGGTGGGGGCGGCAAGAAGATAGATTACCCTCAACGCAAGCGATCCGGCTTAGGATAAAGATTCATCCTGAACGCCTCCACAATATGCGCAATTAATGCCTTCGTCTCCTCTTTCGTGCGCTTACGCTCGCTGCGGATGTCTTTCGGGAGCCTATTCCCATCCTTATCGACAAAATTGCGTTTCACAATTGTCCATTTGAACCGCTTATCAGGTTCAGTAGTGACAGGCGGGTTTTCACCGTCACAAAGATCTTTGAACAGGTGGGTAAGCAAATGCAGTTCCCTCGTCCATTTGATCACTACAGAGGTCTCCTTTCCCATGAAAATCAGCCTGAGTTGACGCATCTTGGTCTCCTTGGCGATCAGTCCATGCTCTTGCATGAATGGGAAGATGTCTTCCATGACCGCGTCAATTTCTCCTTCGTAGTTAAAATAGCAAGCAGATGAAGAGGATTGATGGGAGTCTCCTTTTTTCTCCATGCGAGCTAAGAGCTGCGCAATCTCCTTCGAGAGGCTCTCCTCGCTCTCCACATAGACAAGTATCCAGTCAATCAATTCACCTACGAACTTCCTGTAGTTAGGGAGGCAAATCTGGTGCATGTGCTCCTCGTTGCCCTTGACATAGCGTGTGCAAAGGCAAGAATAGAGCAGGTCCATCAATCCTTTATGATAAAGTGGATCCGGAATTTTGCGCAGCGTCTCCAAAAGGGAGGTATAAATCATGGCGACCTCGGCTATGATGTCCTTGTTTTTGCTATATGCGTCGATAATGCGATACTCACCGAAAGTGTCTGTCCAAAGATTCTCACATCGGGAATAGGCTTTCTCAGGGAAACTGATCAGCTCATCCAGCAATTGGATGGCATCAATGAATAACTCTTCCGGCGAGATGGGAATGGTACATCGGTGGTCGAGAAACTCCCTGTGTATCTCTCTGCACAAGCGATAAAATGGTTCGTTCACGAAATGTAATCTAATCTTCTCCTTCTCAGTTCGTTTGAGGCGTTCTGTCATCTAATCTATTTATAATGTTATACCGTTTCCTATTCCGATGCTTTTGACCGCATTAGCAACAAAGATAGGGAAAGCCGCCGAGAAATCACCTAATAAACCCCGTTTTTCCCTGTTGAAACGCCACAATGTGATGTCTCTACTTTACCATATGTTGTAAAAGTAAATACTATGTATTACATTTGCGGGAAAAAGATTAGTCTTATGAACAATACGACATCACAGACCAGAGAGGATATTTTAGCGAAAGTGGAGGCTTCCAAAGAAAGAAAGCGCAAACGTCTTGCTGAGATGGAAATTCGTGCACGGGAGTTATTTAAGGAACACACAGGCACAGATCCTAAATATGTTTATTCGCTATGAACCCACTCTGTCTGGGGCATTTAAATAGCGTCTCTCCATATAAAGTTAAACGTGATGAGGCCAGTGGTTTATACTATTTCATCACGAAGAATCAAGTGCAGTTAACGATAGACTTCATGGATGATGATCTAATCACAACTGCTGAGTCCTATCAGTTTGTGATAAACAATGCTAACAATCAGCTATGCGAAACGAGCGATGGCAAACAGAAGGCTCGTAGTCGTTTATTTAGCTACTGGTTTGAAACCTATGCTTATGCAAAACTGTTTACTTGCATGACAACATCACTCCTTGATTTAGAAGGAGTATATAATTCTGCAACGTTAATCATTCGGAATGATCATCCGAACTATCGAGACGTAATTGCTGATTTCACTAACATCTCAGCTGTCTTGAGCGAGAAACCTATTTCTCCGGCATTATGAATGCAAATAGAAACGAAGAACGTTTGTGGAACAGAGAGTATGGCAAGGTGATGTGCAGCAACTTCATGCTGTTCTTCTCCTTCTACCTGCTTACGCCGCTGCTGCCGATCTATCTGGCGGAACGGTTCGGGGCTGATAAAGACACGATCGGCCTCGTGTTGTCGGGCTATGTGGTGGCGGCCCTGCTTATCCGACCCTTCAGCGGCTTCATCGTCGATACGTTCGATCGCAAGAAGGTGCTGATGAGCTGTTTTTTCCTCTTTTTCATCTGCTTCGCCGGCTATTTAGGAGCGGCCACGCTGCTGCTCTTTGCCATTGTCCGCACCTTCCATGGCCTCCCGTTCGGGGCGACGACCGTTGCCAACAGCACGGTGGCGATTGACACGTTGCCCTCGTCACGCCGCAACGAGGGGATTGGCTATTACGGTTTGAGCAACAACTTGGCTATGGCCATTGCACCCTCGGCTGGCATTGGGCTCTACTCGCTGACCGGCGATTTCGACCTGCTTTTCTGGATCTCGCTGATTGCGGCCGGTATCGGATTCTATTGTACGACCACCGTGCGCCTGCCCAAGCGTCTTCCCATACAGGGGAAGCCTCACCTAAGCGTAGATCGCTTCTTCTTAACACGAGGTTGGCTATTGGCGATCAACATTCTGCTCTTCGGCCTCTGCTGGGGCGTGATGAGCAACTATGTGGCTATCTACGGCAAAGAGGTGTTCGGTATCACCAACGGCACCGGCGCCTTTTTCGCACTGCTCTCCATCGGGCTGGTCGTATCCCGGCTTTATGGGGCGAAGTCACTGCGTGAGGGGTATCTGTCTGAGAATGCGATGCAGGGCGCAAGCATCAGTGCTGTTGGCTTTACGCTGTTCGTCTTGTCGCCGGGCGAGTGGGCCTATTATCTTTCCGCCTTGCTCATCGGACTGGGCAATGGCCGCATGTTCCCCGCTTTCTTGAACATGTTCATCTCCGTGGCCCGCAACGACCAGCGAGGCACGGCCAACTCGACCATCCTTACTTCGTGGGACCTCGGAATGGGGTTGGGCATCCTCCTGGGTGGCGTGTTGATCGAATATGCAGGCTACATGGCGGCTTTCGCCTTCACTGCCGGATCGCAGATCGCCGGTGCCCTTCTGCTACTGTTCCGCACACGGCGGTTCTTCATGGAACGGCGGTTGCGCTAACGTCTTGAAACAGGGCTTGCGCAACGATCAGGTCGAAAGGTGTGGTGACCTTGATGTTCTCCCGCAAACCCTCTACCTCAGCTACCGGTTCACCCATCGTTTCCACGACGGAGGCATCATCGGTAAATTGCTCACTGAAAAGCTGTTCGTAGGCACGCTTCAAGAGTGGGAGCGCAAAGACTTGCGGGGTCTGTACGGCTACATACCGACTGCGATCAACGGGATGGCTGCCTCCCTCCGCCTCTCGCTCACGCAACGAGTCGATCATCGGCACAACCGGGATAGCCGCCTGATGCTGTTCCGCCGCCGCAAAACAGCGGCTAATCATCTCCGGTGTGACAAAGGGACGCACGCCATCATGCACGGCGACCCAGGCCCTGTCCATCGGCTCACCGCTACGGGCCTGCTCGGCGCATACCCAATCCAACCCCTGCTTCACGGAATGGAAACGGGTAGCTCCGCCATTCACCACGGCATGGGGCGCTTTGCAACCAATCTCCCGACAGAGCATCGCCCAATAGGCTTGATGATCAACGGGTAATGCCAACACGATATGGGCCTCCGCATCCCAACGATGAAACGCCTCCACAGTGTGCATCAACAACGGCTTACCCGCCATCGGAATAAACTGCTTCGGCAGGTCGCCGCCCATCCGAAGGCCTTTCCCTCCGGCTACAATAATAATGTATCGGCTCATGCGTCTAACTCCTCCAACACGTTGCGCACATCGGCATCTACTTTATACAATTTCTCTTTGCAGAGCTTGATCAGCCGGCTTGCCTCCTTGACCTTCTCCGACAACAGATCCACATCCAACTCGTCTTTGTCTATCTCCGCCACGATGCGACGCAGCTTCTCAATCGCCTCATTATAGGATTCTTCTTTCTTTGCCATAACGATTTGTTTATTCCTTTATGATACTCTTTACTTCGCCATCCATGAAACGGGTGGTCAACTCCTCTCCGGCTTGCAGCTCCTCCGCTCGTTTGATAATCTTGCCTTCACGCAGGGTCAAGCTATACCCTCTACGTAAAATATAATCAGGGGAGGCCATCCGCACGAATTGCTCTTGCAGTTGCAGATAACGCTGCTTCTCCGCCAAATGCGCAGCAGTGCTATTGCGTAGCTGCATGGCCAACCGATCGACCACCGCCCGCTTACGCTCCACAAAACCGTGTGCCATCGTTGGCAACTTCGCACCCAACTGATGCAACAGGGTCCGGTTCCGCTCGATGCGCTGCCCCACCAGCACCGGGAAACGGGTAGCAAAGCTTTGCAAACGTTGCTTTTCTTGCAACAGTCGCACCGAGGCTGATTGAATCACGGCCTGCTGGAGATCTTCTAATGTCTTGGCCGCTTGATCCATCCGGGCAATCAGAAACTCCGCCACGGCTGTCGGTGTCTTCAGACGGGTGTGCGCCACCAGATCGACCACCGTATCATCCCGCTCATGCCCGATACCGGTCAAGATAGGCAACGGAAATTGCGCGCAGTTTGCCGCCAACAGATAGGAGTCAAAACTGTTCAAGTCGGACGTGGCTCCACCGCCACGCAGCAAGGCCACCACATCGAACAGCTCTTGATGCGCATAGATCCGATCCAGCGCTGCGATCACCGAGCCCTCCGTGCGCTCCCCCTGCATCAAGGCGGGAAACAGTTTCACATAGAAGGGATAGCCCGCCCGATTGTGCATCAGCTGATTCATGAAATCCTCATAGCCTGCCGCAGTCGGCGAAGAGATCAGTGCCACCCGCTGGGGCAAGAGTGGCAACGGCAGCTCCTTGTTCAAACCAAGCACGCCCTCCTCTTGCAGCTGGCGGATAATCTCCAACCGCTTGCGCGCCATATCTCCCAACGTATAAGCCGGATCAATATCCACCACCGTCAAGCTCAGGCCATACAGCTCATGGAAATCCACCGTGACCCGCACCAGCACCTTCAACCCCGAGACGAAGCGTTGCCCCGTCTCCATCTCGAAATAGGGCTTCAAGAGGCGAAAGGTCTTCGCCCAAATGGCTCCACGTACCTTAGCCAAGAGCTGTCCACTACGGGGATCCTTCTCGATAAACTCCAAATAGCAATGCCCCGAGGCACTGTTCTCACGCACGTCGCTCATCTCCGCCCGCACCCAATAGGTATCGGGGAAAGCCTGCTCCAAGGTCATGTGGATGCGCTGGTTCAGCTCCACCAAAGAGAGTGCCTGGTCGGCCGGTGAGGGATCAGAGATGGTTCTTCGCATATTTCTTTCCTTTCTTATAGGTCTTATAAAAATCTGGGAGGCCATAACCTAACTCAGCGTCCGGTCGCTCCGCTTGGCTACCGCTCTGCCTCAATAGGTCAATCAATTCCTGCGGTGTCAGTTGCGGAAGGGCTTGCCAAAGACAGATACCCATCCCCGCCAGAATAGGCGTGGCAAAAGAGGTGCCACTGCCATAGCTGATCTCACCGGATCCTATCACTACACAGCTGCCGGATCCCAACGCTACGAGATCCGGTTTTATCCGTCCGTCAGCCGTCAATCCTTTAGAGCTAAACCGGCTCCGCTCTTTCTGGCTCGTCACCGATCCCACGGTCAGTACGCCCTCCGTATCCGCAGGAAAAGTGATCTTTTCCCATGTGCCATTCCCCTCATTGCCCGCACTACTGAAAAGCAGCAATCCTTTCTCTACCGCTCGATGTGCGGCTCGGCTGATAAAGGCCGTGCGCCCATCCAGATCGGCTTGCGTATAGCTCATTGAATCGACATCAAAAGCGAAATAGCCCAAAGAGGAGGTAATCACCGCTACACCTGCACTGTCGGCAAACTCCAAGGCCGCCACATAATAGTCCTCCTCAATCGGATATTCCGAACGGCTGTCCTCGCTCTTGATCAGCCAATAGCTGGCCTCTGGCGCAGTACCCACCATCCATCCCGGCGCATTGGCGGCCAAACAGGAGAGCACTTTCGTGCCATGCTCATCTTCCGCAAAGACCGATTGCTGTGGCGAAACGACATTGTACGTGCCCAACAGATGCAGTGAATCAAACATACTTATCCGATCAACGTTTAAGAAACCGGCATCGATCACCGCCACTCGCATTCCTTGCCCACGGAAGCCTGCCCGATGCAGTTTCAAGCCGTTCAACAGCTTAATCTGCTCCAACGCATAGCCATAAGGGGACTTTTTCGGCTCTTTCGTAGGTGTCAATCGTTCCCTGCTCTCCGCCCGATCCAAGGGAGTAGTTGGTTCTCCCTGCCAAACGAATCGCACGGAATCGACCATCGGAAGCTGTCGCAGTGTCTGTTCTACCCCATAATCCTCACTCTCTACCACTACCGTCTGCATCCATTTGCTTGTCAGTATCGGTTTCACGCCCGTTCGTGCCAACTGATCCAATATCGCCGGCGCAATGGGCCAATCATCCGCCTCGATCGCGATCCCCATCCGCTCTCTGCGGTCAATCGCCTCCGCCGACAGAAAGGCCTCCGGCTTATCCACACGATACCCCGCCTCTCCCTTCGTATTCAGATAGACCCGGAAACGATAGCGGGGAGAGGCATCAACCACCCACGAAACAAGCAGGAGACATACCCATACTAATTGCCTTACATACCCCATAGCTCTATTTGTCGATTTTGATATGCCGCTGATCTATGCCACAACTTATCATCCCAACTTTTCCGTGAAGAACGATCGAACACAATGAAGTCAATTCTCTCGGAATAATTTCCCGATAAATGGCATTGGCAATACGACGGGGTTTATCCAACGTAATGAGTTCCATATCCGCTACATATTGCACATCATCTTGCGGAATCAAATTCTCATCCGCCTCTGTCTCACAAGCTAACATGGGAGCGATCACCCTACGAACACGCTCCTCCCTCAATTTATCAATCAACAGGTCTATGTGTGTATCTCTTCGATAGATAATCTGCTCTTGTGCCCGATAAATCATCTCAGGAATGATAGGAATCGTACGGTCTCTATTCTCGCGCATTTTCATCGTCACCTCATACCCTAAAGCATTGACCAGCCAGGGCTGGCCCTCGGTAGCATTCCAAATCAAAGGGAAGCAAGCCTCATCAAACACCTGACCCGTGGCGACTGTATGTTGTTGATAAAGCGCATGAATTTCTTCCATAGAGAAGTTGCCTAAACGCAAAGATTCCGCCTTGATATTAAAAGCTGATCCACCCGTCACAATGTCTTGATTGGACAATACGATGCGATAATCACGCACACCGCATAAAATGACAGTTTTGGGGAACCGTTCTGGACGACTATCATAACCCGCACGGATTTGTCGCAATACACTAACTAATGAATCACCAACCAACGCATCAATCTCATCTAAAATCAGAATAAGTGGTTGAGGAAGTCGTTCGGATAATCGCCTCAAAAAGGTGGTAAGTTGTGAGGTTGGATCAATTTCTCGCACACTATCCCTGACCTCCTGCGGCAATTGATTGCCTACCACAGCTCGTAATTCTTCAGCAATATGATCAATCGTACCGCCAATGGCCGACCTCACATCATTTCTTGCCGCTTGTCCCCCCTCTATATTCACATAAACCGCAATATACACACCTTGTTGGTTCAGGTAATCCCGCAGTGCCAACATACAGCTGGTTTTTCCGGTTTGCCGTGGAGCATGTAGCACGAAATATTTTTGTTGATCAATCAACAGCTGGATCTCATCTAAATCCATGCGGTGTAAAGGATCCACATTATAATGTATCTTAGGCTTAATGGGCCCTGCCGTATTGAAGAATTTTGCGACCATAGTTCCTTCCTCATCGTTTGAACGTCCAAATGTAGGCAGAAAGAATGAGAAAGGGCACATACTCCGTCAAAAAAGCATGTGCCCTTTATTGTTTACCGTAAGTTTAATACTATCAACCTTTCTTCAACTTCGGCATGAAGCCCATCAAATAGGCCGCACCAACCAGCAGGACGATGACCGCACCACTCTGTGAGGAGAGCATGTCGGAAGCGACACCCATAAAAATCGGGAAGATCGTACCACCGAAGATACCCATGATCATCAAGCCGGACACCTCATTCTGCTTGTTAGGCAAAGCCAACAACGCTTGCGAGAGGATGATCGGGAAGATGTTAGAGTTGCCATAGCCCATCATAGCGATACAAGCATAGATGATCATCTTCGTATCGAAACAGAGCAGACCTACCAATGCCAAAATCATCAACAGGGCGCTGAAACCAAAGAAGGTACGGGCTTGCACCTTCTGCAGGATAAACGAGCCTGTGAAGCAACCCGCAGTACGGAAAATAAAGTAAAGACTGGTAGCAAATCCGGCCTCAGAGAGATCCATGCCCAAACGCTCCATCAAGATCTTCGGTGCTGTGGTGTTGGTACCTACATCCAAACCGACATGGCACATGATACCGATGAAACAAAGCAGGATAAAGGGATTACCTAACAAAGAAAGGCACTGACCGAACGTAGAGGGTTTGCCCTCGATCGGCTTCTCTACGATGGGGGTCGCACCTAACCACAACACAGCGATCACCGCAAACACCATGTAGATGGGGAAAAGCACACGCCAACCCAAGCCTAAATCGGGAATGGCTTGTGTAGAACCCCACATAGCAATGTAGGGAGCCAAGAAAGAGGCGATTGCCTTCACAAACTGGCCAAAGGTCAAGCTGCTGGCCAACTTATCACCGCTTACGATAGTCGTCAGCAATGGATTGGTGGAGGTCTGCATCAACGCATTACCAATGCCTAACAACGAGAAGGAAACCAACATCACCATATAGGCATCGCTGAAAATCGGGATCACCAACGAAACCGCAGTGATCGCCAAACTCAATACCACGGTTTTCCGGCGACCGATACGGTTCATCAACATGCCTGTCGGCACCGCAAAGATCAAAAACCAGAAGAATACCAACGAGGGGAAAATGTTCGCCTCCGCATCTGTCAATCCCAGATCTACCTTCAAATAGTTAGAGGCAATACCCACCAGATCCACAAAACCCATCGCAAAATAGGTCAAAATCAACGGGATCAACACCAAATTAGAAGTACGTGCTGTCTGATTCATGGCTTATAAGTCTTTAGGATATTCCGGCCAAGCGCCATGTTGTGTACAAACGAATGCGGCCACCTTTACCGCTTGTTGATGTGCCTCACACAAGGATTTACCCGCTAAAATAGCGGCTACGAAAGCACCCGAGAAGGAATCACCGGCACCCACCGTATCGGCTACCTGCACCTTCGGAGTAGGCAGCGTAGAGCTCTCCGTACGGGCATAGATCGTACTGTATTCCGCTCCAGCGGTCAAGATCACATAACGCAGGTTGAAGCGGTTCATGAACCAACGGCAAACCTCCTCGTCTGAGCCCTCCAAGTGGAACATCGGACGTAACAATACCAACTCCTCATCATTCACCTTAAAGACATTGGCCATACGCAAAGACTCCTCGATCAGCTCCTTGCTGTAGAAATGCTGACGGATATTGATATCGAAGAAGCGCAAGCTATCCTCAGGCACATGCGAAAGCAAGGTCTGCAAGGTGTTGCGAGACTCTGAAGCACGCTGCGCCAAGGTACCGAAACAAACCGCACTGGCTTGCTTCATCAAGTCGATAGCCGCCTGGGTCGTGGGAATATAATCCCAAGCCACCCCCTCGATAATCGTATAAGAGGGTATGCCCTCCTTCAATTCCACCTGTACGGTGCCCGTCGGATAAGCTACTCGGTTGATATAATCACCATTGATGCGATTCTTCGCTAACTCTTGCATGAGCTCATCACCCAAATCATCCTGGCCAATCGCACTGAGGGCGTATGCCTCTGCGCCTGATTGGGAGGCATGATAGGCAAAATTGACCGGAGCACCACCTGCCTTTTTCTCGGTAGGCAATACATCCCAAAGGAGCTCGCCCATACCTACTACAATCGGTTTCTTTTCCATGATCTATCTATTTATTGAAAATTAAATGTCATTTAATAGCCTCGTAAAGGTCGTTTCTTCTTTCGTTAAATGCCGTTTAAGGCAGACGCAAGGGATAGACCTTCAGGTTCGTCACCGTATAAGCGCCCCCTTCCGCCGTAAAACGAAGGCTGTTGTAAGGCTCTGAGGGAAATACCAAGTTGGTCATCGCAAAACCGCCCTTGCCATCAAATGCCTCCACACTACATTTATCCACGAACAGGCGCAAAGTAAAGGTCTTGCCTGAAGCCAATGGTGCTGAAGTGGCGGTCGCGAAGCTCTTGCTGAAATCTACCTGACCACTCTTTCGGCGATCCATCACGAAATGATGATCCAAGAGGTTATAGCGCATCTCTACCTCCTCGCCCTTGCTGTTACAAAGTGCGAAACGCATCACATTAGCCCCATTACTTTGCACCGTCAGCTCAATCTCAAAAGTACCTGTCGGTTGAGGCAGCAAAGTGTTCACTTTATGCGTGCGAGCCACCTTGAAAGAGGAGGTAGTAGTTGCTTTGTCGCGCAACTTCAACAACTCCGGTGAAGGCGTACTGCTCAGATAGGTCTGTCCGTTGCGCGTAAATAGCGCTAAGTCACGGGGGACAGAGTTTGCGCTTCGGAATTGTTTAGTCGGGACAAAGTTGGCATACTCCCAGTTACTCATCCAAGCCAAAGCGATCGTCCGATTGTCCGGGGCGTTGCTCCAAGTCACTGTCGCATAATGATCCTTGCCATAATCCATCCATTTAGTCAATGCGGGAGACTCATTGACGAACCGCTTGCCATCAAACGAGCCTACAAAATACTGTGTAGCCGACCCACCAAAAGGTCCACCGGGATTGATGTTGCACACCAATACCCATTTCTTCTGTGGCCCTCCATCCACGGGTAACTCAAAGAGATCAGGGCATTCCCACACTCCAGCGTGTGCCCCCTCTCCTTCTCCGAAACTACTCTCGTAGGTCCACTCCCGTAAATTGGGCGAAGAGTAAAGCTGCAACTCCTGGCCAACCGCCAACACCATGATCCAACGTTGTGTCTCCTCATGCCAGATCACCTTCGGATCACGGAAATCCCGTTGGTCGGATGTCAAGATCGGGTTTCGCTCATATTTCTTAAAGGTACGTCCATTGTCAGTGCTGTAAGCCAAGCTCTGCATCTGTCGCTCGCTGGCAGAGGTATAGAAAGCAATAATCGCTCCCTTACCAAAGCCGGCTGTGTTTTCACTGTCCACCACACAGCTACCGCTAAAGATGGCACCCAGCGCATCCGGAGCGATCGCTACAGGAAGATGCTCCCAATTCAACAGGTCACGGCTGACCGCATGCCCCCAATGCATATTGCCCCACATGGAGCCGTATGGATTATATTGGTAAAAGAGGTGGTACTCCCCATCCTTATAGACCATGCCGTTAGGATCGTTCATCCAACCATAAGCGGGAGAGAAGTGATAGGTGGGACGTAACGGTTCCCGATTGGTCGTATCAAAGGTATCTGAGAGTTTCATCTCGTCCCAGCAAATGCTACCTCCGGGTGCCAACTGCACATTGACCACTACCGACTGACCATTGGCCGCTTGCAAAGAGAGTGGTACGAAATAATCCACCTGCTTGCGTGCCAACCGCACATTGAGGTTCTTGATCACCTCGTTATTCACAATCACATACACTTTGGATTCCTCAGCCCCTTCCTCAACAGGAAGCAGTAAATAAGAAGAAGGATGCTCAATACGAACAATGCTTTGGCCATCGCCTAAATGCTCGATCGCTAAACGCGTATCGGCCGCATACGCTGTGTTTCCCATGCCTAACCAGCAACAAAGTGCCAAGCCTGTCGCCACGCACATGTGCTTCCCATGGAGCGCTGTTTTCTTAATCAGATTCATAAATTTACCCGTGTTTTATTTGGTCTTTTCTCGCCTTTTGCGATTCGGGGACAAAAATAGTAGAAATCCACAGAACGCAATCAACGTTTTTTGATAAATCTGAAGCGCACAGCCGAAAAGAAGCGATGGAAATCATTATCTTTGCCTCTCTAAAAGCAAACATAATGGAGAAAACACTTAATCTGAACGGGCAATTGGTCTCCTTAGATACACCATTGGTGATGGGTATCGTCAATGTCACGCCCGATTCATTTTATGCCGATAGCCGGAAAGAGGGCGAAGCGGCGATCGACGCACGTATCCAGCAAATCTTGGCAGAGGGAGGCGACTTGATCGACCTCGGCGGTTATTCCTCTCGTCCGGATGCGGCAGAAGTAACACCCGAAGAGGAGATGCGCCGTTTAGAGGTAGCCCTGCGCATCTTGAATCAGCACTATCCAGAGGTGCCCGTCTCAGTCGATACCTTCCGGGCAGACATCGCCCGCCGTTGCGTAGAGGAGTTTGGCGTAGCGATCATCAACGATATTTCCGGAGGCGAATTGGATCCTACTATGTTCGCTACCGTTGCCAAGTTGCATGTGCCTTACATTTTGATGCACATGCGAGGCACACCACAAACCAAGCAACAGTTCTGCGATTATACCGACATGATGGAGGATATTTTGCTCTATTTTGCCCGCAAGGTAGAGCAACTGCGATTGTTAGGTGTGAACGACATCATCCTGGATCCCGGCTTTGGTTTCAGCAAGACCCTCGAACAGAATTACACGCTCATGGCTCATTTGGATGAGTTCCATGCGTTCGATCTGCCTCTGCTGGTAGGCATTTCTCGAAAGAGCATGATCTACAGACTGTTAGGAGGTACGCCTGCGGATAGTTTGAATGGTACGACCGTATTAAACACCTTCGCTCTCTTGCATGGAGCGCATATACTGCGTGTACACGATGTCAAAGCGGCTGTTGAAGCGCGTCGCATCGTCCAGCAACTTCACCAATCTTAAAATCAATTCCAAATCAGACAGCTTATGTGGATGCACTTCGGCATTAAAGACCTGATCGACGTCTTACTCGTCGCCTTCTTCTTGTACCAGACCTACAAGATCATGAAAAGTTCCGGCACGTTAGCCATTTTCAGTGGTGTAGTCTCTTTCATCGTGGTCTGGATTTTGGTCTCACAGGTTTTAGAGATGCGATTGATGGGAGCTATCTTAGACAAGATCATCAGTGTAGGCTTTGTGGTGTTGGTGATCCTGTTTCAAGATGAGATCCGTCGCTTCCTATTGGCGCTCGGCTCTCACCGAGGATGGAAATTCTTAGGAAATCTGTTTTCTAAGCGTAGTGCGGATGAAAACGAGGGCAAATACATCGCACCGGTAGTCGTGGCTTGCAAGAACATGGCCCGTAAGAAAACTGGTGCTTTGATTGTCGTGCAGCAGGATGTAGATCTCTCCATCTATGAACATACAGGCGAGATGTTTTGTGCCGATCCCAACGCCCGTCTAATTGAGAACATCTTCTTCAAGAACAGCCCGTTGCACGATGGCGCTATGATCATTGCCGACAACAAGATACGGGCGGCTGGTTGCATCTTGCCGGTTGCGCAAAACGCCAAGCTCCCCAAAGAGATGGGTTTGCGTCACCGTTCCGGTATGGGTATGTCGTTAGAAACGGATGCGATCGTGATTATCGTCTCTGAGGAGCGGGGGAAAATCTCCGTAGCGCACAAAGGCAAGATCGAGGCCAACATCACGGCAGATACCTTGCGCCAAATCCTCTCTGGCGAACGAGAGGTAGTCAATTATTGTTAGCAAAAAGTTTGTTAAATGTTCTGAAACATCAGGGATAGCGGGCATTTCTTTGGGCCATATTGCAAACTCCATATAGCAATTATGGCTAATTTTGCAGCACAATTGAGGAGTACGTTTATTCAATACAAACAAAAAATATATTCCGTTATGGATTTGATGCAAGACATTATCGCGCGTGCGAAAGCAAACAAGCAGCGCATTGTCCTTCCTGAAGGAACTGAGGAGAGGACGTTGAAAGCAGCCGACCGCTTAGTGGCCGACGGAGTAGCAGATATTATTTTAATTGGTAATCCCGATGAGATCCATAAACTGGCAGCCGAGTTCGGATTGACACACACTGATCAGGCAACGATCATCGATCCGAAGAACCACGAGAAGAAAGCCGCTTATGCCGACTTGCTCTTCCAGCTTCGTCAAAAGAAGGGCATGACTCCAGAAAAGGCCGCTGTCTTGGTAGAGGATCCGCTCTTCTTGGCCTGCTTGATGATCAAGGCAGGTGATGCGGATGGCGAGATCGCCGGTGCAGAGAACACGACGGGTAATGTTTTGCGTCCCGCTTTGCAGATCATTAAGACCGCTCCGGGCATGAAGTGCGTATCAGGTGCCTTCTTGATGTTCACGAAGACCCCGCAGTATGGCAAGGATGGTCTGTTTGTTTTTGCCGATTGCGCCGTCATGCCGAATCCGAACGCGGAAGAGTTAGCCAGCATCGCAGTGGCTACGGCCAAGACCGCAAGAGACATCGCCGCTATCGAGCCGCGCGTAGCCATGTTGAGCTTCTCTACAAAGGGCAGCGCATCCCACGAGATGGTTGATAAGGTGGTTGAGGCCACTCGTTTAGCTAAGGAGATGGCTCCTGATGTAAAGATCGACGGTGAGTTGCAATCCGATGCCGCTTTGGTAGCCAGCGTAGCTGCAAAGAAGGCACCGGGAAGCGAGATCGCTGGTAAAGCCAATGTATTGGTATTCCCGACCTTGGAGGTAGGTAACATTGCCTATAAGTTGGTTCAGCGTCTTGGTGGAGCTGAGGCCGTAGGTCCGATCCTGCAGGGTATGGCCGCTCCGGTGAACGATCTTTCTCGTGGTTGCTCCGTAGATGATGTCTATAAAATGGTAGCCATTGCTTGCAACCAGTCTATCGGCTTAAAGGCCGCCAAATAAGCGTCTAATTCCTAAAAACACATAACAACATGAAGATCTTAGTTTTAAATTGCGGTAGTAGCTCTATTAAGTACAAACTGTTTGATATGGCCTCTGGCAATGTCATGGCACAAGGAGGCATCGAGAAGATTGGTCTTCCTGGCGCTTTCTTGAAATTGACCGACAAAGAGGGCAAGAAAGTGATCCTGGAGAAGGAGATCCCCGGCCACCAAGAGGGTATCGAGTTCATCTTGAGCGTACTGACCGACGCAACCTACGGTTGCATCAAGGAGTACAAGGAAATTGACGCAGTAGGTCATCGCGTAGTGCATGGTGGCGAGCAATTCGCAAGCAGTGTTTTGATCACGAAAGAGGTGATCGACAAGGTGATCGAGTGCTCCGACTTGGCTCCGCTGCATAACCCCGCCAACTTGAAGGGTATCTATGCGATGGAGGCCTTGATTCCGGGTATTCCGCAGGTAGCTGTGTTCGATACGGCTTTCCATCAGACCATGCCGGATTATGCCTACATGTATGGTTTGCCTTACGAGCTCTACACGAAGTATGGTGTGCGTCGCTATGGCTTCCACGGAACCAGTCATCGCTATGTGTCTCGCCGTGCTTGTGAGATTCTGGGCGTTCCTTATGAGGAGCAACGCATCATCACAGCCCATGTCGGTAACGGTGGCTCTATCGCTGCCGTTGATCATGGCAAGTGCGTTGATACCTCTATGGGTCTGACTCCGACAGAGGGTCTGTTGATGGGTACCCGCTGCGGTGATGTCGATGCCGGAGCCTTGTCCTTCATCTTAGATAAAGAGGGCTTGGATGCCAATGGCTTATCCAACTTGATCAATAAGCAGAGCGGTGTAGCCGGTCTTTCAGGTGTCTCTTCTGACATGCGTGAGATCGAGGCAGCCGTAGCAGAGGGCAATCCTCGTGCAATCATGGCGTTGAACGTTTATAACTACCGTATCAAGAAGTACATCGGTGCTTATGCGGCTGCTATGGGTGGCTGCGACATCTTGGTATGGACAGGTGGTGTAGGCGAGAACCAGTGGGAGACTCGTCGTGTCGTTTGCCAAGGCATGGAGTACATGGGCATGAAGATCGACGTGGAGAAGAACCATGGCATGCGTGGTGAGGAGATGGTGATCAGCACACCGGACAGCAAGGTGACGATCATCGTAGTACCGACCGATGAGGAATTCATGATCGCTTCCGATACAGCAGACATCTTGATGAAATAAGATAATCAGATAGATTCTTTCATTTATTAATTTACTAATCTTCGCAGCTTACAAAACACAAGATTAGTGTTTAGATCGCCCTGACATCGGTTGGGGCGATCTTTTCAATACAAATCAGCAATACAATGAACTATAAACGGATTCTTTTGAAACTTAGCGGCGAATCGCTAATGGGCAGTAAACAATATGGCATCGACGAGAACCGACTCGCTGAATATGCCGCACAAATCAAGGAGATCGCCGAGATGGGCGTACAGATCGGTATCGTGATTGGTGGCGGTAACATCTTCCGCGGCTTGAGCGGTGCCTCTAAAGGCTTCGACCGGGTGAAGGGCGACCAGATGGGCATGTTGGCTACCGTCATCAACAGCTTGGCACTCAGCTCAGCCTTGGTAGCAAAAGGCGTGAAGGCAAGGGTATTGACCGCCATCCGCATGGAACCAATCGGCGAGTTTTATAACAAATGGCGGGCGATTGAGCTGTTGGAGCAGGGCAATGTCGTGATCATGTCTGGCGGAACAGGCAACCCCTTCTTTACGACCGACACCGGTTCTTCTTTGCGTGGCATCGAGATTGAGGCAGATGTGATGCTGAAAGGTACGCGTGTGGATGGCATCTACACCGCTGACCCGGAGAAAGACCCGACAGCTACCAAGTTCAGCGAGATCACCTACGACGAGATCTACAACCGAGGCCTGAAGGTGATGGACTTGACCGCAACGACCATGTGCAAGGAGAACAACCTCCCCATCATCGTCTTCGATATGGACACCGTGGGCAACCTCAAGAAGGTGATGAGCGGCGAAAATATCGGCACACTGGTGCATAACTAAGCAATTCGGATCACTTACTAAAACCTTACCACTATGCAACTCAAAGATTTATGTTATTTCTCAAAAGGGGAGCGCAATGCCTTGCTTGTGCTCCTTTGTTTGATTGCCCTCACATGGGTCGCGATCATCTACACAGCCGAAGAAGACTCCCCTACCCCATCCCCAGCAGCACCGCCCATCGCCGCCGTGGATAGCCTCAAAACAGCGGAAACGAATCGCATGCCTATCGAAGCACCAGCTTCGCAGCAGCCGACCGTTGCGCCACGTTCAGCCAAGCCCCAACAAACCTGGCCTCGCCTGCCTCGACAAAACAGTTACAAACAGGCATCCAACAAGTTCCCTGCAGGTACAGTCATTGAACTGAATCAAGCCGATACGCTCACGCTGAAGAAGATTCCCGGCATTGGCAGCACCTTCGCCCGCCGCATCGTAGGTTATCGGGAGCTGTTAGGTGGCTTCTACACCGTGGAGCAACTGGCAGAGGTCTATGGCATCGACGAAGAGCGATACAACGCCCTCCATACTTGGTTCAAGGTAGATACGACCTGCATCCAGCCGTTGCGAGTCAACCAACTCTCCTTCAAGGAACTGCTGCGTCACCCCTACCTCAACACCTCGCAAGTGCGTCAGATCGAACGCCTACGCCGAAAGGCTCCGCTGCAGAGCTGGAACGACCTCATCCTGTTAGAGGAGTTCTCCGCTATCGATCGCCAACGCTTGCGGCCCTACCTCTCTTTTGAATAAGGAAACCGAAGGCTACGCCAGTACGCAAAAAAGCCGTCAGGCTTTTTATATCCTGACGGCTCCTTTTTTGTGACTGCCTTTCGCCCCTCACGAGGCTACTCCGCAATAAGAACTTTTTATTATTAACTTTCTATTTCCCTGCTCATTCACCCTCACAGGTTACTTAGCCCAATGGACTACGCAGGGAGATTACTTATTATGAATAATTTTTCTCGTTAATTACTTAACCACTACCTTCGTAGCCTCGCCTTCAACAGCAACTACGACTACACCTGCCGGAGCAGCGATCGTTACGTTGTCGGAAGCAGCTACCTGGTTAGCGATCGTGCGATCCAAGATGTCAGCTACGGTAATTACCTTACCAGCTGCACCCTGAACCGTTACAACGCCCTGGCCACCGATTACCTGAACACCAGCTGCCTCGATTGCCTCGTTAGCCGTCGGGTTACCAGCCTCATTCTCGTTCATGTTGAAGATCTCTGCATTCTGGATCTCCGGAACAACTACGACTACACCGTTCATCCACTTGATGTAACCCTCGCCATCAGCCTTGCCTGCATCTACACCAGCATTCAAAGTCTTGTAGTTAGCAGTCTCGATTACGAATGAACCAGCCTCCTGATCTACATAGCGGAGAGCGAACTTAGCAACGTTGAACTTGTCATCACCTACGAAGATTGTATCCTTAGCAGTCGGCTTAGCAGCAGCGATAGCCAATACATCATCCTTATGCGTTGCCTGAACGAAGCCTAAGCGATAGTACTTCTCACTCGTTGTGTTGACATACGGGGTACCCTCTTTGTGCTTGTTAGCAGCATCCCAAGCGATAGCCGTATCCTTCAAGTTCACCAAGTAACGACCCTCTACAGAACCCTTAGTCGGAACAGCGTGCTCACAAGTTGCAGACTGGTGAGTCTCACACCACTTACCGGCCGGAGTTACCTTCGGACCTACAACCAACATGTACTGCGGACGATAAGTCTCACCACGTACATAAGCGGTATCAGCGAGCATAGCCGGAGCGATCTTGTCGAACTGAACCGTATTATCCAAGCCCAAGAAACCAGCCTTCTCATACAGCATCTCCTTCGCATTGGTATCACGATAGATAGAAACCGTATCCAAAGCGTTTGCCAACTTGCGATACATCGGTTTAGCAGTCTCCTCGATTACGAACAGGTCATTCTCGGTACGGTCATAAACCCATGTTTCACTCAACATACCGTTTGTAGCATCACCTGCATACAATTTATAGTCACCAGACAAGTCCTGATACATCACATCAGCACCGTGGTAGTCATTCTCACCTTTAGCTGCACGTCTCAGAGCAACCGGACGCAAGTTCAACTTATCGTTAACATCTTGACGCAATGCAAACTTCTGGGCGGAAGCATCTTTATTTACAGAAGATTCCAAGCGATCATCATTGTTGTTGTAAACCAACGGCTCACCATACTGGTTAACGAATGAGTAAGAAACAAGCTTTAAGGTATCTTTTGTAGTCTTGTAATTCTTCTTTGCATCGAAGTAACCCAACGTACTGATTACGTAGATTGAATCAGACGGATGATACGTATATCTGTAATTCTCCTCTGTAACCTTACGTGCCGCAGCATGTTCCGTAGCGGTGAACATCAACGCATTCTCCTTGTCAATATCCAAACCAATTACATGATTTGTATTGCCTGAGTGGTTCTCGGCAAACCAAGCGGTCGTGTTGAATACACCAGAAGCGAAACCAATATAGAACTTCTGATTCTTCAGATCCTTCAAAGTATTGTAACCATCGGATGCGCTGTTCTCAGCCACCGGAGTGATTCTCAAGATTTCGGAGCCATAACGATACTCATTCTCCTTAGAGGTAGTATAGAGCTTAGATGCTGTAATCTTAGCCTTACCATAATAGTCATTCTTAAACTCACGATTTCTAAAGACATATTCTTTCACACCATCCTCATTGGTCTCATAAGTTAATGCAAACTGACCTTCCAGTACATTACCATACGATTTAACCCAAGACTTTTCGTCGTTCCAATCCCAAGTACCTGCATTTACATCATCATCATAAATACCCAACTTGTAACCCTTCTTGTTCTTCAAGTTATCATTTGCAGAAGAAACCAACTCTACAGTATAGAATTTGCCCTTCTTCAACAGATCCCAAGGCTGAACTACCTCGTTGCTACCCAAAGAGATCAAGATCGGCTTTAATGCAGTCAACTTAGAAGCAACCAAAGACGGAGTTTCGTCAGCCGTCAAATCCAAACGACCCAACTTAATGTAGTCATTACCTACCTTTACACGGATAGCGTCAATAGCCTCCAAAGTCTTCGGATTAGTCACTGCATAAGAATACTCAGCCTTGAACTCACCAAAATACTTCAAAGTCTCCAATCCATCCTCAGAACGAGAGAGGTTCTTGGCCAAAGTCGTAGCAGAAACGGTTGTGAAGCTATAAGTAGATTGATCGCTCAAAGAACCATTTGTAACATACTTCTGCGCAACGATATAGTCGCCATCCGCATTCTTCAAATAGAATCCAGTAGAAGTAGCGTCAGCCTCTACAAACTTATCTTTATTGCTATCCCAAGCCATCGGAACCAAGTGACCCGTGAAGACGTTACCTGCGATGTTGTCAGCCAAGTGCGCATCATCCAAGCAGTTGCCATCCTTTGTGTCATAGTAGATAGTTGTTGAGAAACCATCCTGCTCGAACCACTTCAAATCAGCAACAATCAAATTGTTCACACCTGCACGGTAGAGACCGAAATAGTTCTTATTCGCCGCATTCAGAGTACCACCATCAACATTGAATACAACACCGTTGCTATAAAGTGCACCAGCCTCCGGATAGAACATACCATCAAGACCTGTACCAGCGTTGCCAGTAGCCTTCAATACAACACCATCCTGATTCACGAACTCATAATAATAAGCACCATCAGCACGTTTACCTTTAGACATCTTCCATAAAGACCCACTTGATGAAGCTATATCATCTATATTATCAGCAGCAACCGCTGTCAAAGTCAATGAACCATTTTTCGGATGTGCAATAGCATAATAGTCTCCATCAGCGCTTGCATTGCTTCTCACGATCAACATTGCATACTCAGAAGTCTCATTCTCAATCAATTCATAGCCATGCAAAGTTGACTCCAAGGGCTTGATTCCAGCAATGATAGCATTCAAACCATTGCTCGGATTCTGAGCGTCTCCGTAGATAACGTTAGCATCAGAGCACTGAATAGCAACGTTCTTGTCAGTCGTAGAAGTTGCACCCATTGCCTCCGCAAACTGAGCGGCAGTTCCGTTGAAGATAGCCTCAGCTGGTTCATCAGTAACCAACTCCGCAATAGCCACACTGTTTATTAACTCCCCGTTCTCATTATAGCAAGGAGTAACTTCAGAATACTCAACTTTGCTGTTGTTGCTGATATACAAGTCATAGCCTGAATTTGTCACGCTATTACCCTCTAAACTAACATTCTCCTGAGAAGTCATGTTCGCGGGAGTAATATTTAGCCCTGATCCATCAAGATTAATCTCGGTTCCACTTCCCTGCAAAAGCAAACCAGCACCCAACCAATTACCACTTACACCATTCGCATTTTTAATCACATTGTTCTCAACAACAAAATCAGGTGTAGCGGAAGTTGGGAAAATTACAATACCATTGGCAATAGCAGGAGCAGTTGCGGTACAATAAATTGTACATCCCGTAATTGTAGCAGACTCAGAAGCCACTGTTATTGCATTCTTATAAGCGGCACTGCTATAAGCTCGGCCTGAAATAGTACCGTCATTAACCACATCTATGTACAAGTTCTTAACGGTACAACCCTTGCCAGTAATAACAATGCTACCTTTCAAAGTGTGATATCTACCATCAATCACCACATTGTCTTCAGAGATCAACAAATAATCTCCATTCAAATCCACATCGTCTGCAAATACAATGCTACCAGGCGTAACCGTGACTTTTGTCGCATCCAACCCACTTGGTAACACCTGAGCAGCCTGCACGGAAAATAGCGCACCACTAAGAAGTAGTGTCGCTACAAGTGTAGAAAACTTTTTGTTCATACGATAAATAATTAAATAGATTAATAATATGTTATAAATAACTCGTTCTTTTCTGTTGGGAAGGCTTCGCTGAAGGGAGGCCGGAAAAGGGGGAAAATTGGGGAGATTCCCTCTGTCCGAACTGCTCAAAGAAAAGGTTCACTTTCGTTGAGCAGTCTCCGTGGAACAATCGGGGTGTTTTTGCGCATTTTTCTTGCCGGCTTCGACCCTGCGGAACACCCTATCAAAGGGGTAGGGACGCAACGTGTTGCGTTAGATGAAGAGAGGATGAGATTGCGGGTTAAGCCCGCAAAGACACAGATAGTGAGCCATTTGCGAATGATGTGTAAATAAAGAGAAGAGAAGTTATGTAAGAAAGTGGCGCTTTCGTCGCGCAAACCAACGCCGTTGTTCAGAAAAATGGGGTGGAGCATCTTTTTCTTTGAGCAACCCTTGGTGATTAGGAAAATACGCGTACCTTTGTGCTCAAATGTTAGG
>JALFJR010000069.1 GCA_022775005.1 Parabacteroides sp.
CTAACAAGGGCTTACCTGCTTTCAGCTGTTCAATAGCCTTGTTCTTGATACTCTCGAAATCAAACTCTTCTTTCATAAAAAAACTGTGTTAGCAAAGTTAATATTTTATTCTTTGCTGACACAGTTTAATTTACATCCTCCGTATCCTGGCAATTCCGTATTTCAGCTTGGCCTGGACCTGGATGAGGCAAATCCTCTTTTCGGTTCCATCGATTCTTCTTAAAAAAAGGAAAGTCGGACGAGTACTACAATTTCTTCACACTCTTCCCTTCAAGATGTAAAGATACATAAAAATAAATTCGAGTCATTGTTTTAATACTATTTATTTGTTCGCTTTTTCGAAAATACCTAATTTCGTCATATAAAGACTACATAATTATATTTAGAGGAACTATGTTAGGTGCGATTATCGGAGACATTATAGGCAGTCGTTGGGAATTCAACCCGACAAATGATTATCACTTCGAGTTGTTTTCAGACAGCAATGATTTCACAGACGACACGATTTGCACAATGGCTATAGCTGATGCGCTGCTTCGCCGTAAACCTTTTGGAGAGACGATTCACGCTTGGTGTCGTCGTTATCCACATCCTATGGGTGGCTATGGTGGAAGATTCCACCAGTGGGTCATGAGTGATCAACCCAAGCCGTATGGCTCCTTTGGCAATGGCTCGGCCATGCGTGTCAGCCCCATCGCTTGGTTTTATCGAAAACAAGACGAGCAATGTGAGCAAGATGAGCAAGATATGCTGGCAGCAGCAGCCGTGTCAGCAGCATGTACCCACAATCATCCAGAAGGGATCAAAGGAGCTGAGACGGTTGCTCTCGCCATCTATCATTGTGCGAATCATTTCTGCTATCGAGGTTCCTTAGTGAATAAAGAGACGATTTTGAAAGCCTTGCAACCTGCTTTGAAATTTTCCGGATATGATATTCATATAGATAAAAAGAAAGTTCAGAATCGTTTTGACGAAACATGTCAAGGTACGGTGCCAGTAGCCTTGTGGATTATCAGCGAGAGCACCGGCTTTGAGGATGCCATCCGTAAAGCCATCTCCTTAGGAGCCGATGCCGATACGTTGGGAGCAATCGTTGGCAGTATTGCCGAAGCGATTTGGGGGATTCCCGAAGAAATCAAGGAGCGAGCTTTGACTTATCTCCCCAATGAAATGAAAATGATCTATGATGAGTTTTATAAGAGAGCGGATATTCGACCGGCAGGAACAGTCATCCATCCGAGGTGGACGGATCCTGGCATCATAACTGTCATTCCTGCCTCGAATAGAGATTTGGATCCTTTGAAAAAGCAAAGGAAGATTTCATGCCAAACAATAAAACGCCAATCAACCGAATTTGAAAGCGATAAGTATAAAACGAAACAAGACTATCTGCAAGATAAGCAGGTATCAAATTTTATTCAATGGATGACCGATCAGATTGATAAACCGCAGATATTTAGGTATTATAATAAAGAAAAGAAACAAATTTGGGAATGTTCTTCTATTTTCAATGCGTATGAAAAATATGAGTGGAAGGGGAAAGATTTTCGTGCTACAAAAGCAGTTTTAGATGCGTGTTTTGATGCTTTAAACACCTCATTGAGTAAGGATGGTGATGCCGATTGTAAAACGGCCTGTGAAAGTATTCTTGAATGGGGAGGAGTACAACGTGGGAATAAGACTAAACTTGAAAAAATACAAGAAAAGGGTATAGTTAGATACCTGACAAAAGTCAAAGAGCAATTAACTTCAGAAAAGCCAGACTTCTCGGGTATCGTGATGAGTTCCGGGTTCTCTAAAATCTATTCGTTGTTACTGGATCACTTTATCATCTACGACAGTCGAGTAGCCGCAGCCTTAGGCTATTTCGTTCGGCTTTATTGCGAGGAAATACATTTGTCGGAAGAGCATTTGCCAGAAGTGCTACCCTTACGGTTTGCCTATTGTGCCAGTCGTGGAACGCATCGCCGTAATCCCAGCAAAGGCCTGTATCAATTCCCCATTATGCAACCGAACAAATATGCTATGCACAATTTAAGGGCAAGTTGGCTGCTACAAGAAGTTGTCAATCAGCCATCCAATCAGTTCTATCAATTACAAGAAGAGCAACGGCTTCGTGCCTTGGAGGCAGCCCTTTTCATGATTGGATATGAACTGCCGGAATAACATTTGGACCTCTTTTCCGGAATAGGTGATTAACAACCCATTATTAGTATTGATATATTGAGTATAACCAATGCGTTGAGACGTTCGATAACGTGGGATAATGAAGCTTGAGGGGTCTAAGCTCTTTCCCTTACCATATGCGTTTCCAAAACGTGTTAACCAACGACCTCTAACGGAGGTCGAACAGCTGTTAACCGCATGTCGAAGACTTGCGGATCGCACGCTGACTCCTCCTATACATCTGACCCCGACGGGGTCGAACCCATTCTCCTCATGTGGTTCGACTCCCGTTGGGGTCATTGATTGAGGGGGAGGGTACGTCATCCGCACATCAGACGATATGCGGTTAGGGAAAGTATGACCCCGCTTGGGGTCATCCGAATTCTACTGTCTAATCGCAGAGGAAGGTGATTAGACATGCAATTAGACAAGAAAAAAGCATTTTATTTGTCTAATCCAATGCGTATATATATATACGCACTTGGACAATTAGACAAGACAAAATCGAGTAGCCAAACTTGGTTCAATGGAGTGTTTAATTTTTGATAGGGCTGAAAATGTAGATGAACCTTAAGGCTCACCTACACTTCCTAAAAACTCACCCATGAGAATATGTTCATAGGCATCCCCTTTTTGGGGGGAGAGTAGCTTGAAGGCGGCCTCCTTCTGGAAAACCAACACGAAATCAGAGCCTCCGAAGAGGAAATAGCCGAGCATGTCTCCTTTCTTCACTTTGTCGCCCACCTGTAAATCGGGCTCAAAGTTGACGGAGGCGACTTGAGACATCCCAATGGGCATGACGGCCACCAATCCGTAATGTGCTGTCTCGATAATGGCCAAGCCACGTGTTTCGATGCTTTGCCATCCAGGAACGGAACAATCTACCACATATTGCTGCAATGCAGGTTCCCAGGTGATACTCCCTCCTAAGGCATCATCGCCAGGAATCACACGTAACTCTTTAATGACTCCATCCATGGGAAAGTGGTAGCGGTGATAGTCGTTCGCGTTGAGGAACGCATGGAAGAAAACTCCTCCGGCAAAGTCATCGCAATAGGGTGATTCGGGACCGATTAAGTTTCGGATGGAATTGAACACCCTTGACTTCACGGCGATCTTCTCATCGGTGATGATGTAGGATTCCTCGTCGATAGCCCATGCGCCTTGTGGCTCGCAGTCGGCAGGAGATGTTACCACTCGGTCATCTTCCGGAGAAAAGATAGGACGTTGATCGGGCGATTTCAGATGGCGGGCGAAGAAGTCATTGAATGAATGCCAGTTGGATGGATCCTCATACCAACCTTTGGTCATGCCCAACTCCTCTTGCTGCATCATGAGCGCTTCATATTCTTTATTCCAGGACTCGGAAGAAGATAGATAAGTGCCCCATGCCTTGCAATAGTCAATCAGCCAGCTGCGGTAAGGCTCAAGGTACTGGATAGAATTGGTGAAGAAATTTTCACCCTCTAACGATTCCAACGGCATGCAATTGAGGAAATAGCAATAGCAGAGCGCTTGGTACATTCTGCCGAATAGGGTGGGCTGACCGGGACAGAAAATGATGTCCCACGGCATGGATTTTTGCGAACGCTCCACGAAGTCGTAATACTGTTCTAACGACTGCACTAGATTGGTGGCTGTGTCGGGGTTGATCCGTTTACCCTTCTCGATAGCCTCCGTCAGCAACATCTTGATGCGGGAATCACTTTCAACTATGTCGATGAGCTTTTGCGTGGTCGCCCCATAGTTGGTTCGTTTCGCTTCGTCTGAATCTGAGTCAGAGCAGGCGGGGCACAACATGCCTATCCATAGGATTAGGATCACCCAAAGCCCCAAACTGTTTTTGATCGTTTGCTGTTTCATAACCGTTTTTGTTTAATCTATTGAATGACAGCAAAGATATAAATTTGGGGGATTAGTAGCATTAATATGTGATTCATAATCTTGCCTATTTAGCCGAAAACGTGTACTTTTGAGGCAACTTAAATTCTTAATTCATGATGACTAACAGAAGAGACTTTTTGAAAAGTGCCTCCTTGCTGACTTTGGGAGGTCTGTTTGCCGGAAAGGCAACAAGTGTGTATGCGTCGAATGGGAGTGCTTCGCCCGTGGCGAATGCGTCGAAGACGATCGGTTTGCAAATCTATTCTTTATCCAAGGAGCTGTATGAGGATGTGCCGGGTGGCTTGAAGAAGGTTAAGGCGATGGGCTATACCAACTTGGAATTAGCTGGTTACAAAGAGGGTAAGATCGGTGGTGTCGATATGATGGAGTTCAAGAAGATGGCGGAGGATGCCGGCTTGAAGATCACCAGCTCGCACGTGAATCCCCCGACGAGAGACTATACGAAGGAGAGCTTGCCTAAGATTCAGGAGTATTGGAAGCGGACGGCTGACGATCATGCGAAGTTGGGCGTGAAGTACTTGATTCAACCGGGTCAGCCTACGACGCGCAGCGTGGAGGAGACGAAGTTTGTCTGCGAGGTGTTCAACGAGGCGGGTAAGATCGTGAAGGCGGCTGGAATCCCCTTTGGCTATCACAACCACGAGATGGAGTTCGCTAAGGTGACACCGGGTGGCACGGAGTCGAAGTTTGGCCGTCGGGTGCGTGAGGGTGAGTTGATCTATGAGTTGTTCCTGAAGAACACCGATCCATCGTTGGTTTTCTTTGAGATGGATGTTTATTGGGCAGTGATGGGTCAGCAGGATCCGATCCAATGGCTGAAGAACTACAAGGATCGCATCAAGGTGCTCCACATCAAGGATCGGGCCGTGTTGGGCGATTCGGGCATGATGAACTTCGAGAAGATTTTTGCTCAGGCAGCTGCCAATGGCATCAAGGATTACTTCGTGGAGTTGGAGCGTATGCCGGACGGACGCACGCAGTTCGAGGGCGTAAAGGGTTGCGCCGACTATCTGTTGAACGCACCTTTTGTGAAGTAATATGCTGACCAGAAGACAATTTATCGGCTCCGCACTTATGGGAGCGGGGTCGTTTTTGCTCTTAGGCTGCAAGCCAAAAGGAGGCGATGCGCTTCCTGAGGATGGCGCTTATGTCACGGCGGAGACTGCCTATGGCAAGGTGAGAGGCATTCGTGAGTTGGGTGTCAACATTTTCAAGGGTATTCCGTATGCCGGATCGGTCTCCGGGGAGCACCGTTTCGGACGACCGGCACCGCTGAAAGCGTGGAGTGATGTGCGGGATGCTTTGCAATTAGGTACGCCTGCGATGCAGTTGCCTACGACCGTGTATGGCAAGGATGAGCCGGCTCCGGGCGAGGATTGCCTTTTCTTGAATGTTTGGACGCCTGCGAATGATGGGGCGAAACGTCCCGTGGTGTTCTATAATCATGGAGGCGGTTATGCGACCGGTTCTGGAGGATCCTTGGCGCAGGATGGGGCGAACTTGGCTCGTCACTTCGACGTAGTGGTGGTCGAGACCAACCATCGCTTAAACATTTTTGGCTTTCTCTATCTGGGAGCGATTGCCGGTGAGGAGTATGCCACCTCGGGTAACAACGGCATTCTCGACATCGTGGAGGGTTTGAAATGGGTCAAGACCAATATCGCCCAGTTCGGTGGTGATCCGGACAATGTGATGATTTGTGGAGAGTCGGGTGGAGGCTATAAGACCTCTATATTATATGGTATGCCAGCGGCAGCGCCCTATTTCAATAAGGCTTCTATTGAGAGTGGTCCCGGTTTACGGGTCAACTCCTTGGAGACAGCCGCTATGGTTGCCGATTTGACCTTGAAGGAGTTGGGCATAGCTAAGAATGATTGGCGCAAACTTTTCGAGGTGCCTGCTGAACAGCTCTTTACCATTCATGGGCAGATGAATAACTTTTTGCAGGGAAAAGCCTTGAAAAAAGGGGAGCGTTTTGGTTTCGCCCCCGTAGTGGATCAAGTCTCCCTCTTGGCACATCCTTTTGTGCCCGCTGCTCCGGCATTGTCGAAAGAGAAGCCGGTGATGGTGGGGTGGAACGCCGATGAATACATCTTCTTCCTGATGACTGGTGGCAACTTGGAGCCTTTGAAGTTGGGTGCCAAGGAGGATAAGCGGGTGGTAGAACTGTTGCGTCCGCAGTATGGAGCTCATGCGGAGGAGATCGTGCGCACCTATCGGCGTTGTCGTCCGGAGGCTACGGCTTCGGAGCTTTATGTAGCGATCACCTCGATTGCTATGATGGGATTAGGCTCGATTGAAATCGCAGAGAAAAAGACCCGGCAAGGAGGTGCTCCTGCTTATCTCTATAACTTCTGTTTCCAGCATGGTGGGACAGTGCCCGGCACGGACTATCCGATGAGCACCCCTCATGCGATGGACATCGCCTATAAGTTTGACAATGCCGAGGCGGGCGGTGGCTTGACCGGCGATCGTCCGGAACGTATGCAGGCAGCACATGCTTTTGCTTCGCTTTGGACCTCGTTCGCCCGCAACGGTCGTCCGGGCACGGCGGAATTGCCTGAATGGCCTGCTTATGACTTGGAGCGTCGGGCCATGATGCGCATCGATGTCCCCTGCTCGGTGGTTGAGGATCCCCATCGAGAGGAGCGGGAGATGTGGACAGCATTGGGCTATATCGAGTCCTGAACGTCGGATGAAAGCGGAAAATGCCTATCTTTGCTTCCCGAAAAAGCAGAGATAGGCTGCAATTGAAACGAACGTAAAAAATAGAACCAGGAATATGCCATTAAATTTGCAACAGAACTTGCCGGCGATCGAGCTGCTCAAGAAAGAACATATCTTCGTGATGGATTCCTTGCGGGCGGAGAAACAAGATATCCGTCCGTTGCGAGTAGTCGTATTGAATTTGATGCCGCTGAAGATTACGACGGAGACCGATTTAGTGAGACTCTTGAGCAATACCCCTTTGCAGGTGGAGCTTGATTTCATGAAGATCAAGGGGCACACACCTAAGAACACGCCCGTGGAGCACATGCGAAAATTTTATAAGGACTTTGAGTCGATTCAGGGGGACTATTACGATGGTATGATCATTACTGGAGCACCTGTGGAGCAGATGCCTTTTGAGGAGGTGAGCTATTGGGAGGAGGTGACCCATATCTTTGATTGGGCACGTACGCATGTGACCTCTACCTTATATATCTGTTGGGCCGCGCAGGCGGGTCTTTATCATTTCTTTGGCGTGCCTAAATATGACTTGCCGGCAAAGATGTTCGGCGTTTTCCGCCATACGATCCGTGAGCCCTTCACACCAATTTTCCGTGGTTTCGATGATGAGTTTTATGTACCGCATAGCCGACACACTGAGGTGAGACGAGAAGACATCCTGAAGGTGCCCGAACTGACCTTGCTTTCGGAGAGTGAGGAGAGCGGTGTGTATATGGCGATGGCCAGAGGTGGTCGTGAGTTCTTTATCACCGGCCATTCGGAGTATTCGCCCTATACACTCAACGATGAGTATGTGCGAGATCTGGGTAAGGGACTGCCGATCAGCAAACCGAAAAACTATTATCGCAATGACGATCCCTCGCTGGGACCTGTCGTGCGTTGGCGAGGACATGCCAACCTGTTGTTCACCAACTGGCTGAACTATTACGTCTATCAAGAGACGCCTTATCACATCGAGGATATTCAACAGCTGGGTGACTTGCGATGAAAAGTGAGGGTTGTCGTCCGATCGAGCTGTTAGCGCCTGCGCGGGATCTCCTTTGTGGCAAGGAGGCGATCTTGCATGGAGCGGATGCGGTTTACATTGGCGCACCTCGTTTCGGGGCTCGTTCGGCTGCGGGGAATAGTGTGGAGGACATCGCGGAGCTTTGTGCTTTCGCCCATCTTTATGGAGTACGTATCTATGTGGCGCTCAATACGATCTTACGAGAGGAGGAGCTGCCGGAGGCTGAGCGGCTGATTCATCAGCTCTATGCAGCCGGGGTGGATGCTTTGATCGTGCAAGATATGGGAATCACCCAACTTGATTTGCCTCCAATCCCGCTCCATGCCAGCACACAGATGGATAACCGCACACCGGAGAAGGTACGCTTCTTGGAGGAGGTGGGTTTCACGCAGGTGGTGTTGGCTCGGGAGCTCACCTTGGAGCAGATCCGTGGGATTGCGGAGCAGACCTCCGTGCCTTTGGAGGTCTTTGTGCATGGGGCGTTGTGCGTCAGCTATAGCGGACAGTGTTATTTGAGCGCCGCTTTGAGCGGTCGCAGTGCCAATCGAGGGGAGTGTGCGCAATATTGCCGTCTGCCCTATCGGATGATTGATGCGGAGGGACGAGAGATTGTCGCAGGCAAACATCTCCTTTCGCTGAAAGATATGAATCGCAGCGATCAGCTGGAAGCGCTGTTGGATGCCGGTGTCTCTTCATTGAAGATTGAGGGACGGCTAAAGGAGGTTCCCTATGTAAAGAATGTGACGGCCTATTACCGGCAGTGTTTGGATACCATCTTTACCCGGCGGACGGAATATCGTCGGGCTTCCTATGGACGAAGCCGATTTGATTTTGAGCCTGCTCTGGAGAAGAGTTTTAATCGAGGGTTTACTCCCTTTTTCTTGTATGGCCGTCGGGCAGGCATTACCAGTTTTGATACGCCGAAGTCGCTGGGAGAACCGATTGGCACGGTGAAAGAGCTGAAAGGCAACTCCTTCACGATCGCTGGGGTAAAAACTCTGCATAACGGCGATGGCTTGACCTTTTTCAATGAAAAGGGGGAATTGGAGGGCTTTCGGGTGAACCGGGTGGAAAATAACCGGGTCTTTACGCTCGATCGGCCGGTGATCCGTCCCAAAATGGCCCTTTATCGGAATGTGGATCAGGTGTTTGAGAGTGTATTAGTTAAGCCATCCGCAGTGCGTAAGCTGGCGGTGGAGATGACCTTTTCTGACAATCCTTTTGGTTTTACTTTGAGCTTGAGTGAGGAGAGTGGTGCCCGTATCTCTATCGTGCGACCTTTCCAGAAGGAATTGGCGCGCACGGATCAGTCAGCCAATATCCGTACCCAGTTGGCCAAGTTGGGCAATACCCCCTTCGAGGCTTCAGCCGTGGAGGTGCAGCTGAGCGAGCCTTGGTTTGTGCCCTCCTCACTGTTGGCGGAGATGCGTCGGGAGGGTGTTGAACGGTTGTTGGCTGCCAAGCGCATTCGTTATCGACGCGAGGAGCAGAGATTTACACCGACCCATGCGCAGTTCCCGGAGAAGCGGCTTACCTATCTCGGCAATGTGGCGAATAGCCGGGCGGAAGCTTTTTATCGGGTGCATGGTGTGGAGCAGGTGGAGCCGGCCTTTGAGCAACGGCCTCGTAAGGAGGTGCCGTTGATGTTCACGAAACATTGTTTGCGTTACAGCATGGGGTGGTGTCCGAGGTATCAAAAAGGAAAATCTCCCTTTAAGGAGCCCTATTTCTTGCAATACAAAGAGACCATTTTGCGCCTGCGGTTCGATTGTGCGAACTGCCAGATGTTGATCTATCAATCTGAAACAAAATAAGCGATACGTATGAAAGTAATGATGCGAAAAATCTTTGCAGGACTGTTGGAACTGCTTCTCTTCACTGCTTGTGCGGAGAAACCGTTGGATCCAAACAAACCGGTTTATGTAACGGTGAAAACCACAATGGGCGATGTGACTGTTGTGTTGTATGATGACACGCCTTTGCACAAAGAGAACTTTATCCGTCTTTGTCAAGCCAACGCCTACGAGGGGTTGCTGTTTCACCGGGTAATCAAGGAGTTCGTGATGCAGGGTGGTGACCCAGAGAGTATCGCGCATGAGCCGGGTGTGCTTTATGGGGATGGCTACGGCGGTTATACGGTGCCCGCTGAGATTTTGCCGAACCATTTCAATAAGCGGGGCGCCTTGATTGATGCGAAAGACATTGATGCGATCAATCCGGAACGTGCTTCGGCAGGTACCCAATTCTGCTTCGTGCAGGGAAAGGTGCTGAATGATGAGGAGTTGGCACAAAAAGAGGCTCGTATCAATGAGATTCGTTGTAATTGGCTTTATTACAAGCTCCGCAAAGAGTTGTCTCAACAAGATCCGGCTTTGGCGGCTGATTCGGTGGCATTAGATAGCCAAGTGGCTATTCTCTTGGAGGATACGTTAGCTGCGATGGGGCCTTACGTGATTCCTGCCGATCGTCGGGAGATTTACAAGACCATTGGAGGCGTGCCCCATTTGGATGGCTCGGTGACGATCTTTGGCGAGGTGGTCGAGGGCTTTGACATCGTTGAGAAGGTTACGCTCATGAAAACCGACAAGAATGACCGTCCGCTGACCGATGTGATTATCAAAGGCACGAAGGTTTTTCAGCGCTAAAATAACTTCTGAAAAAAGAGAAAAAAGAGAATATATATCGAAAAAATAGTATAGATTCTCTATATTTGTGGCCATATTTGTGCCTGCGAACAATGAAAATAGCTTATCTGTATGCTTTCTGCTGGTTTGTTTTGCTTTTCATCTTGGGTTGTGTACCTGAGGAAGGGCGGAAACAATACGTGATAGGTGTTTCTCAATGTGCGATGAACAACGCCTGGCGGCGATCTATGATTCAAGACATGCGGGTGGAGGCTTTGAACCATCCGGAGCTGGTGTTAAAAGTGGCGGATGCTGATCGCAACTCGACCTTGCAGATTGAGCAGATTGAGCGATTCATTCGGGAGCGGGTTGATCTTTTGATCATCTCGGCCAACGAATCGGAACCTTTGACCCCTGTAGCGATCAAGGCCTATCAATCGGGAATCCCCACCATCATCCTGGAGCGTAAGATAGAGAGTGATCAATACACTGCTTTCATCGGTGCGGACAATTTTGTCATTGGTCGTCAAGCCGGTGTCTATGTACGTAGCTTGTTGAGCCAGGATCCCGATGCTGAGGTTTGGGAGATCTGGGGTGTACGAGGTGCCTCGGCCTCCTTGGAACGTCATGGGGGATTCTTAGATGCACTTGATGATGAGGTGCTACCCAATATCCGGGAGATTGATGGCCAGTGGGAACCTGACTCTGTAGCTGTCGCTATCGCTGCCATCCCTGATCTATCCAAAGTGCGAGTTGTCTATGCGCACAGCGACATGATGGCCCTTGCTGCTCGTGAGGCGATCGCCCAACGTGACTCGACTTTGCTTTCCCGGATCCATTTCATCGGTATTGATGGCCAATTAGGAAAGGGACTGGGTGTGGAGGCAGTGGTCGAGGGCAAATTAGATGCCTCTTTCTATTATCCATCCGGGGGAGGAACAGCCATGAAGGTGGCTTGGCAGATCCTGAGTGGTCAGGCACATTCCAAGAACTATGCTTTAAACTCCGCCATGATTGACAAGGACAATGCAGGGACGCTTTATCTGCAGCTGGATCGTCTGGAGGAATATCAACATCAGGTGAGCGTGCAGAAAGAGCAGGTCGATGACTTGCTTCATCGCTATAAGTTTCTTCGTAACTCCTTGCTCATCATTTTGTTCTTGATTGTGATGCTGATCATTTCGTTTGGCTATTTAGTTTCTGTTTTTCGAAAATCCCGAAAAATCAATAGTTTACTCCGTGAACGTAATCGACTCGTGCGTCAGCAACGGGAGGAGTTGGCTGAAGCCAAACGGCAGATCGAGGAGGTGACAGCCCAGCGCCTTAAATTCTTCACCAATGTCACGCATGAGGTGAAAACCCCGCTCACGCTCATCCTTGGTCCGATCAACAAGATGGAGCAGGATGCCCCAGAGGGAGCTTTTGCCGATGACATACGAATCATCAAGAAGAATGCCCAACGGCTGCGACGAGTGATCGAGCAGTTGCTGGATTTCCGCAAGATTGAGTTCAACAAGATGGGACTTCGGGTCAGCCGCACGGAGTTCGTTGGGTTCACTGCTGAAATCAAAAGTTGTTTTGACTCGCTGGCTGAGAGCCGGAATATTACCTATCAGTTTGAGCATGAGATGCGTGCACTCACCCTTTGGGTTGATACGGATAAGATGGAGAAGGTGTTGACGAATCTGCTTTCCAATGCTTTCAAGTTTACGCCGGAGGGTGGCAGTATTTGCATTCGTCTCTGTGAGCGAGACGAAGAGGCCGTTCTTTCGGTCGAAGACAACGGGGAGGGGATTCCTCCGGAGAACTTGCGGGTAGTTTTCGAGCGCTTCTTTACCAGTGGCCATGGTTACACTACCGGTACGGGTATCGGTTTGCACTTGGTACGTGAATTTGTGCAGATGCACAAGGGACGTGTCGAGGTGGAGAGCATCCCTCGGAAACGCACCTGTTTCACTGTGCATATCCCCAAGGGACAGGCGCATTTCGATGCCTCTTGTGTTTTTCTCAATGAGACCTTGGACTCTGCGTCCGGTTTTGTTGATCCGGAGCCGGAGGTGATTCAAGAAAAGTTGAACCGTACCTATGACCAGACAGTGCTGGTGGTGGAGGATGACAGCGAGATCCGTCCCTATCTGACAAAGGAACTCAGCACCAACTTTCGGGTGTTGGCCGCTGAGAATGGACGGAAAGCATTGGAACTGCTGAGGTCGGAATCTGTCGGGTTGATCCTGACCGATGTGATGATGCCCGAGATGAATGGTTATGAGCTTTGCCAGCAGGTAAAGTCGGATATTGCCTTCAGCCATATCCCTGTGATCCTATTAACCGCTTTAGGGGAGGATAGTCAACGCATGTATGGTTTGGCGAAGGGAGCCGATGCCTACATTGCGAAGCCGTTTAATATCGATGTTGTTAAATTGCGCATCATCAATCTGCTGGAGGAGCGGAAACGTTTGCGGGAAGCCTTGCATAAGGCCAGTGAAAACCTTGAACCGATGGGAGGAAAGGCCATGGAGGAGACGAAGAACATGGACGATCTCTTCATGAGGAAGTTTATTCAGCTAATCGAGGAGAATTTCGCTGATCCTAACTTTAATATCGAGAAAGGCAGTGAAAAGTTGGGTCTCTCTCGCGTGCATCTTTACCGCAAGGTGAAGGAACTGTCTGGTATCACTCCGATTGAGTTTCTCCGGAACTATCGCTTGAAAAGAGCGACAGCCCTCCTACGTCAACGCTCGGGCACGATCAGTGAGGTGGCCTATTCTACAGGATTCGGCTCCCCGGCCTATTTCTCCAAGTGCTTCAAGGCCGTCTATCAAATCACTCCGACGGAATTCGTGGATTCGCTGTCGTAGCTATGAAATTTGTTGCGTTGCCTGTTAACCTTGATAATCAATCCCATTTTTTTCTGCTGTTTGTTACAAATGTCATTGCATTCGTAGCAAATTTTATTGGTTGTATCTTTCGATAGCTCTATCTTTGCGGTGTCAACGATCGGAAGACGATCCGGTCAAGGATGGAACGAATGTTTAGGAACAACGCATGAAGAAGGAAACAGAGAAGGAACGGAAACCCATAGTGGTCGGAATCGGCGAGCTGCTATGGGATATGCTTCCAACAGGGAAGAAAGCCGGAGGTGCTCCGATCAACTTTGTCTATCATGCCTCTCGTCTGGGAGCCGAGGGTTATGCAGTGAGTGCGATAGGTGATGACATATTGGGCAAGGAGATTATTGAGGAATTGGATAAGCACCATATTCAACATCTGATTGAGAAGGTTCCCTATCCGACGGGCACGGTCAAGGTGGAGTTGACGGATGACGGTATTCCTTCCTATACAATCAGTGAGCGGGTAGCATGGGATCATATTATCGCTACCTCGAATGCCATTGATTTGGCGGAGCAAGCAGATGCTATCTGTTTCGGGACGTTGGCGCAGCGATCTGCTCAGTCGCGAGAGACGATTCAGGCGATCTCTTCATTCGCACCGGAGGATGCTTATCGGTTGTTTGACATCAACCTTCGTCAACATTACTATAGTAAGGAGTTGATTGAAGAGTCGTTCTATCTGGCCAATGTGTTGAAGGCAAACGAGGAGGAGTTTGCGGTGTTGAAGGATTTATTTGGCTTGAGAGGATCTGAAGAAGAGACTGCGCGATGGTTTATTGAGAAATACAACTTGCGCATGTTGGTGCTGACGGCTGGTGCATCGCACAGTTCGATCTATACGCGAGAGGAGGTTTCCACTTTGCCGACTCCGAAAGTGCAAGTGGCCGACACAGTGGGAGCGGGAGATGCGTTTTCTGCGGCATTGATCATCGCCTTGTTGAAGGGCAAAAGTTTGGTGGAAGCGCATCAAGAGGCCGTGAAATGCGCAGCTTTCGTTTGTTCGAAAGCAGGAGCATGGCCAGATTATGAGGAAAGGTAATTCGTTTTATATATGTGTTTAGATGATTAGGATGCTTTTAGTGGTGTGTTAGTTTTTAAGGCAATAAGATTAGGTTATATTTTATAGAAGGCAAGAAGGAAAAGATGGTTTAGTTTTAGGTTAGATTAGATTGGGGAAGAGAGGGTAGGTCCTTTGTGGCTTATCCTCTCTTTTCTTTTCGTTGATCTACTTGGCCAAAAACGAGGCTTTCTGAAAATAAAATGCTACATTTGTCCCGAAAAATGTAATGAAATGAAAGTAATAGACTTGATAAACCAGAGCGAGCGCACGGCTTTCTCGTTTGAGATCTTGCCTCCTTTAAAGGGCAACAGTATTCAGAAGGTGTATAATGTGATTGATAAATTGAAAGAGTTTGATCCGAAGTACATTAATATCACCTCCCACCACAGTGAGTTTATCTATAAGACAATGCCAGATGGTAGTTTTCAAAAGGTGAATATCCGGAAACGTCCCGGATCTGTGGCTATTGCCTCCGCCATCCAAAATAAGTATGGTATTCCGGCAGTTCCTCATATCATTTGCAAAGGATTTACAAAGGATGAGACTGAATATGCTTTGATTGATTTGAATTTCTTGGGGGTCAATAATCTGCTTCTGTTGCGCGGGGATATTAAGACGTTGGACGCTTCCCAACAGAATCCGGAGCTCTATCATGAGCATGCGACCGACTTGCAAGCGCAGGTGAACCGTTTCAATGAGGGTCTCGCACTGGATGGCTCACATATTGATGGCATCGAGACTCCCTTCTCGTATGGTATGGCATGCTATCCGGAAAAGCATGAGGAGGCTCCCAACATGGAATCTGACATATTTTATCTGAAGGAGAAGGTGCGTCAAGGCGCTGACTATTTGGTGACACAGATGTTTTTTGATAACGCTAAATATTTTGCGTTCGTGGAGCGTTGCCGTCAAGAGGGAATCACGGTGCCTATCATTCCAGGCATTAAACCGGTTGTGTTCAAGAACCAGCTGACCGTATTGCCGAAGATTTTCCGCTCGGACATTCCAGAGCCTTTTGCTCGGGAGTTGCGTAAGTGCAAGGATGATGCGGAGGCGAAGGAGGTTGGTGTGGAGTGGTGCATCCAGCAGTGCAAGGAGTTGATTGCACATGGTGTGCCCAGCCTCCATTTCTATACGATGATGGCGTCAGACAGTGTATATCGAGTAGCGAAGGAGATTTATTGATTTATGGGTAGCGTATCATTGCAAATAGATGCTACACGTTGTGTGCGTTGTGGTAAATGTGCTTGGGTTTGCCCATCGGAGATTCTTCGACAGGAGGAGAAGGGCGGGGAGATCCGTGTGCAACACTCGGAGGAATGTATCGCTTGTGGGCATTGCGTGGCGGTCTGTGCGAAGGATGCCATTCAACATTCTGCCTTTCCCGACGGAACCACGCACCCGATTGATTATGCGCAGTTGCCGACAGCTGACCAGCTATTCGCTTTGATGCAGGCACGTCGCTCTAACCGGGCATTGACCAGCAGACCTGTGCCGCATGAGGCTTTAGAGCGCATTGTCGAGGCGGCTACGTTGGCTCCAACCGCTACGAATGCACGTTTACTATCTTTCACGGTGGTTACTGATCCTGAGCAGTTGCGTGCGGTGGCTGGTTTTACGATTCAGGTCTTCGACAAATTGGCTAACCTGTTGCTGAATCCGGTGGTGAAATGTTTGGTGAAGCCTTTCCAGCCAGAGCTGTATGAGAAATATGCCCCGATGTTTGCCTCCCTGAAGGAGGCTTACGCCAAGGGGGAGGATCCTATCTTGCGGAAGGCGACAGCGTTGCTGATCATTCATAGTCCTAAATCCAATCGTTTTGGTGCGGAGGAGGCGAATTTGGCCTATCAAAATGCCTCGTTAATGGCGGAGTCGATGGGTGTGAGCCAAATCTATATGGGGTTTGTCTTGACCGCTATTCGCCAGGCGAAAAAGGGGGCTTTTTCTCGTTTATTAGGTATTGAGGGTGAGGTGTTCGCCTTGATGGGCTTAGGGATGCCGGCATTCCGTTATCCACGTTCGGTGGATCATCGAGAGCAACCCGTGCGCTTTTTATAGCGTCTGGTAGCGATGAAAGTTAGAGATTATGGATTTTATCGGAATAATGTCTTATAATTTGACGTATATTCGCGGTAAAATCTAAAGAAGCGTAAAGATATGGAGAATTTAAATTGGTCTGAGCTTGGTTTTGGCTATATCAAGACAGACTATAACGTAAGATGTTACTACAAGGATGGCCAGTGGGGAGAGTTAGAGGTTTGCTCTTCTGAGATTTTGAATATTCACATGGCGGCTACTTGTCTGCACTACGGTCAGGAGTCATTCGAGGGATTGAAGGCTTTTCGGGGTAAAGATGGTAAGATTCGTGTGTTCCGTATGGATGAGAATGCGAAGCGTATGCAATCCTCCAGCCGAGGCATTAAGATGGCAGAGCTGCCTATCGAGAAGTTTGAAGAGGCTGTGCGTAAGGTCGTGAAGTTGAATGAGCGCTTCGTGCCGCCCTATGAGAGTGGTGCCGCTCTCTACATCCGTCCGTTGATGTTAGGCTTGGGTCAGCAGGTAGGTGTGAAACCGGCTCCTGAATATCTTTTTGTAATATTTGTAACGCCGGTAGGTCCCTATTTCAAGGGAGGCTTCCAGCCTTCTAAGGTCTGCATCTTGCGTGAGTATGATCGTGCGGCTCCTTATGGTACAGGTACGATCAAGGTTGGTGGTAACTATGCAGCCAGCTTGGTAGCGGGTGAGATCGCTCACTCAAAGGGCTATGCGGCTGTGTTGTATCTCGATCCGAAAGAAAAGAAATACCTGGATGAATGTGGACCGGCCAATTTCTTTGGTGTACGTGGCAATAGCTATATCACCCCGAAATCGCATTCTATTCTTCCCTCCATCACCAATAAGAGTCTCCAGCAGTTGGCTGCCGACAATGGCATGACGATTGAATGCCGTCAGGTTCCTTTCGAGGAGATTGCTACGTTTGATGAAGCTGCGGAGTGTGGTACTGCCGCTGTGATTGCTCCGATCTCTCAGATTGATGATTTGGATGAGAACAAGTCTTATGTCATTGCGAAGGATGGTAAGCCGGGTCCTGTTTGCGAGAAGCTCTATCACCAGCTTCGTGCCATTCAGTATGGCGATGCTCCCGATCCTTATAACTGGGTAACGATTATCGAATAAAACACGGGAAACAAAGGGCTTGATTATAAACAGGAGGCTAAGTGGATGAGCATTCACTTAGCCTCTTTTGCTATGCTGATGCTTTGTTGGCATATGGCTTGTTTAGGTGGGTTAATACCAAGTTTGTCCGTCACGATAGTTGCTGTGCTTGTCATACTTCAGGTCTTTGAGTAGTGACGAGCTGACAGCTACGCTGAATGAGTAGGACTTGTAAGGGCCGATAGGCACGAAGTTGGCGGACATGTTCCAGCAGTGCAAGTCACGGGTGATGTTGCAGGTCATGTAAGAGATCTTCTTAGCGTCGAAATCATACGTCGCATTGAAATTGAATCGCCAATTCTTCGTTGGTTGAATGTTTCCGTTGAAACTTAATGAGTGAGAGAGTGCGTATTTATACTCACGCTTTATTTTGTCGAATGCGCCGTAACGCAATGAGAGACCGTAGTTGAACGAGAAACTCCAAGGAATACTGGTTACAGTGTAGCCATCCGCATCCGTGTCCCCTGTCTCTTTTTTCTTTCCTAAAAGGCGACTATTTTTCTTCTCGGCGCTGTTCTCTCCGTCGTTCTCCGGATCGAGTGCGCTGTTAGGGTCATTGGGATCAGTTGAGTTCCCGTTATTGGCATTCGTGTTAGATTTTTGATCATCTCCTCCTCCGAACCATTTCTTGAAGGTGTCATTATTGAAGGTATAGGAGAAGCTGGTGCTCGTAGAGCGTAAGCGACCGATACCTTTGCCTGCCTTCCAACGGGGAACATTGATTCGGCGCCCATTCTCGTCGTAGGTATAGGTGTCGAACACTCCGTTCAGGTTCAATGTGTAACTCTTGGAAAGCTTCAAGCGAAGACCTACGTTCAAGTCGCTCCATTGGAAGGAGTCAGCGGCCATGTTGTAGCTCATGCTCAAAGAGAGTTTATCAATCAAGCTGATCTTTCGGAAACCGGTAGAGTCTTTATCGGAACGGATCTTCATCTCGACGTTATTGTTGACCGAGAAACTGATGTTGCCCTGCTTGCCTGTACTGGGCACACCATACATGTTGTGCGAGAAGGGCGAATAGATGTATTCGTGCTCTACGCCTTCAGCATCTTGATAGACATACGTTTGGTAATAGCCAAAACGGGCAGAACCAAAATCGGGAGCTGCGCTCACCGTGACCGAAGGCTCCATACGATGACGAATCATTTCTACCTTCTTACCTAAGAAGGGCAGTGGTTTGTAGAAACCATAGAGCGTCGTGGAGGCTGAGATGGATCCATTGAAGTCGTAGATGCGGTAGAAGCCATAGGTCGTATCTCTGGCTACCAAGGTTTGTTTTTGAGGATCATACGCCCGCTCGATCTTGCTGGTGTACCAACGCTCCTTGTAGTTGAACGAGGGCGAGATGTTGAGGTATTTGAAGAGCTGGAACGTAGCGCTCACAGGAATACTGTGCTGCATGGCGTTTTTCCAGTCTTTAATCAGATTCGACTTGAAGAGCAGATTCTCTTTGGTCGTGATGCTGTTGCTGAGGGTTCCCGAATAGCTCATGGAGATCTTCTCATACCAACGCTCCTTGCCGATGGGATGTTTCCGCTTGAAAGGGAAGGTACGGCTCATCGTGATGGTCATGCTGGGGAGCGTGACAGCGATAGAAGAGTCGCGGGTGGTCTGATTGATACTCATGTTCGCCGAGATGGTGAACGGGTTATTAGGAAAGCGCTTCGTAATGTTGATCGAAGAGCTCTTCGTGTTCTGGTTGACTGCCGCATAGCTTCCTGAGCTGGCGTAATAACTGTTTTGGTTATTCCGATCATAGGAAGAGGTCGAGAAATTGACACTGGCAGAGAAGGATAGGTAGGGATTAGCCTTGGCATCTTGCGTGTGCGACCACCTCACTTGGAAATCTTTCGACAAGCTATAATCGGGCAATCCTTTGTCGCCCAATTTCGTCACTAAATAGGAGGCGTTGAAGTTACCGGAATACTTGTAGCGTTTCTTATAGTTCGATTTCGCGGAGAGTCCCCATGAACCTTTCGTATAGATCTCGCCTAACACCGCTAAATCCATGTAGTCACTCAAAGCAAAATAGTAACCCCCATCTCGCAGGAAGAAACCTCTGGACGACTCATCGCCGAAGGTCGGCATGATGATACCGGAGGAGTAGGTGCTGGAGAAGGGGAAGAAACAGAAGGGCAATCCAATGGGATAGAGGGGCACATCCTCCATGACCAAATAGACGGGGCCGGTCACGATGTTCTTGTTTGGCCGAACCTTCGCCTTGGTCATCTGTATATAAAAGTGGGGATGCTCATGCTCATCGCAGGTGGTGTAGCGTCCACCCACCATGTTCAAGATGTCGCCCTCCATCTTTTTCGTACGACCAGCGGTTACGTAACCTTCGCCTTGTTGGGTGATTACATCGGTGATATAACCCTTTTTCGTGCCGAAGTTGTAGCGCATGGTCTTCGACTCGTACTGCTGCTCGCCCTCCTTGAAGAGCGGGTAACCGAACTCTTGTCCGATGGAATCCAAACCGAATTTCGCATAGACAATGCTACTGTCCATGTTCATCTCAATCAACTCCGATTGCAGTTCGATGTTTTGGTATTTCACATCGCCTTCACCAAACAGATAGGCCCAGTTGCCTGCGGTCATGACGATCGAGTCTGTCGCTTGATAGGAAACAGGCGCATCCAGCCCATTCTTTTTGGGAACGGAGTCGGTGGCTAATGCCGCACTATCCGTTGGAACTACCAAAAGACTATCTTGCGGAACGTTTAGACGATCGGCTGCGCTTGTGGTGTCTTGTTGCGCCCGTGCGGCTGTCCCCACGGCAAGCACCATACATACTATGAAGAGGATCTTATGGATTAATCGCATTATTCTTCCTTTGCAGTCTGTAACAGCCCGCAAATGTATAACAAATAAGTGAGCCCTCCCGATTTATTCCCCTAAAAAGAGTTTACACCAAGCTGCGAAGCGTGCCGCTGTGTCGCTGCCGTACCGGGAGAGACTGATTCGAATCTTGTCAATTGACTTCTCTTTGCCCAACTTCGTCTTGCTGTAAAACTTGTCGGCGAAACAGATAAGTTGCTCTTCCAAGGATACGGGGAGCATGTCTCGGTGAGGAATCGGCCATTTCATCAGCTCGATCATCTCCATCGAAAGCCCGGTCCCGGTGTGACGTTCGCACACCAAGGCATGGCGGGGATAACCCTCTGCCCGCATCAATTCAGCGCCCAAATAGCCATGACAAATGTAGTCGGCCTTGCCGTGGCAGTCGATAGAGGGAGCGTTGCAATGGAAGATGCCGATGTCGTGCAGCATGGCTGCCTCCTCGATGAAAGGCAGGTCTAAATTCATTTCAGGATGCATCCGAGCGATGGCCAACGCTTTGTCGGCCACGCTTCGGCTATGATCCACTAAGATCCGATAGGCATCCGATGCTACCGGATAATATTTCTCGATGATTTTGATAGGATCCATGATTGTTTGAATTATTGGTACCCTTGGAACCATTTACCTAATTTCAAGTCTTTGATATCAATGCTTTGCTCTCGTTGCCCTTTCAGGTACTCTGAGAAATAATCTACCATACGCCAGTAGAAGTACTCGTTGTATTCTTCAAAGTGGTGGCGCTGACCGGGGATGAACAGCATGTCGAAGCGCTTCCCAGCCTTGATCAGTTCATCCACGACAACGATGGTGTTGGCGGGGTGTACGTTATTATCTACATCGCCATGAATCAAGAGCAGATGGCCTTTCAAGTTCTTCGCCAACTCTTGGTTGGTGGGAATTTGGCTTTCAAACGAGATGTTGCCCGCCTCGTCGGTGACCTCCTTCACGCCATGATGCTTCTCGCCCCACCAACGGTTGTAGATGTTGTTGTCGTGATTGCCGGCGCAAGAGACAGCCACCTTGAAGAAATCGGGATAGAGCAACATGGCGGCTGTGGACATGAATCCGCCACCGGAGTGGCCGTGAATACCTACCCGATTAATATCCATATAGGGATAGCGAGCACACAGTTGCTCGATCGCTGCCTTGTGATCCGCCAAGGGATAGTCACGCAGGTTGCCGTAGCCATAGTTGTGATACCATTTCGAACGACTGGGGTGTCCACCTCGATGACCTACGCAAACCACGATGAAGCCGGCTTGCGCCAAGCGATCCGTACGGGGATTCAAAGGAATATACCGGAAGAAGGTTCCCTCTGTCTGCGGGCCTGGATAGACATAGTTGATCACCGGATAAACCTTGGTAGAATCAAAGTCAAACGGTTTGAAGATGACGCCATAGAGATCGGTCACGCCATCTGCGGCCTTCACCGTGAAAGGCTCCGGAAACTGGTAACCGTTCAGCTTCAGTTGTGAGAAATCGCTCTCTTCCAAGGTCATCAATCGGTTGCCTTGGTTGTCATAGAGGGCTGTTGCTGGCACGGTGTTCACCCGTGAGTAGTTATCCACGATGTAACGTCCTTGCCGATCCATGCTGGTCAAGTGGAAATAGTTGCCCGGTGTAATCGCTTTCAGTCCTGTGCCGTCGAAGTTCACCCGATAGAGGTGCTCGTAGTAGGGAGTGGTGTCCTCCTTTTCCCGCCCGTTGGCGATGAAATAAACCACCCGGCTCTTGCTATCTACCTCTACGATCGCATCCACGTGCCAAGGACCTTTGGTAATCCGGTTTTTCAACTGACCCTTGTTGTCATATAAATAAAGGTGTGCCCATCCGTCACGCTCGCTCCATTGGATCAACTCTTTCCCGTTTTCGGTCAGTGCCAAGGGGCGGCTCTCCATGGAGGTCTTCATGCGCTCCTCGATGATTGGACGAATGGAATCTTGCCCGATCGTGTAGGCGCAAATGTCAATACGCTTCATATCACGGCTGACACGAGTCAAATAGAAGGTCTCGTTGTCGCCCAACCAGATGGCTTGACGATTAGCGCCATCATGCTGTTTGTCCGGGCGTGTGGCCAAGTTGATCGTCTGATCCTTGAAGCGATCTGTACGAATCTCTTTGCGGCTCTTCTGCTCTACATCAAAAAGGTAGAGATGGGTCTGCGGGGAGCCGGCCTCTCCGGGCATCTGGTATTTGTAGGTCTCCAAGGTGGGGCGAGGCTTAGCGGTGTTATGCACTACCCAGAGGTCTTTCACGTCTCGTTGATCGGTCAGCGTCGTCACGAAATAACGTCCATCGGGCGACCAGTTACCGCTGACATATTTCCGTTTGTGATCCAGCAAGGAATCGGTATTCATCAAGTTACGAGGCATGCCGAAAGCGAAATGCGGCACACCATCCGTGGTCAATGCGATCTCTTGGATGCCTTCCGCCTTGGGATTCTTTTGCAGCTTCTCGAAATCTGCATAGCTCATCGTGTAGAGATTCAAATCCTTGGCGTAAACGACACGACGCTTATCGGGTGAGGCGTTTGCCCAACGATTCGGCGTAGGCAGATCGCTCTTTTGGATGGATTTGAGAGTTTGCGTCTGGTAGTCGTAAGAGAAGGTATATTGGCCATGCGCCCCCTTCAACGAGAAGGTGAAGGTGCGGTCATCCTCTTGCAAGTTCATTCCTTCTAAAGCCAACTGTTGGCCCGTGAAAGGCTCTTCGGTCAGTTCGCTGAGGCGTGCGGCCAAATCGTCCCGGTCGAACAGCTCTTGTTTTTTGCGGGTGTCTGGATCTACCACATACCAGCGTGTGCCGTCACTGGTCTTGTAATCGTACCAGAATTTCACACTGTTGTGGAAATAATGGGGTGTCACCGTATAAGAAAACAGCCATTGCTCTGCGTTGGAGGGAGCAAAACGGCGGGCCTGCGTGTATTCAGGCAAGACCTCTTGCGCTTGCAGGGCCGGAGCGATGGTCAGCCCACTTAAACAGAGCGCATAGCATAGTAATTTCAGTTTCATAAAGTTTCAATGTCAATTTCGCCCCCAAAAGTATAAAATTCTGTGAAAACATTTCGTACTTTTGTCGCCAAATCGTAGGCTCGTTACCAAAACAGTTTGGTGCGTTGTCTTTTTATATAGGTATCAGAGAAATGAAATATAGTTTAGCGATCATGAAACAACTACTGATTGTGCTGTTAGGTTGGCTCTGCTTGGCTACGCAAGCAAAAGCGGAGGGCGGAGAGTTTCGATTAGGAGCGGAACGCATGGAGGTGGTGACACGTTTGTTGCAGGGAAAACGGGTCGGGCTGGTGGTTAATCAGACCTCGATCTTGGAGAAGACGCAAACCCATCTCTTGGATGCGCTGTTAGCGGAAGGAATAGACGTGCATAAGGTGTTCGCTCCCGAGCATGGCTTCCGTGGAACGGGTGATGCGGGAGCTGAGATCAAAGATAGCCGCGACGTGAAGACGGGGATTCCTATCATTTCTATCTATGGCAAAAACAAGAAACCGACAGGCGAGCAGTTGGCCGATGTGGATGTGGTCGTGTTCGATATTCAGGATGTCGGTGCTCGTTTCTATACCTATATCAGTACGATGCACTATGTGATGGAGGCTTGTGCGGAGCACCATAAGCAGTTCATTGTGCTCGATCGTCCCAATCCGAACGATTTTGTGGATGGCCCTATTCGCCAACCCGGCTTCGAGAGCTTTGTGGGAGTGGATCCACTTCCCATCTTGCATGGCTTGACGGTGGGCGAGTTGGCTTGGATGATCAATAAAGAGGGATGGCTGAAGAACACGCCCGACACTTGCCAACTGAAAATTGTCAAGATGGAGAACTGGAAGCATGGCGATCCCTATTGGCTGCCGGTGAAGCCGTCACCCAACCTCTCGAACGACCAAGCTATTCGGCTCTATCCTTCGCTCTGTTTCTTTGAGGCTACGAATGTCAGTGTAGGGCGAGGCACCTATTTCCCTTTCCAGGTGTTAGGTTATCCCGATCCGAAATATGGTGATTTCACCTTTACGCCCACCTCGTTGCCGGGCTTTGACACCAATCCGTTGCAGAAAGACAAGCTCTGTTATGGCGTGGATCTACGGGAACTGCCCTTCGAGGGAGGATTGACATTGCGCTTCTTCTTGGAGTTCTATGAGAAGTCGGGCGATCAGAAAGCCTTCTTCTTTTCCCGTCCGCAATGGTTCGACCTGTTGGCAGGCTCTAAGCAGCTCCGATTCCAGATCGTACGCGGCTTGACGGAGGAGGAGATCCGTTCCAGCTGGCAGCCGGAGTTGGAGAAATACAAGCAGATGCGTAAGAAATATCTCTTATATCCAGATTATCCGACACAATCCAATTCAAAGAAAAAATAAATGAATCATTCAAAACCCGCAGCTAAGGAGGCGATCCGTTTCCGTCGTTTCGAGCGTCGGAACTATTCGGCTTTCCGCAGCATGCACAAAGTCATCAACATTGGTGTGGTGAGCGCATCAACCCTGCTTTTCGCTTTGCCTGCGAATGCGCAAGTGCAAAAGCAGGTGGAGCAGACGCAGCAAAGCGCATCCACCCAG
>JALFJR010000007.1:0-2500 GCA_022775005.1 Parabacteroides sp.
AGCGATACCTGCTCCTGCTCCATAGAATGAAAGAGCACGATCAACCCACCTATCAGCAACCCCATTCCTCCCCAAAAGAGCAACAGATTGCGCTGAAGAATCGAAATGCCTTGCTTCAGGCAGACAGCCAATATCGCCACCAAGGTCGAGGTGAACGTAGTCAACATGATCGGCAAAAAAACGTCAGAAGGACTCGCCGCTCCCAATTGGGCTCGATACATCATGATCGTGATCGGGATCAAAGTCAAACCGGAAGCATTGATGCAAAGAAACATCACCATGGAATTGCTGGCTCGCCCCTTCTCTGGATTCAAGTCTTGCAACTGCTGCATCGCCTTCAAACCCATCGGGGTAGCGGCATTGTCCAATCCCAACAGATTTGCGGAAAGATTCATGAAGATAGAACCCGTCACAGGATGATCTTTCGGGATCTCAGGAAAGAGTTTACTAAAGACCGGCGCAGCCCAACGAGCAAAAGCCTGGATCACGCCTCCCTTCTCCCCGATCTTCATGATGCCCAACCAAAGAGACAAGATACCGGTCAATCCGATTGAGATTTCAAAGCCGGTCTTCGCAGCCTCAAAAGAGCTGTTAATGATGTTCGTGAAAACGGTTGTATCACCACCTATCAGCAATCGACCCGTTGCCACCACGAAGGCAATCAAGAAGAAAGCGATCCAAATATAGTTGAGTACCATAGTGTGTCAGCTGTTTTACAAAATAAGAATGAGCAAAAGTAGGCATAATTTGGCAATTGATTTGTATTTTTGCTTGACGAACAATTAACAGATCAAAAGATGAAGATTTTAGTGACCTACGATATGTTTCGGGAGGGTTTCGCTGAGCTGGAAAGCAAATACGAAGTTACCTTTCCAGATGGAAGGGATTTCACCTATGAAGAGGTGATGGAACGCATTCCTGAGTATGACATACTTTGCTCCATGTTTAACTTCCCGGTGGATCAAAAGCTGATCGACCAAGCTCCTAAACTGCGCTTAGTGGCCAACTATGCCGTTGGCTATAACAACATCGACGTAGCCTATTGCTTAGAGAAGGGCATCACCGTGGCCAACACGCCCGATCCAGTCACCGCTCCCACTGCGAACTTGGCCTTGGCGCTGATGCTTGACGCAGCCCGCCGAGTGACGGAATGCGACCGAAAACTGCGTACCCTTCGGAAATCCATGAAGATTGGTGTATTGGAGAATCTGGGTATCGGTGTTACCGGCCATGTATTGGGCATCATCGGTATGGGACGTATCGGCAAAGCCTTAGCGAAACGAGCTAATGCCTTAGGCATGGAGGTCATCTATCACAACCGGCATCAGCTCTACATCGAGGAGGAGACCAAACTGAATGTCACCTATGTCTCGAAGGAGGAATTGTTAGCTAAGGCGGATTTCGTCTCCCTAAACGCCCCCTATACGCCGGAGACCTATCACATCATCGGCGAGGCGGAGTTGAAACAGATGAAGCCCTCGGCGATCTTGATCAATACGGCACGTGGACCTTTGGTGGATGAACATGCCTTGGTAAAAGCGTTGCAGGCAGGGACGATCCACGGCGCAGGATTGGATGTCTTCGAGTTTGGCGATTATCCCCTTCCGGAGTTGTTGGAGATGGATAATGTCGTGCTCACACCCCATATCGGCACACAGACCACCGAGACTCGTGTGATCATGGCACATGCCGTTGCCAATAATGTTATTGGTTTCATCGAGGGCGACCGCCCCGTATCTCGTGTACTTCACCCATGACAGCCGCTTTCCTTCTTTCCGAGCTCCAGTCGCTCGCCTCACCCGAAAAAGCGGCAGGGGCAAGCCGCTATTTTAAGACAGGTGTCGGCCAATATGGCGAGGGCGATCAGTTTTTAGGCATCGCCTCTGCTCAAATTCGCAGTATAGCGAAAGCCAACAAAGCGACTCCTCTCGAGGAATTGCACACCCTCTTAGCCAGTCCCTGGCATGAAGCACGTAGTTGTGCGCTGCTCATCTTGGTCTATCGTGTACAAAGCAAACGCACGACCGAGCAAGAACGGGAAGAGATCTACCAATTCTATCTACAACACACCGCTGCCTGCAACAATTGGGATCTTGTTGATCTCACCTGCCGGGACATCGTGGGAAATTATCTCCTCCACCGGGATCGAACACCCATCTATCAGCTGGCCCAAAGTCCGAACCTCTGGGAACAACGCATCAGTATCGTCTCTACTTGGACCTTTATCCAGGTTGGAGACTTCGCAGATACCTTCAAGCTGGCACTCCATTTTCAAGACCATCCCCACGATCTGATCCATAAGGCCGTGGGATGGATGTTGCGAGAGGTAGGTAAAAAGGATCAAGCCGCCCTGACTGAGTTTTTAGAGAGCTATGGAACCAGCCTTCCTCGCACAGCTTTGCGGTATGCCATCGAACGTTATCCCGAGGCACAACGCCAGTACTTCTTACATAAACGATAAATATGGAATCAACAATAACAACCTCAGAACACCCCCTTC
>JALFJR010000028.1 GCA_022775005.1 Parabacteroides sp.
AGCAACGGAAAGACCATTGTGAAGGAGTTTCTCTATCAACTATTGCATAATGAGTTCAATGTGGTGCGTTCACCGCGTAGCTACAATTCCCAATTGGGTGTGCCTCTCTCCGTTTGGCAGATGAACGAGAAGCATACGTTGGGTATCTTTGAGGCGGGAATCTCGCAGCCGGATGAGATGGAGCGGTTGCAGCCTATCATCGCACCGACGATAGGCATTATTACCAATATTGGCGAGGCGCATCAGGAGAATTTTATCTCCACCACGCAAAAGTGTATGGAGAAGCTGATGCTTTTCAATGAGTGTGAGGCGATTATTTATGATGGCGACGATCCTTTTATCGCCAATTGCATCGAATCGGCTTGCTTTTCGCATAAGGCGATCGCCTGGAGCCGGACAGACTCGGAGGCGCCACTTTTCATTGAGCAAATCGAGAAACAGGAGCAACAGACCATTATCCGTTGTACTTTACTTGGATTTAGCCAAACCGTAGTCATTCCCTTTACGGATGATGCTTCTATTGAGAACGTGATTCATTGCTTAGCGGTGATGCTCTACTTGAAACCCACCAGTGCCAATGATGTGTCTAAGTTTGCGCATTTGGAGCCGGTGGATATGCGCCTTGATGTTAAGCAAGGTATCAATAATTGCTTGTTGATCAACGATACCTATAATTCCGACATCAATTCACTCGATATTGCGCTTGATTTCCAGCAAAGCCGTCGTGTGGGACAGGAGATGCGAACTACCTTGATCCTTTCCGACATTCTGCAATCGGGCACATTGCCGAAGTCTCTTTATAAGAAGGTAGCGGATCTGGTGCGCCGAAAAGGGGTGGATAGACTGATTGGCATCGGACGGGATTTGAAAGAATTTGCCGGTGTATTCGACATGGAGAAATCCTTCTATCTGACTACCGATGAGTTTATCCAATCGCCTGAGTTCCGTTCGTTCAAGCAGGAGTTGATCCTATTGAAAGGATCCCGGCGTTTCCATTTCGAGCGCATCTCTGAACTGCTGGAGAAGAAGGTACATGAGACCATCTTGGAGGTGAATTTGGATGCGATTGTCCATAACTTCAACTACTATCGTTCCAAACTCAAGCCGGAGACGAAGATGGTCTGCATGGTGAAAGCCTCTGGGTATGGCGTAGGTTCGGTGGAGTTGGCTAAGACCTTGCAGGCGCATCGCTGTGACTATTTGGCGGTGGCGGTAGCTGATGAGGGGGCGGATCTGCGTAAGGCAGGTATCTCTATCCCTATTATTGTGATGAACCCGGAATTCAGCAGTTTCAATGTGCTTTTCGAGAATCATCTGGAGCCGGAGGCCTATAGCTTCCGCCTCTTGGATGCGTTGATCCGTGAGACGGAGCGACGGGGTATCACGGCCTATCCTATCCATATTAAGATAGATACCGGTATGCACCGTTTGGGCTTCCAACCCAATGATGTGCCTGCCTTGTGCCACCGCTTGAAGGAGCAGACCGGTTTGACCGCTCGTTCGGTCTTCTCTCATTTGGCAGGAAGTGATTCCTTCCTGTTCGATGATTTCACCAAGCATCAGTTAGAGGTGTTCACCAAGGCCGCCGCTGACTTAGAGCAGGGGTTAGAGCACAAGGTCATTAAGCATATCCTCAATTCGGCTGGCATCGAGCGTTTTGCCAATTATCAAATGGATATGGTTCGCTTGGGTATCGGCTTGTATGGTATCAGTGCCTCCGGCCAGCGAGGTTTGCGCAATGTCAGCACTTTGAAAACCACGATTCTACAGATTCAGCAGGTGGCAGCGGGCGATTCCATAGGATATAGTCGTAAGAGTTATGTGGAGCGCGATTCTCGCATTGCGATTATCCCGATTGGTTATGCGGACGGCTTGGATCGTCATTTTAGCAATGGCGGAGGCGAGGTGCTGATTCGAGGAAAACGTTGCCCCATCATCGGTAACATCTGCATGGATGCTTGCATGGTGGATGTAACAGACAGCGAAGCGCAAGAGGGCGATAGTGTAATCGTATTCGGCGACGAGCTGCCGGTGACAGAGCTGGCTGATCGTTTGAAAACGATCCCTTACGAGGTTTTGACCTCCGTTTCACCCCGTGTCAAGCGTGTATATTACCAAGAGTAACGTTGGCGTCATTAGGATGCTTTTGTCTATGTTGCACATTTTGTGTACTTTTGTGCCGAAATTCAAAAGTTAGAGTATGAGTCATAATTTATTGCAGGGCAAAAAAGGCATTATTTTCGGTGCGCTGAATGAGATGTCTATTGCTTGGAAAGTGGCAGAGAAGGCTGTTGAAGAGGGCGCAACAATTACGTTGAGTAATACGCCGATAGCCGTACGTATGGGACAGGTTGATGCGTTAGCTGGGAAGTTGAACGCACAGGTGATACCTGCTGATGCGACCAGTGTAACCGATTTAGAGACAGTGTTTGCCAAGTCGGTGGAGATCCTGGGAGGCAAGGTTGACTTTGTGTTGCATTCAATTGGTATGAGTCCGAATGTGCGCAAGAAACGTACGTATGATGACCTGGATTACACCATGTTGGAGAAAACTTTGGACATCTCGGCCATCTCTTTCCACAAGATGTTGCAGGTAGCAAAGAAACAGGACGCAATTGCGGAGGGTGGCTCAGTGGTTGCTTTGAGTTATGTGGCCGCACAGCGTACCTTCTTCGGTTATAACGATATGGCGGATGCGAAGAGCCTGCTGGAATCCATAGCACGTAGCTTTGGTTATATTTATGGACGTGAGAAGGGTGTGCGTATCAATACCATTTCTCAATCGCCTACAATGACCACTGCAGGTAGTGGCGTGAAAGGCATGGAGCATTTGATGGACTTCGCCAACAAGATGAGTCCGCTGGGCAATGCCAGTGCCGATGAGTGTGCGGACTATTGTGTGATGATGTTCTCCGACTTTACCCGTAAGGTGACGATGCAGAACCTCTACCACGATGGTGGTTTCTCAAGCATGGGTATGAGCCTCCGGGCCATGAACCAGTACAGCAAAGGATTGGAAGAATATACCGATGAGAACGGGCATATTATTTACGGTTGATTATGCTGATCAAAATATATCCAGAGAATCCAAATCAAAAAGAGATAGACAAGGTCGTCAACGTCTTGCGAGACGGGGGCCTTGTCATCTATCCCACCGACACGGTGTATGCGATGGGTTGTGATGCGTTGAATGTGCGGGCGGTCGAGCGTATTTGTCAGATCAAGGGCATCAACCCGCAGAAAAGCAATCTGTCAATCATCTGCTACGACCTCTCTAATATCAGCGAATATGCGAAGGTCAGCAATGCGGCCTTCAAATTGATGAAGAAACACCTGCCGGGGCCTTTCACCTTTATCCTCCCGACCAGCAGTGAGCTGCCGAAGATCTATAAGAACCGAAAAGAGGTGGGGATTCGTGTGCCGGACAACAACATCATTCGTACGTTGGTGCAGGCGTTGGGCAATCCCATCCTCACCATGTCTATACACGATGAGGATGAGTTAATTGAATATTCTACGGATCCGGAATTGATCCATGAAAAGTATGACCGTCAGGTGGATATCGTGATCGATGGCGGTTATGGGGAGACCGAACCTTCCACGGTAGTCGATTGCACGACTGACGATTTCACGATTGTTCGCCAAGGTAAGGGAGAATTGTAATCCGCTTATTATTGCAGCAAGTCAATCAGTGCTTTGGCCATCGCCTGCACACCTGTCGCCCAGCTATCCGCAAATTGCGGGGCGAAGCATTCATTATGCAGTTGGGGCAGTAGTTGGCCTGCCTGGGTAGCCTCTTGCAGCTTTTGTGGATTGGCCACACCCAACCAAAAGATCATCGTGCGTACCTTCTCCGGTGTCTGGCTGTAATAGGCGAAATCTTCTGAAACAGGAGAGGGAGCAGCCTCGATCAGATGCTCATCACCCAAGATGTCTCGCATGGACTGGCTAACCGCCTCTGCCAAGGGGGTATCATTGATCACTGGAGAGGCGATTTGTAATGGCTTGATCTCTGGCATCCGTGCCTCTGGAACCCCATTTGAGATCGCAATACCTTGACAAATTTCTCGAATACGCTTGTCAATCAGTTTTTGTACCTCCATATCGTAGAAACGGGTGGTCAACTGGAGCGTAGCCTCCTTCGGAATGATATTCCATACTTTACCCGCATGGAAAGAGCCGACAGTAACTACGGACGGGGCCAACGGACTGACTGAACGACTGGGAATGGTTTGGAATTGCAACACCGCCTCCGAAGCCATGACAATCGGATCAATACCGGTGTTGGGTTTAGCCCCGTGTGCACCCACTCCGCGGAAGGTGATGTCGTAATTCAGCAAGCCGGCAAAGGTCTCCCGCAAGGAATAACCTACACTACCTGCCGGGTATTCCGGGCTGACATGATAGGCCAAGATGTAATCGGGGCAGGGAAAACGACTGAACAGTCCATCCTTAATCATTGCTTGCGCTCCGTAGTTCTGCTCTTCAGCTGGTTGACCGATGGCGACCAAAGTTCCTTTCCAATGTGACTTGAAGGTAGCCAAAGTCTCTAAGGTGCCTAACCAGACACTCATGTGCATATCATGACCACAAGCGTGGAACACATCCTCCGTCTGGCTGGTATAGGGCAAACCGGTTGCCTCCTGGATGGGCAGAGCATCCATATCGGTACGGAGGGCAATCGTGGGGCCTTCGCCGTTGCGCAGTAGACCGACAATGCCATAGCCTCCCACTTTTTCCGTCACCTCAAAGCCCAACTCCCGCAACTTACCCGCCAAGAGAGCAGACGTACGTTCCTCCTGCTTGGAGAGTTCCGGGTGTTGATGCAGATCTTGGTAAAGCGCCTCATACTTCGCCTCCTGTTTTTTCACCTCTTGCACAAGGAGGCTGTTCTTGATTTTTGCGTGCGTGGTGATCACTGCGCAGCAGCAGATCGCCACGAGAATACCTAAACGTTTCATTTTATTGAATTTAAATCTAAACGGTCTATTTGGATGGTTTCCCCGCTAACTTATCCACCACAATGGCGATGGCACCATCTCCAGTGACGTTGCAAGCCGTGCCAAAGCTATCCATGGCAATGTAGAGGGCGATCATCAACGCTTGCAGCGTGTCGTCGAAGCCCAACATGCTCTCTAACACGCCCAAGGCAGCCATGATGGCTCCACCCGGCACGCCCGGAGCCGCCACCATCGTGATACCCAACATCAAGATGAAGCCGGCGAAGCTGGAGAATTCAATCGGGGAACCGGCCATGATCAGAATGGCCATGGCACAGGCTACGATCTTCATCGTGCTACCCGCCAAGTGAATCGTGGCGCAAAGCGGAACGGTGAAAATGGCGATATTCTCTCGCACGCCGTTCTTGACGGCTTGTGCCAAGGTGACGGGAATGGTCGCCGCCGAGGATTGCGTGCCCAAAGCGGTGGCATAGGCCGGCAGCATGGTGCGCAACAAACGTAACGGATTCTTGTGGGCCACTAATCCGGCGATGGTAAACTGGATCAATAACAACAAGACATGCAGCACAAAGATCACGGCAATCACCTTGATAAACATATTGATGATGCTGGCCACCTGCCCGCTGACAGTCATGTTCAGGAAGATACCGAAGATGTGTAGCGGCAACAACGGGATAATTACCGCTTCGATCAGCTTGGTGATAATCTCTTTGAAATCAGCGAAAGCACCATGCAGGGTCTGCCCTTGAATGTGCGAGAGGCCCAATCCTACGACAAACGAAAGGATCAAAGCGGTCATCACACCCATTAAAGGCGGCATTGCAACCTTGAAATAGGGGATCAGCATGGCATTCTCCGGATTGTCTAACGCCGTCAGCTCTGCGTGAGTGGGTAAGATACCGGGGAAGATGGCAGCTCCACTGAAGAAGGTAAAGAACCCGGAGAAGATGGTCGATCCGTAAGCGATTAAAACCGTAAGTAAAAGTAGTTTGCCGGCTCCTTTCCCTAAATCACCGATGGCGGGTACCACTAAGCCGACGATAATCAGTGGGATGGAAAACGAGAGGAACTCGCCGAAAAGGGAGTTAAAGGTGACAAAGATGCGGGCGATTCCGCTCGGAAGGAATTGCCCAAACAAGATGCCAGCTGCAATCGCAATGACAACTTTACCGAGTAGTGAGATCCGGATTCTCTTCATGATGTTGTTTTATTTTATAGCCGATAGCGGCCATGGTTATGCTCATTAACGGGCTGATCAGGTTGAAGAAGCAATAGGGCAGGTAGGTCAATGTGGCCACGCCTAAGATGGTGGCTTGTGTCATACCGCAAGTGTTCCAAGGCACCAATACGGAGGTGACGGTCACGGCATCCTCTGTGGTACGGCTCAACAGCCGACTTTCATAGCCCTTCTGCCGATAAATATCTTTAAACATATTTCCTGTCAAGATGATGGAGATGTATTGATCGGCGGTGACGATGTTGAGGAAAAGGCCGGAGCAAACCGTGGAGGTGATCATGCCGACACGTCGTTTCATGAAACGTAGGAAGACGGAGGTCAAACTCTCCAACATACCGCTGGCCGTCATAGCACCACCAAAACACATGGCGCAGATAATCAACCAAATGGTATTCATCATGCCGGCCATACCACGGGTAGCGACCAAGTCGTTCAAAGCGGCGTTGCCGGTCTCGATCTGTGTGCTGCCATAGAAAGTCATGAAGAGTCCCTTGAACAGGCTGGCTTCAGCATCTTCGCCAGCTACCTCCAACAAGAGATTCGGTTGGAAAAACAGGGCGAAACAGCCTGCCAAACCGGCGGAGATGAACAGCGTAATGAGGGAGGGCACCTTCTTGGCAATCAAGATGCCGGTCGCTAAGGGAACGATCAACAACCAGAGGGAGATATGGAACGTTTCGTCTAACGAAGTGGCGAAAGCAGCGATCTGCGTCGCATCAGAAGCGACATGCGTGAATCCCATCCCGATAAAGATCAGCAGTGTGATGGCAATGGAGGGAACCGTGGTCAGCATCATGTAGCGGATATGGTCGAAAAGCGGGGTGTGCGTGACGGAGGAAGCCAACACCGTCGTGTCAGACAGCGGGGAGATCTTATCGCCGAAGTAGGCACCACTGATAATCGCTCCGGCCACCCATCCGGTCGGAAATCCTTGTGCCTCACCGATACCCATCAAGGCGATACCGATCGTAGCGATGGTGGTCCATGAGCTACCGGTCATCACCGATACCACGGCGCAGATGACGCAACAGGAGGCCAAGAAAAAGTTGGGGTGGATGATTTGCATCCCGTAATAGATTAAGGTAGGCACCACGCCGCTGATCATCCATGCGCCGGAAAGTGCGCCTATGAGTAGCAGGATGATAAGAGCGGTTGATACCCCTAAGATATTGTTACACATGGCCTCCTCAATCACCTTCCAACGTACCTTGCAGAAGAGCATCGCCAAACAGGAAGCTACGGCTGTGGTAGTAAGCAGGACAACTTGACTACCGCCACTGAGGGCATCGCTGCCAAAGGTGCTGATCGTAAGGAACAGAAGTATCACCATAACGAGGATGGGGACTAACGAGAGTAGGGGTGAGGGGAGTTGTTTATCTGTTTGATTTCTCATTTGAGTATGCTATGTTTAGGATATTACGAATAAATTGCGACGAAAATACGAATTAATCTTTATTCAACATGCTTTTCGGTGCTGTTTTCGGTAGAAACTGTGATTTGTCTGATTTTATAACCGGTAGCTGCTATCAAAATCGTCATCAGCGGACTGACCCAATTAAAGATGCAATAGGGGAAATAGGTCCATGTGGAGACACCCAAAATGGTGGCTTGGGTCATGCCACAGGTGGTCCAAGGGATCAAGACCGAGGTTACGGTCACGGCATCTTCCGTGGTTCGGCTCAATAGCCGACTCTCGAATCCCCGTTGCTTATACACCTCCTTGAACATCTCGCTGTTCAGGATAATGGCGATGAACTGATCCGCTGTGCAGAGGTTCAGTGAAAGACCGGAGACCACCGTAGAGGCTACCATACTGGTGCGTCCTCGCATCATGCGCAGGAAAAGTTGCGTGATATTCTTTAGCATCCCACTGGCCGACATCGCTCCACCGAAACACATTGCGCAGATAATCAACCAGATTGTGTTCAACATGCCGACCATGCCGCGGGTGGAGACCAAGCTGTTGAGTGCCTCGTTGCCGGTTTCGATTTGTGTGCTGTCGTAAAAGGTCATCAGCAATCCTTTGATATAGGCCAATAGGCGTGCCTCGCTACTTCCCGCGATGTCGAGCAACAGCTGGGGCTGGAAGATCACGGCGAAAACACCGGCCAGTAAAGAGGAGAGGAAAAGTACCACGATCGAGGGTATTTTCTTGGCAATCATCACGCCCGTCACGAGCGGAATCAGCATCAACCAGGGAGTGATGTGGAAACTCTGTTGCAGGTCGGCTGAGAAGCGCATGATCTGATCGCTGTCGATGGCTGCCCGGGAGCTGCCGGCGATGCAGAACACAGTCAAGGTGATCAGCATGGAGGGGACGGTGGTCAGCGTCATGTAGCGGATATGCGAGAAGAGTGGGGTATCAGTTACAGAGGCGGCTAAGACAGTCGTGTCGGAAAGTGGCGACATCTTATCGCCGAAGTAGGCTCCGGAGATGATCGCCCCGGCAATCCATCCGGTAGAGAAGCCTTGCGCTTCGCCGATACCCACCAAGGCGATGCCAATGGTAGCGATGGTGGTCCAAGAACTGCCGGTCATCACCGATACGATGCTGCAGAGCAAACAGCAAGCCACCAGAAAAAAGTCGGTCTGCATGACCTGTAACCCGTAATAAATCAACGAGGGGACGACACCACTAATCATCCAGCTGCCCGAGAGGGTACCGATCAACAGCAGAATGAGTACGGAGGGAGCGATACCGAAGATGTTCTTGGCGATCTGTGCCTCAATGACTGCCCAACGGATCCCGTAGCAAAAATAGGCGATGGCTGCGCAGAGGGCGGTGGCGAGCAGCAGGACAATCTGGCTTGCGCCTCCTAAGGCGTCTCCTTGAAACAGATAAATAGCAATGGCTAAGAGGCATACCAAGGTCGCTACTGGTAGCAGAGAGAGCCAAAGCGAAGGACTTTTGTATTTGTTTGTCATGGGCTTTATCCAAATGTTATTTGTTTGCGAAAAATTAGCTGCAAAAATACAAATGATTTGGATAAAGCCCTAATGACTGATAGCTTTTCTGTGATTCTGCTGTGCATTTGCTATTTGCCCAGTAGGATTTCAGTCAGTTTCTTGACGCCCTCCGATGCACCCATTTTCAGATGGGTAATATCGTTTCGATAGGTCTTCACCTCTTTGGGGTCAATCAAATAAATGGGTTGGCCGTTGCGCACATAGTTGAGCAATCCGGCCGCTGGGTAAACATTCAAGGAGGTGCCGATTACCACCACGATGTCCGACTCCTGCACCCAGTCAATAGCCAGCTCGATCATCGGTACCGCTTCGCCAAACCAGACAATATAGGGACGCAGTTGATGCCCTTTGGCGTCCTTGTCTCCCAAATGGATGTCGGGGTGTTCGGGTGAAAGATCGATGACGACCTCCCGATCCTCCATCGTGCAGGCCTTCATCACCTCGCCATGCAGATGGAGCACCTTGGTGCTCCCCGCCCGCTCATGCAGGTTGTCAATGTTTTGCGTCACGATACGCACGTCGAAATAGGACTCCAAGGCGGCCAATCCCAAATGACCGGCATTGGGCTTGGTTTGCATCACCTCCCTGCGGCGAGCGTTGTAAAAGTCTAACACCATTTGTGGATTCTTTATGAACCCTTCGGGGGTCGCTACATCCTCAACCCGATAATTCATCCAAAGGCCGTCTGAGTCGCGAAAGGTGGAGATGCCGCTCTCCGCACTCATGCCGGCACCTGTAAGTACGACTAACTTTTTCATTTTCTACCTTTATTTATATGACATATTGGAAATGGTTGCGGCGAAGTTACGATTTTCTTCGCAGAAAAGGCTGTTTTATATGCCGAAAAGCATTACTTTTGTCGCTCATAAACAGTTAGAAGAAAAATATGGACAAAGTAAGTTATGCGCTGGGGTTAAGCATCGGAAATAATTTCCAGAACTCTGGCATCAAACAGCTCCAGGTTGCGGACTTTGTAAAGGGCTTGGAGGATGTCTTGGGCGAGAAGCAACCGGCTATCAGCTATGAGGAGGCAAAACAGGTTATCAACGACTATTTCATGAAACTGCAGCAGGAGCGTTTGGAGATCAACAAACAGGCAGGCGCTGAGTTCTTGGAGATCAATCGTCACAAAGCGGGTGTGGTAGAATTGCCGAGCGGTCTGCAATATGAGATCTTGAAGCAAGGAACAGGTGCTAAGCCGTCAGCGAATGATAAGGTGAAATGCCACTATCACGGTACGTTGATCAACGGCACGGTGTTCGATAGTTCAGTGCAGCGTGGTGAGCCGGCCACATTTGGCGTTTCGCAGGTAATCCCCGGCTGGATTGAGGCGTTGCAGTTGATGCCCGTAGGCTCTAAGTGGCGTCTGTTTATTCCCTCTAACTTGGCGTATGGTGAGCATGGGGCAGGCGACGTGATCGAGCCGAACAGCACCTTGATCTTCGACGTAGAGTTGTTAGACATCGTAAAGTAATATAATAAAGGTAAGAGACAAAGATGAAGAAAGTAAGTGTTTTGGTTGCCGTAGCGCTTGTGGCTATGGGCACGACATTCACCTCTTGTGGCGGTTCCCACAAGAGTGCCAGCTTGAAGAGCGCTGTGGATAGCGCAAGTTATGCGATTGGTATCAGCACAGGCGCTGGCTACAAAGAGAACTTGAAGACCCTGCCCGGTGGCGAGGCCAATGTGGACGACTTGATCGCTGGTTTCATCCAGGCCATCAAGGGTGATTCTGCCGCTATGAAGATGACGCCGCAGGAGGCGCAACAATATCTCCAGACCTATTTCGTGGAGGCTCAGGCTCGTGAGGCCGCTAAGTCGAAAGAAGAAGGAGAGAAGTTCTTGGCAGAGAACAAGACGAAAGAGGGCGTGATCACGACAGAGAGCGGTTTGCAGTATCAGGTGGTTACGGAGGGTACAGGCGCAAAGCCGACCGCAGAGGATCGTGTGAAGGTTCACTACACCGGTACGTTGCTCGACGGAACGAAGTTTGATAGCTCTGTGGATCGTGGTGAGCCGGCTGAGTTCGGTGTGAACCAGGTGATCAAGGGTTGGACAGAGGGCTTGCAGATCATGCCGGCTGGCTCCAAATACATCTTCTGGATTCCTTCTGAGTTGGCCTACGGTGAGCGTGGCGCCGGTCAAGACATCAAGCCCAACAGTGTGTTGAAGTTTGAGGTTGAGTTGCTCGAGGTGATCAAGGCAGATGCGAAAAAATAAATTGTAAGCAACGACCGTTGCGGAAAGCAAAGTTAGCGGGTAAAATATGCTAAATAGCATGTTTTGCCCGCTATTTTTTATTAAAATCGCACTTTTTTCTTTCATAATGCTATCTCATTCAAAAATAATACATACTTTTGATACATCAAATTTGAAAGCTTATAAATATAGTACGTGTAAAACATGGAGAAGATTGATAAACTGGATCGGCAGATCCTGAACATCATTTCAAAAAATGCCCGAATCCCTTTCAAAGATGTTGCGGAAGAATGTGGCGTATCTCGTGCGGCGATTCATCAGCGGGTCCAGCGCATGATGGATATGAATGTGATCGTTGGTTCTGGCTATCACATCAACCCCAAGATCTTAGGATACAACACTTGTACCTATATCGGTGTGAAGTTAGAGAGAGGCTCGATGTACAAGGATGTTGTGCCTGAGTTTGAGAAAATTCCAGAGGTAGTAGAATGTCATTTCACGACAGGCCCTTATACCTTGTTGATCAAGTTGTATGCGCGCGACAACGAGCATTTGATGGAATTGCTGAACTCACGTATCCAAGAGATTCCGGGCGTGACGGCTACAGAGACGTTGATTTCGTTACGGCAGAGCATCAAGCGGGAGATTCCTATTACGCACTTAATAGACTGATTTTCCGTTAAGAAGAGTAACAAAAGCGAAAGGGCTACCTCTTTTGAGGTAGCCCTTTCTTTATGTCTTTACTCCGGCTTACTCAATGTTTTTTTCATCAGCTCGGGGTCGGCTAAGACCTGAAGTGCTTTCTCTAAGACGGCATCGCCCTTCAAGCTCTCTTGCAGTTCTCCCCGCTGGTAGTAATAACGCTTGACGATCTCGGTAGCCATGGTCTTTTTCACTTCCTTCTTGAATCGGTTGAAATCCTGCTCTAAGTTGGGAGTGAAGCGGGCCTCCAAGGCTTTGAAAGTCGTGCTATCGTCGGACAGGTAGCCCTCGAACGTGGCGATCTCTTTCAATTTTTGTAAGGCCTTCTCGCTCTGTCGGTCGTAGGTGAACTGCTTCTCCTTGGCGTAAGTCTTGAAGGCCTCAAAGTCTTCATCGCTCACGGCAAACTCTTCGATAGGTGCGATTTGCGGATGCTTTTGCGCCCATTCGGTGACGAAGTCGAACAGCACCGTGTCTGCCGCTAAATAATAGATCATGGTCGGAAGCTCAGGCGCTTTCACCTCAAACTCTGGCCGTACGCCACCGCCATCGTGCACGGGACGTTGATTCTTCGTGTAGAACACCTTTGTCAAGCTATCCGGGATGGCGGCTACGCTACCATCCTCCTGCCGGTGCGAATAGTCGAGCTGCTGGATGCAGCGGCCACTGGGGATGTAATATTTGCTCATGGTCACCTTCAGCTTTCCGTTGTAGGGCAGGTCGCGGGAGGATTGCACCAAGCCTTTGCCATACGAGCGCTCGCCCAACAGCACCGCCCGGTCCATATCCTGCAAGGAGCCAGAGACGATCTCGGCGGCAGAGGCCGTGCCTCCGTCAATCAAGATGGCTAACGGCATAACGGTGTCGATCGGCTCTGTGGAGGTGCGATAGGTACGATCCCACTGCTTCACTTTTCCCTTGGTGCTCAGTACCTCGCTACCTTTCGGCACGAACATACTGACAATCTGCACGGCTCCCTCTAAGACGCCACCGCCATTGCCTCTGAGATCGAGAATCAGCGATTGGATGCCGTGGTTTTTCTTCAGGTCCAAGAAGGCCTCTTTCACCTCCTGGGCGCTCTTGATCGTGAACGATTTCAGATAGATATAACCTACACGGTCGCCTCGCACCCCGTAATAGGTCACCTGCGGGGTAGAGATTTGCTTACGTGTGATCGTGATCTTGCGCGGTTTCTTCTCGCCCGGACGTTGGATCGTGAGGGTCATCTTGGTGTTGGGCACACCCTTCAGCAAGGAGCTGACCCGTGCGCTGGTGGCGGAGGAGACATCGATCGTGTCGATCTTCAAGATCAGGTCGCCGGCTTTGAGGCCAGCTAAATCAGCGGGCATGCCCTCCGTAGGCTCGGCGATCATCACCCGTCCGTCGTTGTCGCGCTGACGGATCAACGAGCCGATGCCGCCATACTCGCCGGTCGTGATCAGATCCAACTCCTCCATATCTTGCTCAGGGAAATACTCCGTGTAGGGGTCTAAGCCTCTCAGCATTGCGTCGATACCTCGTCTGACGCTTTTCTCTACATCGAGCGAATCCACATAAAACAATTCAACCTCTTTCAGTATAGCGTTGAAAATCTCCAATTGCTTGCTGACTTCGAAACGGTTGTCACGTTGTGCCCAACCCGCTGTGGCCAAGAGCCACAGGCAGAGTAGCCAGCCTCCTTTTCTTAGTGTCATATTCTCGTTTTAATTTAATAGCGCATTTACTTTTTCCTTGATTTCCGGCCATTTTGCGTCGGCTATCTGCGGCCCGACCACCTCAATCACATAGCCGGAGAGGGTAGAGCCGATCCGAGCGCTTTGTGCCCACGAGGCGCCTAACGACTGCCCATAGAGGAATCCGGCCGCGAAGTTATCACCGGCACCCGTCGTGTCGATCGGTTTCCCGCCCTCGGCCGGGATGGCATAACGCTTTCCGCCTGCGGCCACCAAGGAGCCCTCTTTCCCGATGGTGACGACCGCTACCTCAACCTGCTTCGCCAGTTCGAGCACTGCCTCTTCCGCGGGCAGACCGGTGTATGCGGCTGCCTCGCTCTCGTTAGAGAAAAGAATGTCCACGTAGCGGGGAATCAAATCCTCTAACAACGGCTTGAAACCATTGACAATATTGAAGTTGGAGAGGTCGAGCGCCACTTTCAGCCCCAGCCGTTTGGCCTTTTCCATCGTGGTGCGCACCAACGGCTCGTTGACGATCAGATAACCCTCTATATAAATAATATGGTAGTCGCGCAACAGCTCCTCGCTGATCTCGTCAGGCTCGATGGTAGGAGCCGGGCCCAAGAAGGTGCCCATGGTGCGCTCGCCATCCGGAGAGATCATCACCGTGCAGCTGCCCGATTCGCCCGTTGTCCGGATGAAATGCGGATGCACATGGGCCTTGCGCAGCGCCTCCTCGTAGTATTCGCCGATGGCATCCGTGCCGATTTTGCCGATAAAGCCCGCTTCAGCGCCCAAATAGGCCAAAGCGCGCATCGTGTTGCAAACGGAGCCTCCCGGCGCTTGCGTGCGTGGGCAATCGGCCAGTCGCTGGCGAATGGCGATCATTTGCTCCCTGTTAATCATATCCATAGCTCCTTTTTGGATGCCGATCTCCGACAAAATTTCCTCCTGCTTCAGCTGCAATAAAACATCCATCAAGGCGTTCCCTAATCCTACAATCCTCATTTTTTTTCTCAATTTTTCCGCAAAGATATTGCATATTTCGAAAATAGCCCGTACTTTTGCAGTGCAATTTCGAGAGGGGCACATGCTTATCGAGGTTGAACAACATTCTTCCTTAGCTCAGTCGGTTAGAGCATCTGACTGTTAATCTGAGGGTCCTTGGTTCAAGTCCAAGAGGAAGAGCGCAGACATCGGGAAAGACTGAAACAACCATTCTTCTTTAGCTCAGTTGGTTAGAGCATCTGACTGTTAATCAGAGGGTCCTTGGTTCAAGTCCAAGAAGAAGAGCAAACAACATTCTTCCTTAGCTCAGTTGGTTAGAGCATCTGACTGTTAATCAGAGGGTCCTTGGTTCAAGTCCAAGAGGAAGAGCGAAAAGAGAGATACTTCATTAAGAGGTGTCTCTCTTTTTTTGTTGACTTCTCTTCCTCCCCCTGCCGCTCTATTTCGAACCCCCATCACAACGCAACAAGCAAAGCCCTCAAAAACGTTGCCCGTAGGACGAAAAAATCACGGGCAACGTTTTGAAAAATCATCGGCAACGGCTGAAAAAACTACGGGCAATGTTTTTCAAAACTACGAGCAACACTTTTCAAAATTACGGGCAATAGAATTTTTGCCTATCAGCAACCGTATTTATCTCCCCAGTTAGGGAAAAATTTTTTCCTAACTGGGAAAATAATCACAGCTGGTAGGGACGCAAGGTCTTTGCGTCCGGGTTACGTCCGGATTACGTCCGGGCCCCACGCGCGCGTGAACATTATATAATATTAGGTATTGGCATTGTGGGGGGGGGGGAACGGCATTATTTCATGGCGCAATCGGGTCGTGGAACATTCGTGGAACAGGGGTCAACGAAATGAAAAATGAAGCAAAAAGGGGCTGTTTTGCGCATTTTTTGGCGCAATAAACGCAATGTTCCACGGGGAACAATTCTGCTAACTACTTGATAATGTGATTATTTTAAGGAGAAGGAAATGAGCGGACTGCTCAACAAAAAGGTTCCTAACATTTGAGCACAAAGGTACGCGTATTTTCCTAATCACCAAGGGTTGCTCAAAGAAAAAAGATGCGTCACCCCATTTTTCCCCTTTTTCCGCCTCCCTTCAGCGAAGCCTTCCGGCAAATAAGAACGAGTTATTTATAACATATTATTAATCTATTAAATTACTTATTTATGAACAAAAAGTTTTCTACACTTTTGACAGCGAGCTTGCTAATGGCAGGTTCAGCTTTTAATAGTGCATGGGCAGACAAGTTGCCTATCAGTGCCGCGGCGACAGCATTGGAGGATGGCAAGTCTTATGTGCTTGTTCAGTCTAACATTGCCTATGGCTTTGCTTCAGTTAATGATGAAGGAAAAATCTCGGAGACATTTGTGGAAGACCCTACAAGGGAAGATGATGTTGCTCCGGAAATGATTCCGGCTTATATTTGGAAAGTATCAATTTCTCAAGTCGGAACTGCTTATGCGTACACTTTTACCAACTCTTTGACTGGTCAAGTGCTTCGTTATAATACTACTGATGGTTCAGAAAAGATTGAGCTGGACACAAATGTAGCTGCGTCCAAAGCAAGTAGTACATTTGAGTTTGGTACTTATCAGGCTTATTCCGCAAGTAACAACAAGTTGATTGCTGACAAATTAACTAGTCATACTGGAATTACAACAGCTTATGTCGGTATATCTAATGCCACAGGAAGTAACGTGATGACTGTTAGTGTGGATGAAGGCTATGCTGTCACTATCTTTTATGCGGTAGAAAGCCAATCAGTGACGACTGCTACTGAATTGAATACCCTGTATAACAAGAAGGGTGTTTCTTTCGAGGTGAACGGAAAGGATGTTGTGGGCAATATCTTTGCTGACAAGCGTTTGGAGGCTTACTACCTCGCTAATGCTGCGAACATTGATGCTGCGAATGATTTGAAGATTCCGGCTGGTATGTACTTCTTCACAGACAAGGTAATGGATGGAAACAACATCGATTGGTTGAACTCTTCTGTTTTGGCAGTTAGATCTACTGAGACTGTTGAGGTGACAAATGCCGATCGTGCCGCTGGTAAGGGCTTCGAGGTTGTTGAGGTAAGAATTGGTGACATGAACCTTTACACTGGAACTACGAATGCTAAGAAGTCTTCTGGAAGCGAGATCTCTATTTATAACGCAGCGTTCACTGTAAATAAGAGCTACACTTCAAGTTATCCTTATGCTTTGACTGTTGACGGTTTCCGTTATCAGAAAGATGCTTCTAAGGATGACCATGCAGCTGCGAAAGTTCGCTTGGGCGTGTTAACACATGGAGGCGTGAACTATTTGGCAAGCCAGAAGGCAGACGATCCTATCTATACGTTCAAGAAGGTAGCGACTACAGCAATCAAGGGTATTGAGTTCTTGAATACAGATGCTACTGTTGCTGCTTACGGAATCCGCTTCCTCAATGGTAACGCAAATGATGTGAAGACTGTTTATGGTAAGTATTTGACTATCGGTGCAGATGCTGCTGAGGCAATGTTGTTCACGATCGCTGATACTGTTTCACCGACCGCTAACGAGGCAATCGAGGCTTCTCAGGTAACTGTAATCGGTGGCCAGGGCGTTGTAACGGTTCAGGGTGCTGCTGGTAAGGTGATTACTGTAGCTAACATCTTGGGTCAGACCATCGCTAACCAGGTAGCCGCTTCTGACAACGTAACGATCGCTGCTCCGGTAGGTGTAGTCGTAGTTGCTGTTGTCGGTGAGGCTACGAAGGTAGTGGTTAAGTAATAGAACAAAAGAAATTTATTCATAATAAATAATCTCCCTGCGAGGCGTTGAGCCAAGTAACCTGTGAGGGGTGAACAAGCAGGGATATAGAAAGTTAATAATAAAAAGTTCTTATTGCGGAGTAGCCTCGTGAGGGGCGAAAGGCAGTCACAAAAAAGGAGCCGTCAGGATGCAACAAGCCTGACGGCTTTTTTAACAGGAAATGTTAAATGTATGTTTTTCAGGTGTATTTTCCCCATCCAAAAATAGCTATATCAAAATAAATGCATACCTTCGCAACGACATTAGGTTAGTGCATGTGCGTTTAGCCAAAGCGTATGGGCACTTTAAAATGGAAATAGGGGAGAGTACTCGTGTGGTGTTCTCCCATTTTTATATATACGCCTTGCATATATGAAGACAGCCACGACGATAGAAGAGCAGATCTGCCGGTTAAAAGAACGAGGTATGTCAATTGGTGATGTGAATCGTGCTTCGGAAATCCTGTTGGATTTGGGTTACTATAGGCTTGGATTTTATTGGTTTCCGATGGAGAGGTCATATCCTATCAAGGACAATCGTAGTCATAAGTTTAAAGAAGGAGCAACCTTTGATAAGAGTGTTAGATTATACGAGTTTGACAAAGAGTTAAGAAGCATTCTTTCATTCTATTTGCATGACATAGAGGTTAATCTTAGGACAAAAGTGGTTTATTATGTATCGAACGAATACCATCATAATCCATTTGGGTTTTTAGATGATAATATTGTCATGCCATCGTTTATAAATTCATTTAGAGCTACATACAACGATGAAATCAAGAACAATGATGTGTTAGTAGGCATCATGCTAAACATCCAGACCATTTATATGCTCCAGCGTGGAAAACATTAGAATACATGTCATTTGGAGATCTTATTAGATTGATTCATAGCTTAAAATCTTCTGATTTACACTCAAGGCTTTATCTGTTATATGGTTTCAATGAAGAAAAGACTTTTCCTAATTATATAGAAATTATTAGACAAATGAGGAATAACTGTGCTCATGGTCATCCTTTGTTCGATTTGAAACTTTACAAATCTTTGCGAGCTGGAAAATTTAAAAGAGTATTGATAGGGGATCAAGGAGACTTGTGGTCAAGTTTGAGAGGTGTCTTGCTGGTCATACAGTATTTTTTGTTTTATTTACCAGGGCAAAAGGGGATACAATTCAGTAAGGAAATAAAGAGATTGATGAATAGGCATAGAAAAGAGGATATTATGGAATTTATAGCCTATTTGGATGACATACCATGGTTGAAGGAAAGACTCTGATTATTTGTGGCTTTCTATTCTTGGGATTTTTCGCTACTTAGGCAACTGTTTTAGACGAGGCTTTTTGTTATCTTCGCGCTATGGGAAAGAATAAATTAGCGAAGTTTGATGATATGGCGGGTTATCCGCATGTGTTTCAATATCCTTTCGCTGCGTTGCAGGAGCAGGGTTTTGCTATGAAAGGCCATTGGAACGAACAGTTTTTCCACAATGATCACCCCATTGTCTTGGAGTTGGGTTGTGGAAAGGGTGAGTACACCGTGGGATTGGGGCAGCTCTTCCCCGAGAAGAATTTTATCGGTGTGGATATCAAGGGGGCGCGTATGTGGACCGGTGCGAAGGCCTCTTTAGAGCAGGGCATGACGAACGTCGCCTTTTTGCGCACCAGCATTGAGTTGATCGCCCATTTCTTCGCGCCCGGGGAGGTGTCGGAGATTTGGATCACTTTCCCGGATCCGCAGATGAAGAAGGTAAACAAACGCTTGACGGGAACCCGCTTCATGCGGCTGTATCGGCAGATCTTGGCGGGCGATGGCCTTATCCACCTGAAGACAGACAGCCAGTTTATGTACACCTATACGATGGAGATGATCAAGGCCAACCATTATCCGGTGCTTTTCCAGACGGATGACCTCTATCATTCGGAGGGGGCCGACGAGATTCTTTCCATCAAGACCTATTACGAACAGCAATGGCTCGACAGGGGGTTGAACATTAAATACATCCGTTTTGTTTGTGAAGAGCGGGCGGAGTTGGTGGAGCCGGAGGTGGAGATCGAATATGATGCCTATCGCAGCTTCAACCGCAGCAAGCGTAGCGCATTGGCCTCAGGCAAGTGATGCGGGGCGGCTTTCGGCCGTGAATATAGAATGAATTAAACGTAAATAATCATGCAAATCTATCCAAATCTGATTTTAGACGCATTGAAAACAGTGCGTTACCCGGGCACGGGTAAAGATCTGGTCGAGATGGGGATGGTGGAGGATAACATCCGTATTGACGGGTTGAACGTCACCTTCTCCCTGTTGTTCGACAAGCCGAACGATCCTTTCATTCGCTCGGTGGTGAAGGCGGCTGAGACCGCTATCTTGACCTATGTGAGTCCGGAGGTCAATATCAAAGGGAATATCACGGTGAAGGCGAAGCAGTTGTCTCGCCCTGAGCCGGATAAACTTTTACCGAAAGTAAAGAATATCATTGCTGTCTCTTCGGGCAAGGGTGGCGTAGGTAAGAGCACCGTAGCCGCTAACTTGGCTGTTGCGTTGGCGTTGCAAGGCTATAAGGTGGGTCTTTTGGATGCCGACATCTTTGGCCCTTCGCAGCCTAAGATGTTTAACTTGGAGGAGGCTCGTCCCTACATGGTAGAGGCGGAGGGACGTGAGTTGATCGAGCCCGCCGAGAACTATGGGGTGAAGATGCTCTCTATCGGCTTCTTTGTCGATAAGGATTCAGCGGTTTTGTGGCGTGGAGCGATGGCCAGCAATGCACTGAAGCAATTGATTGGCGACGCTAACTGGGGCGAGTTAGACTATTTCTTGATCGACCTTCCTCCGGGAACGAGCGATATTCACTTGACGTTGGTGCAGACGTTAGCGATCACCGGAGCGGTGGTAGTCAGCACTCCGCAAGAGGTTGCATTGGCAGATGCGCGCAAGGGAATCAGCATGTTCACGGGCGATAAGGTGAACGTTCCGGTATTAGGCTTGATCGAGAACATGGCTTGGTTCACACCTGCTGAGTTGCCGGAGAACAAATACTACCTCTTCGGTAAGGAGGGCTGCAAGCGTTTGGCGGAGGAGTTGAACGTGCCGTTGTTAGGTCAGATTCCCATTGTGCAGAGCATCTGCGAGGGCGGTGATGTCGGTAAGCCGGTCGCTTTGAACCCCAATACGATTACAGGCCAAGCTTTCCAAGCTTTGGCGGAGAATGTGGTGGCGCAGATCGAGTATCGCAATACCCATTTGGCACCGACCCAGCGTGTAGAGGTGACGAAGAAATAACCGTTTCATTGACGGTTGCTTATCGTGAAGGTGCATCGGAAGGTTTCTTTTCTGATGCGCCTTTTTCATCAATACTTATGCGTCAGCCAATAGGCGAAGAGCGGGTCTTGCAACTGGATGGAGTTGGGCATGACATCAATGAGATCTTTGTCTTGCATCGCTTTTCGTAGGTTCTTGATGTTGGCTGATGTCCCCAATTGATACTTGGAAAGCACTTCCCGTGAGGAGAAGTTGCGTTCTCCCTGTGCAATCGCTTGTAAGAAACTAATCTGTTTTGCGGTAAGTGTATCAATAATGTTACTGAACAGCAAACTGAGTTGACCGACCAAAGCCTCGAATGCGGCATCAATTAGCGTATCCTTACACACTGTTTCTGTCCTTAGCCAGACTAATTGCGCTAACTGTTGCACATAATAGGGATGGCATGCTACGTATTGTGCTATGCGTGAGGCTTGTGTGGTGGAGATTCTCTTTCCCGTTTGTGAAAAGCGATCGGTGATAAAAGATACCCATTCTTGCTCGCCAATCTTGTCTAAGAAAAGGATGTCTCCAAATTTGTAGAAAGGCATCTCATAGTTGCTGAAGATGTCGAGTAGCATGTGCCGTTTGCTTCCAAACATGCAATAGCCTACTTGGTTATGTCTTTGCCAATGCGCACGCAGTTTGCGTTGGAATCCCAAAGCATCCTCATAACTACTGACGTTTTGAAACTCGTCGATGCACACAATAAACTTCTTGCCTCGCTCTAATGCGATTTGTTGAGGAAGATCCAGAATCTCATCATAGGAGTATTGCTTATCTTTGAAGTCTATGCCAAAGGCTAACTCGTATTGCATATTGCTATCGCTCAGCGTCAGTTTGGGGCCGAATGCGCCTACATACTTTTTAGCGGCAGCAATGAACTCATCCATTTTCGTGTAAGAGGCTTTCAGTAGCGCATTCACGTAGGCCTGGTAAAACTGGGCCTCTGTCCGGCAATTGAAAATATCTATTTGACAAAGTAAATAGTCATTCTCGTTGGACATGCGTTGGAGGGCATGATTCACCAATGATGTTTTTCCCCATCTTCGTGGCGAGATGATCACTGTGTTTACCAGTCCTTTGAAGTTGTTTACCAATTTCTCGGTATCTTGCGTACGATCCGTGAAATTGGAGCCATCGGCTATCTTTCCATACACAAAGGGTATTTCCATGCTTCGCTCATTTATCTTTCTGCCTGCGAAGTTAGTCATTTGTTATGAAATAAGATGATTTGAAATAGATTTATTTCAAATAGAATGATTAGCTATGCCTTTCGCCAAGGATAAACGAAAAAGGTGCCGCACCTTTGCGATGCGACACCTTTCCATTATTAACTAAAATATTGATAGGGAAAAAGAACTATCTCATTAGTTGAATGCGGGATAACCCGGATTCTGCGTCAACTTACCGTTAGACTGCCAAGCCTTGTAAGGAATCGGGAACAACTTACGGTAGTCAGGAGTAGTCTCGGGGTGCAGGTAACCCGGCTCGTTGAACTTACCGAAGCGGATCATATCCTGACGGCTAACTAACTCCCATGCCAACTCGAAGCGACGCTCTTTGTAGATCTTCTCCAAGTCAACAGAAGTGTAGTTGTGATCAGCATTACCATAAGCACGCTCACGGATAGCGTTCACCAAACGAGTTGCCTCGCCGTTGTCCTTACCTAAGCGAACCAATGCCTCAGCCTTCATCAAATAGACATCAGCCAAACGGAAGATATGGAAGTCGTTCTCCATATCGGTGTTGTTCATACCAGTCTCGAATGTCCACTTGTTGCAGCGAGCACCTTCCTCTTGCTGAACCTCACCCCAGATACCGTCGTACTTTTCTGTACTCATCATGTTGTAGTCAACCGTATGGATCAAGTCACGACCGTGGTCTGTAATAATAGGTTCACCCGTAGCCGGATCGATCATCGGACCGATTAAGAATGTACCCTCATAACGAGGATCCTCCGTATCAAACTCCTTCACGTAATCCGGATTTGCGGAGATACCATTCCAAGTACCCTTTGTGAAGCCCAAAGCGATCGGATCCTTGTAGTGCAAGGTACGGTTGTGCAGGTGGTTACCACCGATTGACTTGCTATATGGAACAGCGAAGATTGCCTCAGAAGAGGTCTCGTTGTTTACAGCGAAGTTAGCCTTCCAATCCGCATTCAAAGAATAGGGCAGAGACATTACTACGTCGCAAGCGTCAGCAGCTTGTTGCCACATCGGTGTGCCCACCCACTCTTGCGCATTCAGATACAACTTAGCCAATAAGGTGTAAGCCACACCCTTGGTGAACTTACCGTAGGTAGCGGAAGTTACATCAGCCAATACGTTGTCTTTTACCTCGTTCAACTCTTTAACCGCAAAGTCGAACAATTGCTGGCGAGAGGAGCAACCCGGAAGCTCATTGGTGTCGAAGCTGGTAGCCAACGGCGCATTACCCCAGTTGTCGATCAACATATATACCCAGTAAGCACGAACACCACGGATCTCGTTCAAGGTTTGAGCTTTCAACTTATCGTCCATCGCCTGGTTCTGCTCAATCATGTAATAGACCATGTTACAAGTGGAGATACCACTCATACAGCTGTTCCAACCGTTGTTGTTCAGGTTGTTCATGTAGGTCCAGTTACGACGGGCCATCTCCATGTGATAACCACCGTCCCACCAGTCACCACCGATGCGAGTCGGCGTGATAGCCATATCGGAGGCCTCCTCAATCAAGCAGAAGAAGTCACCCGGCCATACATTCTTCAACTGGCTGTAAACTGGCGCAATAATTGAATTGATCTGTGTCTGGGTCTGTCCGAACTGATCTGACGGGATGCTATCAAACACGTTCTCATCCAAATCCGTGCAGGCGGGGGCGCCACACAGCAACGCTGCCCCTAAAAACCATTTAGCTATATTTTTCATAACCTTTTCTTTGTTTTAAATTAGAACGTAAGATTTACACCAAACGTGAATGTTCTTGCCTTCGGATAGAACTCACGATCCTCAACACCAGGAGCCAAACCATTGTTACGACCTACGTTAGTCTCAGGATCCAAACCATTGTAACCGGTGATGACGAAGAGGTTCTGACCTGTTACATAGATACGAGCCTTATCCAACCAGTCAACCTTCTTTGTGTTGAAGGTGTAACCCAATGTCAAGTTGTCCAAACGTACGAATGAACCATTCTCGATGTACAGTGAGCTATATGCCGGAGCTTTCTTCAACTCATAAGTCAAAGGATCGTCCAATGCGTTACCACCGATCAAATAACCCGGCTGAGCGTAGGCCATGCGAACGTGGTTCAATACGTCGTTACCGATGCTTCCACGGAAGAAGAATGACAAGTCGAAGTTCTTATAGCTGAATGAGTTGTTCCAACCGAATGTCAAGTCGGGCTGAGCGTCGCCAATGTAAGTACGGTCATCCTCAGAGATCTGACCATCACCATTGATATCCTCATACTGAGGCACACCGTCTGTCATGCCCAAGTACTTCCAACCGAAGAACTGACCAATAGGATAACCCTCCTCAACTACGTGAGTCGTACCACCTGAACTACCACGGATCCAAGCGTCACCGGCATAGATACGAGTTGTAGAGAACTCACCATTTGACAACTTCGTCACTTTATTCTTGTTGTGAGCCAAGTTCAAAGAGGTATTCCAAGAGAAGTCTTTTGTCTTGATCGCATCGAAGTTTAACAATACCTCGATACCCTTGTTGCTCATATCACCTACGTTGGCCATCATCTCAGTGTAGAGGTAAGGCGGTGAAGGAACGGCATAGGTATAGAGCATATCTTTTGTACGCTTGTCATACCACTCGATTGTACCACCTAAGCGGCCATTGAACAACTGGAAGTCCAAACCGATGTTCAACATAGAGGTCTGCTCCCACTTCAAATTGGGATTCGCATTCTGGCTGATCTTATAACCAGTTAACCAGCTACCAGCACTATAATACTTATCGCTGGCACCGTAAAGCTCCAATGTCTTGTACGGAGTCAAACCATCCTGATTACCGGTGATACCGTAACCTGCACGCAACTTCAAGTCGCTCAACCAATCCTGTGTGCTCTCCATGAAGCCCTCCTGAGAGATACCCCACGCGGCGGATACAGAGGGGAACCAACCCCACTTATTGTTCGTACCGAACTTGGATGAACCATCTCGACGGATTGTAGCGGTAATCATGTAACGCTCATCGAAGCTATAGTGTGCACGAGCGAAGAAAGAGATCAAACGATATTGGTTCTTCTCAGACTTTACGTCATCCGGACGCAAGTCCTGACCAGCCTGCAACTTGTTGTCCTGCAACATGTCAGTTGTAAAGTTACGGTTGCCTGCCTCAAACTTAGAATAGGTGTTTTCCTCCCAAGAGTAACCGGCCATTGCCTGCAATTTATGCTTATCCTGGAAAGTCTTGTCGTAGTTCAAGGTCCACTCCATCAAATCCTTATCCATTACAGTATTGGATTTGTATGCATAACCGCCGTCATCGCGACCAGCGTCAGTCTCAGAGTGGTAGTATTGAGAATACTCATCTGTCATACGGCTCTTGTAGAGCATAGCCTTGATGTCCAAACCATCGATAATCGTGAACTGCAGATCACCACTACCATACCAACGGTTGATGCGGTTCTCACGCTTGTTCATCTCGATATTGTGCAACGGGTTACCCAAGTCGTAACCTACGTTCTCATACCAGCTACCATCAGACAGCTTCACTGGATAGACCGGAAGCATGTTGTAAGCCAACACGAAGTTGTAACCATAAGTCGGGTTCATGTTCATCACCGTCGAAGCACCTGTCAAACCGATACGCAAGCGGTCGTTGATCGCACGTTGCTGGAACTGGAAGCGGAAGTTGAAACGCTCCATCGAGTTGTCGCGGATCACACCGTCGTTCTTCAAATAGTTGACAGAAGCACGGTAGTTGCTCTTAGAAGAACCACCAGACAAAGAAAGGGCGTGGTTCTGAGAAACACCTGTGCGAGAGATTACGTCAAACCAATCGGTGTCTGCACCCCACTGGTCGAACTGCTTAGCCTGCTCGCTCTGGCCGTGGTCAGCGGCATACTTACGCCACTCGTCAGCTGTCAACATATCCGGCTTGTTAGCCAAGGTTGACATAGCCACATAGCCATCATAGTTCACCTGTGTGCGGTTACCTTGGCCACGCTTAGTCGTGATCAAGATGACACCACCTGCGGAACGAGAACCGTAGATCGCTGCAGAAGAGGCATCCTTCAAGACAGAGATAGACTCAATATCAGAAGGAGAAACCGTTGACATATCACCACCAGGGATACCATCGATGACGATCATCGGACCCTGATCGTTCTGCAACGTAGAGGTACCACGCAAACGGATCTGAGGTCTTTGAGACACATCTCCTGAACCAGAAGAGATGTTCAAACCAGCCACACGACCTTGCAACAAGTCGGTTGCCTCACGAGTAACACCCTGGTTAAAGTCTTTCTCAGACACGTTAGCCACAGAACCCGTGATCTCCTTACGAGTCTGCGTACCATAACCAATGGCTACGACCTCACCCAAGTTGATCACAGAGGAGCCTAACTTAACGTCCACTGAGCCACGGCCTTTAACAGCCTCTTCTTGCGTGTTATAACCAATAAATGAGAATTGAAGAACGGCCTTTTTCAGGTCGTTTACCGTAAGAGAGTAGTTACCATCCAAGTCGGTAATCGTACCGTTGGTGGTACCTTTTTCAACAACGTTCGCACCAATAATGGGCTCACCTTGTTCATCCAGCACTTTTCCTTTGACTGCGCCCTGCTGAGCAAAAGCAACGACAGCCATACAGAAACTCAATAACGCTGCAAGGGCCTGGCCTCTCCAGCGTTGGAAGCTTGATCGCTTGTCCATGATACAATTAATTTAGGATAAACACAATAACTTTTTGTGATTATTTTGGGATTTTCCCGGCGCAAATATAGATAAAAATCAAAAAACGAATGGGCGTTTTGATAAAAAATATTCCAAATATCATCGTTCGTTTTTGATTTGTTGTATCAATTCTGTCAAATATAGTTTGACGTAAGGAGGCAAATAGTGTAAGGAAGTGAAACAAAAAAAGAGATGCAATAGACATTGCATCTCTTTCTATGGGTGGGCGTTGAGGGATTCGAACCCCCGACCCTCTGCTTGTAAGGCAGATGCTCTGAACCAGCTGAGCTAAACGCCCTTCAAGTGGCCTTGCTATGATTGCCTTTTGGAAAGACGCTGCAAAGATACGTCTTTTTGAGAAACCTCCAAATGTTTTGCCTAGAAATCTGCGAGAAAAGTTAAGGATGATCAATGTTCTCTTGGCCATTCGCAATCTGGCGTGCTTTCCGCATGAAAAATGTTTGGGCGTTTTGTATAATCCTCCGCAGTAAGTCCGTTGTTCCTTCGATCTTCCTCTAAACCAAACTCGGTGAAGCTCTAAACCAAATTCGGTCATGCTCTAATCGCCGATTAGAGGAGCAGCAGTGTTTCAGCGAAGTTGGTACGGAGGAAAGATGGAGGTGGTCTATTGCGCCAGAAACTATCCATTAACGGCTCATGAACTCGTAAGTTATCGGCTTGTCAAGCCGTAAGCTTACGGCTGCCCTAACTCGTAAGCTTGTGGCTCGAATAGCCGTAAGCTTATCACTTCGCAAGCCAAATTAGGAGATAAAAAAAGAGATGTATCATCTGATACATCTCTTTGAGTTTGTGGGCGTTGAGGGATTCGAACCCCCGACCCTCTGCTTGTAAGGCAGATGCTCTGAACCAGCTGAGCTAAACGCCCGAGTTTGTGTTCGGGATAAAAGTGAAGTGTTTGAAGGTGGGCGTTGAGGGATTCGAACCCCCGACCCTCTGCTTGTAAGGCAGATGCTCTGAACCAGCTGAGCTAAACGCCCTTCAAGACTTCTCTTGTTGCTTTGTTTCTCAAAAGCGCTGCAAAGATACGGCTTTTTCTGATACCTCCAAATGTTTTGCCCGTATTTTTGCGAAAAATTTCTTTCGAGATGCTTTCGAGATGCCTTCGAGGTGATCAAGCACTGTTATTCCTTTCTGCGTTTTTCGGATGTGCATGCGTGCGATAACGCATTTATGCGGGGTTGGTTGCATGTGGAGGCGAATTTGCTAAAAAAAAGAGGCCAAAGACGTTGTTTTCAGTGAAAAAGATTATCTTTGCGTCTCTATATTTAACAGTGTGTATGGATTTATCGACATTGACAGCTATATCCCCCGTTGACGGGCGATATAGGAGCAAGGCTGACAACCTGGCCGCATATTTCTCCGAGTATGCGCTTATTCGCTATCGTGTGCGTGTGGAGGTGGAGTATTTTATTGCCCTTGCTGCGTTTCTCCCGCAGCTGAAAGAGCTGGATACGCCGGAGGTGAAAGCAGGTCTTCGCCAGTTGTATACGCAGTTCAGTGAGGCTGATGCGCTTCGGGTGAAAGAGATTGAGAAGGTTACGAATCACGACGTGAAGGCCGTGGAGTATTTTATCAAGGAGAAGACAGACCATTTCTTGGCTGAGAAATACCATGAGTTTATTCATTTCGGATTGACCTCGCAAGATATTAACAATACCTCGGTGCCTCTCTCTGTGAAAGAGGCGTTGGAGGAGGTCTATTACCCTGGTTTGCAGGAGGTGATCAATACCTTACGTGGGTATGCGGAGGAGTGGATGCAAATCCCGATGTTGGCACGTACACATGGTCAACCTGCTTCGCCTACTCGTTTGGGCAAGGAGGTAATGGTGTATGTCTATCGTTTAGAGCAGCAGTTGGCGTTGTTGAAGGCTACGCCGATCAGTGCGAAGTTTGGAGGTGCGACGGGTAATTTCAACGCCCATCACGTGGCTTATCCCGATTATGACTGGCGTGCGTTTGGCAACAGCTTTGTCAGCGAGGTGTTAGGCTTGCAACGGGAGCAATGGACGACCCAGATCTCTAACTATGATAACTTGGCGGCTTTGTTTGACGGCTTGAAACGAATCAACACGATCTTGATCGACCTTAACCGCGACTTCTGGCAGTATATCTCGATGGAGTATTTCAAGCAGAAGATCAAGGCGGGTGAGATTGGCTCCTCCGCAATGCCGCACAAGGTGAACCCGATTGATTTCGAGAACGCTGAGGGTAACTTGGGCATGGCGAACGCAATCTTGGGCCATCTGGCGACGAAGTTGCCCATCTCTCGCCTGCAACGCGATTTGACCGATTCTACGGTGTTGCGTAACGTGGGTGTGCCTTTGGCGCATATCGAGATCGCCTTCAAGAGCTTGCTGAAAGGCTTGGGCAAGTTGTTGCTGAACGAGGCGGCTTTGCGTCGTGACTTGGATCATTGTTGGCCGGTTGTCGCAGAGGGTATTCAGACCATCTTGCGTCGCGAGGGCTATCCGAAACCTTATGAGGCATTGAAGGCGTTGACACGTACGAACGAGGCTGTCACGGAGGAGTCTATCCATGCGTTTATTGATACGTTAGCGGTCAGCGATGCGGTGAAGGCTGAGTTGCGTGCTATCACTCCGCATAACTATACGGGAATTTAAACAATACGTATTATACATATATTATAATAACAGAAAATAGAGATTATGAATCGGTAACCGTGAGGTTGCCAAGTTTTAACTATTGAAATTAGAGAGAAAAACATGAGTACTGAAGAAAGAGATGAGATGCAGCCGCGTCCGAGAAAGACGATGCACAACGATCAGGAAGGTGAGAGAAGACCTTACAGTCAGGATTACAACAAACCTGAGGGAGGCTACGAGCGCAGACCCTATCGCTCTTATGGAGAAACTAACCGTCCCGCTTATGGGGATCGTCAGGGCCGCCAAGGTGGCTATGACAATGGTGGGTACGGTAATCGTCAGGGTGGTTATAACCGTCAAGGTGGTTACGGCCGTCCTTCGTACAACAATCCTCGTCAAGGTTATATGCCTTATGAGGGCAATGGAAAGGCTTACTCTGCTTCGCCAAACGGTGAGGGTGCGCAAGCCGGTGCTATTCGCAAGAGACGTGCACGCGTGGGCGAGACCCGCGTAGATTATGGTGAACCACGTCCGGCACAGAATTATGGGGGCCCTCGTCGTCCCTATGACAACGGTGGTGGTTATGGCGACAGCCGCCAGGGTGGTTACGGCAATAGCCGTCAAGGTGGTTATGGCAACAGCCGCCAGGGTGGTTACGGCAACAGTCGTCAAGGTGGTTATGGTAATAATAGCCGCCAAGGTGGTTATGGCAATAACAACCGTCAGGGTGGTTATGGCAATCAGGGAGGCATGCAGCGTCGTCCGAGCAACAACCGTCCACAGCCGAAGCAGCCGCAGCGTCCGCAACGTCCGAAACAAATTAAGTATCAGGAGGTATTGGCTGATCCAATGGAGCCGATCCGCTTGAACAAGTTCTTGTCAAACGCTGGTGTTTGCTCACGTCGTGAGGCCGATGAGTACATCCAGAAGGGTGTTGTGACGGTGAATGGTGAGGTCGTTACCGAGTTGGGTACGAAGATCACTCGTCAAGACAAGGTGATGTTTGGCGGTAAAGAGGTACAGATCGAGAGCAAGGTCTATATCTTGTTGAATAAGCCGAAGAACTGTGTGACTACATCTGATGATCCTCAAGAGCGTTTAACTGTTATGGACTTGGTGAAGAACGCTTGCAGCGAGCGTATCTATCCGGTAGGTCGTTTGGACCGTAACACGACAGGTGTATTACTGTTGACGAACGATGGTGACTTGGCTTCCAAGTTGACACATCCTTCGTTCAAGAAAAAGAAGATTTACCACGTATGGTTGGACAAGAACGTAGCGATCGAGGATATGGAGAAGATCGCCAACGGCTTAGAGTTAGAGGATGGTGAGGTACATGCTGATGCGATTAGCTATGCCAGTGAGGATGACAAGTCGCAGGTGGGTATTGAGATCCACTCAGGTCGCAACCGTATCGTGCGTCGTATTTTTGAGTCATTGGGTTATCATGTCATTAAATTGGATCGCGTCTATTTCGCTGGTTTGACCAAGAAGAACTTGGGTCGCGGCAAATGGCGTTATCTGAACGAGAAAGAGGTGAACGCACTGCGTATGGGTGCATTCGAATAACAAATAAATAGCTTAGATGGAAACAATTAAGAGAACAAAGATTGTTGATTTGTTGAAGAGTGAGGCCTTTGGCACCACCGTCAACGTGAAGGGTTGGGTACGTACCCGCCGTGGTAGCAAACAGGTAAACTTCATCGCGTTGAACGATGGATCAACCATCAATAATGTTCAGATTGTTGTGGACGTGGAAAAGCTGGGTGAGGAGTTCTTGAAGCCGATCACGACAGGCGCAAGCTTGAGCGTGAACGGCATCTTGACTGCCTCTCAGGGCAAAGGTCAGCGTGTCGAGATTCAGGCGACTGAGATAGAAATTTACGGTACGGCTGATCCTGCTGTCTATCCCTTGCAGAAGAAGGGTCACACGATGGAGTTCTTGCGTGAGATTGCACATTTGCGCCCCCGTACGAACACGTTTGGTGCCATCTTCCGTATCCGCCACAACATGGCTTATGCGATTCATAAGTTCTTCCACGATAAGGGCTTCTTCTATTTTCATACCCCGATCATTACCGCTTCTGATTGCGAGGGAGCTGGTCAGATGTTCCAGGTGACGACGAAGAACCTCTATAATCTGAAGAAGGATGAGAATGGGTCGATTTTGTATGATGATGATTTCTTTGGTAAACAGACCAGCTTGACGGTTTCCGGACAGTTGGAGGGTGAGTTGGCGGCTACCGCTTTGGGTCAGATCTATACATTTGGTCCGACGTTCCGTGCGGAAAACTCCAACACGCCGCGTCACTTGGCTGAGTTCTGGATGATTGAGCCGGAGGTCGCTTTCAACGACATTACGGATAACATGGAGTTGGCTGAGGAGTTTATCAAGTTCTGCGTGCAGTGGGCATTGGATAACTGCCGTGAGGATGTACAATTCCTCAACGATATGTTTGACAAGGAGTTGATCGCCCGTTTGGAGGGCGTTTTGAAGGATCGTTTCGTGCGTCTGCCTTATACCGAGGGTATCAAGATCTTGGAGGAGGCTGTGGCAAAGGGTCACCAATTCGAGTTCCCGGTTTACTGGGGTGTTGATTTGGCTTCTGAGCATGAGCGCTACTTGGTGGAGGAGCACTTCAAGTGTCCGGTTATCTTGACGGATTATCCGAAGGAGATCAAAGCCTTCTACATGAAGCAGAACGAGGATGGCAAAACGGTGCGTGCGATGGACGTGCTTTTCCCGAAGATTGGCGAGATCATCGGTGGCTCCGAGCGTGAGGCTGACTATGACAAGTTGCTCAACCGCATCAATGAGTTGCATATTCCGATGAAGGATATGTGGTGGTACTTGGATACCCGCCGTTTCGGTACGGTACCTCATTCTGGTTTCGGCTTAGGTTTCGAGCGTCTGTTGTTGTTCGTAACGGGTATGGCGAACATCCGCGATGTGATTCCCTTCCCGCGTACACCGAAGAACGCAGAGTTCTAATCATAAAAAAGAGAATCCTTTCGGGTTCTCTTTTTTTATTTAATAATCATCGTCTTCCTCTAAATCAATGGGGATTTGCCGCTTAAAAGCCTCCTTGAAGGAGATGAGCGATTCGGTACGTGCCAATCCTAACGGTTGCAATTTGTTGTGGATGATGCTCAACAGATGTTGATTGTTCTTTGCGTAAATCTTGATGAAGAGGTCATATTGCCCGGTCGTGTAATGACATTCCACTACCTCCGGTATTTGCTTTAAGGCCTCAGTCACCGTAGGGAATTGCCCCGGTGATTTCAAGAATAGCCCCATATAGGCACAGGTCTCATAACCGACCTTTGTGTTGTCGATGATGAACTCTGACCCTTTAATCACACCCAATGCGGTAAGTTTCTGTATGCGTTGGTGAATGGCCGCACCTGATACGTTGCACTCTCGGGCTACCTCTAAAAATGGGATACGTGCGTTCCCCACGATCATCTTCAGTATCTTACCATCTAATTCATCTAATTGATGATGTCCCATATATTTTGTATGTTTGTATCTGTTATAATTTGTCTCTTTCAATTTGTGGGCAAATATACAGATAATCTAATAATCGTCCTGCTATGGCAGACTGATATTTTTATTTTGTAATGAATTAGGTCTAATTTTTAACTAAGAAAAAAATATGCATGCAGAAACGCTAATAAATAGTAAGCAGGTATTTGTGGCTGACGATCCGATATTGGATCAAGTGGAACAAACGTATAATGAGGCTTTCCCAGAGGCCGAACGACGGGATTTCGCTTTGGTGCGGCAACTGATCGCAGAGGAGCCGGCTTTTCAGCTTCGTGTCTTCTATCGAGATGATGTTTATGTGGGTTTCCTTTCTAATTGGCAGTTTGACGGCTTTCGTTATGTAGAGCATTTTGCGATTGATCCAGCCGCACGCAATGGCGGTATTGGTGGATTGGCGTTACGCCTTTTCTTAGCGTTGCAGGAAGATGCCGTGGTGTTGGAGGTGGAATTGCCGGAGGATGACTTGACCCGCAGGCGGGTGGGTTTCTATGAGCGACAGGGTTTTCGTCTCGATACGCAATGCTATATCCAGCCTCCCTATCGGGTGGGTGGCCCTTCATTGGAGTTGCGCTTGATGAGTTATGGCCCCTTGGAGCTCTCGCAACGGTTTGCAGAGGTGCGTGATGCGCTCTATGAGAAGGTCTATGGGGTGAAATCGCTTTAGATGCGGTTGGTGTGGTGTGCCTGCATCCATTGCAGGCATTGCCTTTCATCGAAGCCTCTCTCTTGGGCGTAGGCTACGGTCAAGGTGGTCAACATCCGATCGGTCAGCGGTAGCCTCTCAAAGTTGCGACACCCCTCTTTCCAACTAATCTGCTTGAAGCGGATGCGATTCAAGTCAATGATCTCTACCTGTACCTCCTCTTCCGTGAGGGCGAACAGGATATTCCCTCGGGAATAGTCTTTATGCAACAGCCCCTGTTCATGCAATTGGGCGGTGGTGCGGGCGATGGTTTGCAAGATGGCCTCCTCCTCGGCGAAGGGTCGTTGAATGAGGTCGGCAAAGGTATAGGGACAGCGAGAACGACGGCTGACGTAATAGCTGCGGTGGAATAACAGGCCTTTGCGCTCGGTATAGTAGCCGATGGGTTGTGGCGTGCCGATGCCCAATTGCTGCAAACGCTCCGCATACTCAAACGAACGTTGCGCCTTGGAGGAGCGAAAGAGGCCATAGGCAATCCGATTGACGAAGTTGGGAATCTGGAAGGATTTCACCACCAACTCGACACCTTGATAACGCATCAAGCGTAACTCGTTTCTTCCTTTATACAACAGTTCTCCCTCTTGATGTGCGAAGGCTTCGGGAAGTCGTTCGATAAATGGAAGGAATGCTTGGTAGTTGGCTCCCGCATGGATATGTGTCTGGCAAAGCGAATTCATAACGGCATCTGCTTAGATTTTATCCAGCCCTTTGGTGAATTTCAACCAGTAATATTTCCAGGGATTGGTATATTTCAACAACTTCCAGGGACGGCTGCTATGCGGCCGATGACACACCGTCAGATTGGTGAAGAGGTAGTTGGTGAATCCTAACTCTGTAGAACGGTGTGAAATGGTTACATCATGCCAGTTCTTTTTCGGGTCAAGTTGATGGAAGTCGAACGCTTTCAAGAAGTCGAGTGTCAGCAGGGAGCAACAGAAACTGAGGTGTTTCTTCTCCGCAATGACCCGATTTTCCTTCCCTTTGGCATAGAGATAGGGATAGTTGATCTGTTCCTGTTCATCGACTGTTACGGCTGCGGCAATGCCACAATTCGGTTGTTGCTGTGCACCTTCAAAGAGTGCTTGCAGAGTATGTGGTTTTACGACGACATCTGATTCCACAATGACTAAAGCTGCTTCTGCTGTTATGGCTCGTTGTTGGGCCGTTTGCAGCACTAACAGATAGTTGGGTGAGGGATGATCAGTCAGCTCAGATAGGTTTACTAACTCAAATCCCATGCGAGCTGCTGCCTCTGCTAATCGTGCACTATTCTCAGGTGTACTGAAATCATTGTATACGGTATACTGCATAGGCACTTGAGCGCTTGACGCTAATACAGACTCAATTGTTTGCAATGTTAAGTCAATGGAATCTTTGACAGGTGTGATGATATGGAGTAGTCTCATGTTGTCTCTCTTTGTTTTTAAAAATAGCGAATGTAGGATAGGGAGAGGGCCCGGTAGAGGTCGTCTTTCATTCCCTGTTTGAACTGGAATGCCAATGCGTTCTTCTTCAGTTCATACTCCAAGCGAAAGCGTACAGCCATGGGGCGATCGCCTTCTTTCTCATAGCCTTGTATGCCTTGGTAGAGGCCTGAGAGCGTGAAATTACGCCATTGGCCGGTCAGTCCTAAGCCGTAACAAAAGGCATCGTTTTGCCGATGGATCATATCATTCGTCATCCAGCAATAGAAGCCCACCAGTCCTTGCACCCGTACAGAGGCTTCTGGATTGCGCCAAAGATTACGGCCGATATTCGCATCAAACCAATAGGTCACAGCATCTGTAAAGCGGGCATCGCATACCCGTCCGCCGCTGGCTGTCTTGAGGTTGGCACTTACGGTGATGTCTGCCCATCGCTCGCTTCGCAGTACTTGGTAGTGGCAGTTGACGATCACATCTCCATAACAAGGAATGGGTGATTTTACCTCTACGGCGCTGCGTTCATCTCGCACTGCCTCGCTGGTTTTATAGAATTCACGGATGACACCTTGGATCTTCACACTGGCTTTGCCTTTAGCGATAGGAACATAAAGACTTGCGTAGATATCTTTGGTGTCGTCGCCTGTCATGTGGTGAAAATCGCCTCTTACTTCTACGGCCCATCGGGCAGGAAGATTGCCTCCAAACATCTCTGGGGTAGGAAAGGCGTTGGGCCCAAAATAACGGGGAGCATAAATCAGTCCCTCCATCTTGTCGCGCCAACTATCCTCTGCCTGAGCACTGAAGGTGAGGCAACTACAAAACAGGCCTAACAGCCAACCGGCTATGTGCGCTTTCCACTGCCGATATGGGCGGTGGCTTGGCTGGTTATTCATAGGCGACTGCATCATAAATCTTGATCTGTTTATAGAGTTTGAGTCGTTTCTTTCCATTGCGCACATCGGCTAACAACTGGTCAAGTGCCGTGGCGAGATCATCTTTCTGCATCACCAATTGTGCCTCCATCTTGTGTAAACTCTCTTGTTGCTTCTCATCATCTGTCTTTAATAGAGCTTTGCGGATGTGATAGATGCGTAGGCAAAGGGTGGATAGGCGGTCGAGTGCCCAACCTGGAGTTTCTGTATTGAGTGGAGCATTTTCGGATACTTTTGTAGTGCGATACATCTCAGCGATGATGCTGTCGATTAGCTCTACCATGTCCTCTCGGTCGGTGTTGAGCTTCTTGATGCGTCGCCAAAGACGGACGATCTCTTCCGGAGTGACCTCTTTCCTGCGAATCAAGCTCTCTAAGTGCCATTGTACACCATCAATCCAATTCTTCATATAGAGATAAAACTCAACACTATTGACGGGGTAGGGGTTTCGTGCGGGCGCATCCACGCTGTCTGTCACGTGATAGGCCCGGGTAGCTTGTTCAAAAATCCGGAAACATTTTTCGCTGAAATTCATAATTCCACGTTATTTTGTTCTACGTTTTCTTTGCGAGGACAAAATTAGTGTAAAAATCCGATAACCCAACCCTTTGGGCATCGGCATCGACATAAAAAAAGAGTCCGTCCTTTTACGGACGAACTCTTTTCTGTATAAAGGAAACTCTGATTTATTTTCCTGTAGCCTCTGTAGCTGCTCGCTTGTTGATTTTCTTCTTCTGCAACTCGTAAGCGATCGGCGTAGCAACGAACAACGTAGAGTAGGTACCCACGATGATACCCAACAAGATTGCGAACGTAAAGCTACGGATTGTAGCACCACCGAGGATGAAGATACACAACACAACGACCAAGGTCGTTAATGAGGTATTCAACGTACGACACAACGTTGAGTTCAAGGCCTCATTGATTACCTGATAACGATCACGCTTCGGATAGAGGGCAATCGTCTCGCGGATACGGTCGAAGACTACCACTGTATCGTTGATAGAGTAACCGATGATCGTCAAGATAGCGGCGATAAAGGTCTGATCCACCTCCATAGAGAAGGGAAGGATTTTCCACAACAGCGTGTAGAAGGAGATAATACACAAAGTTGTCGTGGCAACAGAAGCGAAAGCTCCGATAGAGAAAGAGATGTCGCTGAATCGCAGTAAGATATAGGCTGCCATACAGATCATTGCGAAGATGACAGCTAAGATAGCCGCATTCTTAATATCATCTGCCATACTCGGGCCTACCTTCTGAGAGCTTTGGATGTAGCTGTCAGTAAACTGGCTAACAGTTGTACCATCAGGCAACAAACTCTTGACACCTTCATATAATTTTTGCTCAATCTCTTGATCAACGGAAGGATCGTTGCTGTCAATCTTATAGTTGGTAGATACACGTACCTGGTCAGCTGTACCAATCTGGATGACACTAACCTTACCCTCTAATTGCTCAGTCAGCATCTCACGAACAGCCTCTGTCTGTACCTCGTTATCAAAGCGGATTACATAGTTTCGACCACCGGTGAAGTCGATACCGTTGTTCAAACCGATGGTTGACATAGAGATCGCTCCTAATAGAATGATAGCAGCCGGAATCAGATAACCCTTCTTACGGGCACCCAAGAAGTTGACTGATGGGTTTTGCAGTAAATCCTTCGTGATCGAAGTTGTAAAGGTTACGTTGTTCAGTTTCTCCTTCGCTAACAATGCCTCATAAACGATACGGGTCAAGAAGACTGCGGTCAGGAAGTTAGCACCCAAACCAATAATCATCGTTGTGGCGAAACCACGGATAGGACCTGTACCGAAGTAGAACAACACGATACCAGTAATGATAGAGGTCAAGTTGGAGTCGAAGATCGCAGAGAAGGCGTTGCCATAACCATCAGCGATCGCTTTGCCTAATGATTTACCAGCACGCAACTCCTCTTTTGTACGTTCGTAGATCAACACGTTCGCATCGACTGCCATACCCAACGTCAAGACCATACCGGCGATACCCGGCAATGTCAAGACTGCCTGGAAGGAGGCCAAGACACCCATCGTAAAGAAGATATTCAATACCAAAGCGCCATCGGCTACCAAACCCGGAACAAGGCCGTAGAAGAGGCACATATAGATCATCAACAGTACCAAAGCGATCACGAAGGAGATGACACCGGCGTTGATCGCCTCTTGACCCAATGACGGACCAACCACGTCCTCCTGAACGATATGCACCGAAGCGGCCATCTTACCAGACTTTAACACGTTCGCCAAGTCCTTTGCCTCCTCAGGCGTGAAGTTACCTGTGATCTGTGAACGACCACCAGTGATTTCGTCGTTTACACGCGGTGCGGAGTAAACCATTTCATCCAATACGATGGCAATCTGGTTGCCGATATTCTCTTTCGTCAAACGTGCCCATGCTTTTGCGCCCTCGGCGTTCATCACCATGTTTACCATCTGCTCTGAACGACCAGCCTGCTGTACGAAGTCGGCATTCGCATCTGTTACGACGTCACCACCCAAGGCAGGGCTACCATCGCGGTTACTCATCTTCAACGCATACAACTCGAAGTATTGCTCCTTCTCGTCAATGGCTTTTACTCCCCATTTCAAAGAGAGATTACGGGGTAACAGCTCTTTCACCTGCTTCATGTTGAGGTACTCGCTGATCTTATCCATGTCTTTCGCCATAGCAACACCAACCGTAGCGCCCGGTGACAATTGGCCATTGTACTGGCTGATCTGCAAAAGGGCGAACAACGGATGTTGTTTAGCGAACTCCTCCATGCTTTGTGCGGCGGCAGCATTCTCATTGTTCTCTTGGTTCAACTCTGCCAACAGCGAATCCGCATTGCTGGTGCTGTCAGTGGCAGCAGACTGTGCTTCAGTGGTGGGAGCTTCCTCGGTAGCAGAAGCCTCTTCTGCTTGTGCATCCTTATTTAAAAGAGCGGCCAACGCATTGTCGGCTGCGATTAACTGTTGATAAATCTCCGGTAATTTGTAAGTTTCCCAAAATTCCAAGTTGGCGCTACCCTGTAACAATTTACGCACACGTTCCGGCTCCTTAACACCGGGCAACTCAACCAAGATACGACCTGCTGTCTCCAAACGCTGGATATTGGGAGAAACCACACCAAAACGGTCGATACGTGTACGCAATACGTTGAAAGAGTTATCGATGGCACTTTGTAACTCCTCTTTCAATACGGTAATTACTTGTGCGTCTGTGCTCTGTGGAGTAATCTTATCTTTCAACTCGAATGTGCTGAAAATGGCAGAGAGGCGTGCGTTGCTGTCTAATGCCTTGTATTCCTCAGCAAACAGGTCAATGAAGTTCTTGTTGCTACCAGCCTGGTGCGCATACGCCAGATCCAATGCCTTGTTGAAGTTCTCATCTTGGTTGTTGTTGGATAAGGAGCGAATGACATCAGCTACATTCAGCTCCAATACGACGTTCATACCACCCTTCAAGTCAAGACCCAAGGTGATCTCCATTTCACGACACTCTTTCAGTGTGTAGCCTAACCAGACCTTCTGAGTAGATAACGAGTCTAAGTAAGCGCTCTCCTTCGCAGGATCTCCGGCGGCATACTCGGCGGCCTTGTTGTTATAATGTCGTGTCACAAATGAGAACGACAGATAAAACATACAGACCAAGGTGAGCAGTACCGCAAAGACCTTTACAAATCCTTTGTTTTGCATCTGATTCTTTTGTTTATGTTATTTATATATTTATCTCTGCGTTTTTAACAAGGTGCAAAGATAGAGTTTTTTTCTTGGATAGATAGCAATCAGGGTAATTATTTGACACTTGCGTAGTTTATTTCGAGGGTGTGCTGGTCATTCTCTTTCTATTGCAAGTGGAAAATGCACCATATAGGATAGTGGTCGGAATAGTCAATCTTGTCCACTTGGCATTGCAATGCCTGCATATTTACGGAATGGAGTATGTGGTCGATCTTGAACCAGAAGAAGTTTTGGTTATAAGTGATTCCCATGCCTTTGCCTGCCTCAGCGAAAGCGTCCAAAAGCTCTCCTTGGATAGTTCGGTGGGCATAAGAGATCGGGGTATCGTTGAAATCTCCACAAACCAACAAATAATCACCGGTGGTCTCTTGAATCTTTTGGGCGACTGTTTCTGCCTGCTTAGCACGAATTTGGAAAGCGGGACCCAATTTTTGCATAAAAGCGCCTTTTAACTCATCGAATCCTTCAGAGCTCAAGCCTTTGATAAAAGCAGAATAGCGACTACGATCCTCTGAAGTTAGTTTAAATGATTCCAGGTGGTTGTTAATGAGTGTCAGTTTTTTCCCGTTGATCTTGATCGTATGTATAGCAGAGCCGTTTGCATCTGAGGTGTAATCGATTTGTTGGGACTTCACAATGGGGTATTTAGAAAACACTGCGATACCGTTGCGGGGGGGGGTAGCCTCACCTAAACGGATGACAGCGTGATAGGGATACATCTTTAAGGCGGAAAATACTTTGGACTCAGTTAGCCGTTTCCCCGATTTGGTAGCTATGTATTCTTGTAAGCAGACAATATCTGCATCGGAATAGGCGATATAATCCAAGATGGGATTAGGGTGTTCTTTTGTATGGTCTAAATAAGCGAATCCCATTACATTATAGGTTAGCACTTTCAATGTGTTCTCTTGGGGGATCTCTTTGCTGAAATGGAAGGGATAGTAGTGCTTGACAGGTCCCCAGCATAGCGCTACCGCCAATAGATTCATCAGTAGAAATCGCCATTCGGTTAGGAAGATCCAATAGAGCATGAAACAGAGATTGACAAATGTTAGCACCGGGAAAGCCAATCCCAAATAGGAAAACAGCAAACTGGTATTTGGAGAGATATGATCGGAATAAGCAGAAGTAATCCATAAGACAACGGCTATTCCGTTGGCGGCCACGAATGGAATGTTTAAAAATAGTCGCAGGATCTTCATTGTCGTTTATTTTTTGCTGGCATCAAATAGTTGTTTCTTCTCATCTGCCGAGAGACTACCATATCCTGACCGTTTCAGCTTGTCTAAGATCGCATCAATATTTGCAACCTCTTGTTGCTTACGAGCATTATATTCCCAGTCTTTGTTGCTTCTTCCTCCGTAGGTCACGCTCATTTTCGGCTTCCGTTTGCCCAAATTCACGAGTTTGTCAATAAATCGATTGATGGGTGCGGTCAAGTCCTTCCCCTGTGCGTAGCGCGAAGCGAACCAGATACCGAACAGGGCACCGCCAATATGGGCGATGTGACCTCCTGCATTGTCGGAGGTTATAGCCAGCAGATCAACGGCGAGGGTAAACAGTGCTAAATAGATCAATTTGATACGTCCGATCAGGAGTAGATTGATCTCAATTTCTTTTCGAAAGAAAGAGACAGCGAATACAATCGCCATGACAGAGGCGGAGGCTCCCATCAAAAAACTGAAAGCTGAAACCTCTCGAAAATAGGGGAACAGATTGTAGCATACAATGAACAATAGGGCTCCAGCCAATCCTCCCAGTACATAAAGCCCGCCTAACTGACGCTCATTGAAAAATCGGAGGAACAAATCACCAAACCAATAGAGCCAAAGCATGTTGAATAGGATGTGTAACAGCTCAAAATGGGTAAACATATAGGTAAACAGCGTCCATGGTCGGCTCAATAATGTCATGGGAGAGGCCGGTAGTTGTAGATAGAGTAGGAGGGGGAAATCTTGCAGGTTGAACAACAACAGCAAGACACCCAACAAGCGAATCAGGATGAAAACGGCCACATTGATGAAGATTAACTTCTTCAGGATGCTTCCCGTTTGAAACGATCGTTTGAGATTAGTAATAATATCGTCCATTTGTAATGTCTTTCTTTTTCCAATAACGAATGAGGAAATAACCAAACAGCATACCGCCTAAATGGGCGAAGTGCGCTACATCATCACCACCAAAGCTGGCAACGCCCATAAACAATTCTGCCAGACCATAGAAAATCACGAAATACTTGGCCTTGATAGGAATCGGCAGAAACATTAGATAGAGCGGCACGTCGGGGAAAAGCATGGCAAATGCTAACAAGATACCAAAGACGGCTCCCGAGGCTCCGATTGTCACAAAGAAATTCAAATACTCATGCTTTGTGATCACTCGCACACCATTCAAGTTGATAAGATCTTGGCTGGCCAAGAGTACATCGCTTAAGTTATACATCCACACTAATTCTTGGATTAACCCAGCGCCTAATCCGGTCACTAAATAGAAGGTTAAATAACGCTTGGGCCCCCAGACATTCTCTAACACACGTCCAAACATATATACGGCAAACATATTGAAGAAAACATGGCCGAACGAACGTGTGTCGTGCATGAACATGTAGCTGATGATCTGATAAGCCTTGAAATCTGTGGCACCAGGCACATGTAGTCCCAGCCAATCCACCAAGTCTATGCCAATCTTAGGTAGAGCTAAGCTGGCTACCCAGAAAAGCAAATTGATGATGATAAGATTTTTAGTCACCGGGGGGATGGTGCTCAAGAAACCCTCATTCGTCTGATTCATTTGATCTATTTATATAATTAGTTTGGCAAAGGTAGCGATATTTGTGTGTAAGCCCTATCGTTTTGTGCTAAAACATGCTCATTGCTTCAAAAAAACAACTAATGCGAATCGGGCAGGCTTACCCCGTTTTTTTTATGTACCTTTGCGCCCAAACGAATAAACATCCTATAAAGATATATTATGGTCATCGAACAACAGATTACCAAGGCTATCATAGCCGGAATCAAAGAGCTGTATGGCGCTGATGTGACCGCCAATCAGGTACAGTTGCAAAAAACAAAGAAGGAGTTTAAAGGGCATTTGACATTGGTTGTGTTTCCCTTCCTTCGTCAGTCGAAGAAATCACCAGAGCAGACAGCCCAGGAGTTAGGTGCATATTTGGTAGAGCACGAGTCGGCTGTCGCTGAGTTTAACGTGATCAAAGGTTTCTTGAACCTTACTGTGGCATCCGCTTGCTGGATTGACCTGCTCAATAGCATCGCTGCACAGCCCGCTTATGGGTTGACACCGGTCACGGAGGAGTCACCCCTGATCATGATTGAGTATTCTTCTCCTAATACAAACAAACCGTTGCATTTGGGCCATGTGCGTAACAACCTCTTGGGGTATAGCTTATCTAAGATTCTGTACGCCAATGGTAACCGAATTGTGAAGACTAATATTGTCAACGACCGAGGTATCCATATCTGTAAGTCTATGCTGGCTTGGCAGAAGTGGGGCAATGGGGCCACACCCGAGTCAACGGGTAAGAAGGGTGACCATTTGATCGGTGATTTCTATGTGCTCTTCAGCAACAAGTTGAAAGAGGAGACCCAAGCTTTGGAGGCACAGGGGCTGAGCAAAGAGGAAGCGGAGGCTAAGTCACCCTTGATGGCTGAGGCACGTGAGATGTTGCGCAAATGGGAGGCTGGCGATCCGGAGGTACGTGCCCTTTGGGAGACGATGAATAGCTGGGTATATGCCGGTTTTGACGAGACTTATAAGATGATGGGTGTCGATTTCGACAAGATCTACTACGAGTCACAGACCTACCTGGAAGGTAAGTCTAAGGTATTGGAAGGTTTGGAGAAGGGCATCTTCTACCGTCGGGAGGATGGCTCGGTATGGGCTGACCTGACGAAAGATGGCCTGGACGAGAAGCTGTTGCTCCGTCAGGATGGTACCTCTGTCTATATGACGCAGGATATTGGTACGGCCAAGTTGCGTTTCGACGATTACCCCATTAACAAGATGATCTATGTCGTGGGCAACGAGCAGAACTATCACTTCCAGGTGCTCTCTATCTTGTTGGATAAGTTGGGATTCGCCTTTGGTAAGGGCTTGGTACACTTCTCTTACGGTATGGTGGAGCTGCCCGAGGGTAAGATGAAGAGCCGTGAGGGTACTGTGGTGGATGCCGATGACTTGATGGCAGAGATGATCCAGACCGCTCGTGAGACCTCTCAGGAGTTGGGTAAATTGGATGAAATGACGACCGAGGAGGCTGAAGAGATCGCACGCATGGTTGGCCTGGGTGCCTTGAAGTATTTCATCCTCAAGGTGGATCCGCGTAAGAACATGACCTTCAACCCGAAGGAGTCTATCGACTTCAATGGCAACACCGGGCCTTTTATTCAATATACCTATGCCCGCATTCGTTCGGTATTGCGTAAGGCAGCTGAGCAGGGTATTGCGGTTCCGGAGCAGTTGCCACTTGACTTCACGATCTCGGAGAAGGAAGAGAACTTGATCCAGTTGATTGCTGACTATGCGGCTACGGTGAAGGAGGCCGGTAAGTTGTATAGCCCGGCTTGCATCGCCAACTACACCTATGACTTGGTGAAGGAGTACAACCAGTTCTATCATGACCTCTCCATCTTGCGTGAGGAAGATGAGCGTTTGAAGCTGTTCCGTTTGGTGCTCTCTGCGAACGTGGCGAAGGTGGTGAAGTCTGCGATGTCATTGTTGGGTATTGAGGTACCCGAGCGGATGTAATCCACATCTCTCGCGCGCGAACATATAATTATACAGGACTTATAGACTTCCTATAAAGAACAAAGCCGGTGCTCCTCGAACGAGCATCGGCTTTGTCACTCTTAGAAAAAGTATAGTTTACATCAAAATCTGTCTGGCATACTTCACGCAGGTACCTACCTCTTTCACGCTGTTGGACCAAGGCTTGATCTCATACTCCAACTCAATGTCGCAGTAGATCGGCCATTTCTCTTGCTGCACCAAATGGAGCACATCAGCGATCGGCATCTCTCCTTGTCCCCATACCTGGTTGGTGTTGGGTGTATCACCGGTCTTCGGACCCGTCTTGTCTTTCAAGTGGATGCTATAAATCCGATCGTGATACTTCTTGATCATCTCGTTCGGGTGGATACCCGTAGAGCCAAAGAAGTGACCTGCGTCGAAGTTTAGCATGATTGCTGGGGAAACGGCTAAGATTGGATCGCAGCTGAATCCCTCCTCCGCATATTGCATGTGGTTATGGAAAGCCAACTTGACCCCATGCTTCTCGGCAAAAGGTGCTGCACGTTTCGCGGTCTCCAAATTGATCTCGTCAGTCACGGCACCCGCACCCATCGCTTTCGCTACCTTGAAGGCATAGTCTAACTCCTCGTCCGATTTCATGCGTGAGGGCTCCATCTTCACGATATGGACGCTGATACCTGCGTCAGCCAACTTTTGGCGGGCAGCCTCTACCTTCGACATATCCAAGCTTAAACGCCAAGCCTTAATATCCTCGTTGTATTTGTCGATCTCTGCCTGCTGCTCAGGCGTGAATTTCGGCATCTGCATGCGTGGAGCAGGTTTCTCGCCGGGTTTCGGAGCCGGTTGAGCCGCTCTGATCTGTGCGAAGATCTTCATCGTTGGGTTTTCAGGTGCGCCCAGTGAGGCCTCCAAGTCACTGCCCATTAGCTCGATGGAGCTGAGGTTTGCCTCTTGGCAATACTTGATGATGTTGTCTAACCCACCGGGAAGACCACGGAAACTATAGGTGATTGCACCAATCTGCACACCACCGAATTTTGAGCAGACTTGACCTGCTGCTGGAGTTGAGCTTGTTGGAAGAGGAGCCTGCTCTGCGCTGCCTGCGCAGGAGAAGGCAGATGGGAGGAATGTGGCAGCTGCCAATGCGGCTACCGATCTCCCTATGAAGGTACGACGGGATTGTCCCTGTATATTTTCTTTCTGGTTCATCTTGTTTCTCTTCTTTTGAATTACCTTTTGTTCGATATTTGTTAGTTGGTTCTTACTCATAAATTGTTCTTCCTCAAAGAAAGGCGACCTTTAGTTACAATGTCCAGCCTTTACGATACTCGTAGTGGAAGTAGTCGTTGGCCTCCGGACAGTTGGTAATCTTCATGTTCGCTGCGTCATATTCCAACGTGATGTCAAGCTGTTGTGCGGCAACGGCGATGTTGGTCAGCAACATGATCTCGTTCAACTTGGAAGAGATCTCGAAATCGTTGGCGGCCTTGCGTCCCTCCTTGATCGCTTCGATGAAATCCACGTAGATGTTGCTTGGGCGTTTCAAAGTTGGGGCAGGGGCAACGAAATCAGGGCGTTCCGGGATCAACTCCGGTTTCGCACCGTGTGTGCCATGCATGATCATACCCTTGTCACCGATATACAAAGCCTCTCGCAACTGACGACCGGGCTCCAGCTCAGCGGGACGTGCCGGTTTCAAACCACCATCGCTCCAAGTCACCTTCACCGGCGGCATATTGCCACGAGCAGGGAACTCATAAGTCACGCTTTCAGCCTGAGGCAGGTAGTCTTTGTTAAATGGGGTAGAGGTAGCTTGGATCTTTGTCGGCATGCCCAAGTTGAGTGCCCAGATAGGAGCGTCGAACGTATGCGCACCCATGTCACCCATCGCACCTGTTCCGTAATCCCACAAACCACGCCATGCGAAGTGCAGGATGTCAGGATGGTAAGCCTTCTCGGGAGCCGGGCCCAACCATACGTCATAATTCAAGTGCTTAGGTACCTCTACACCAGCGGGACGGTCGAAATAGCCCTGACGCCACATGGGGCGGTTGGTCCACAAGTGAACCTCACGTACATCTCCAATCACACCCCCTTGGATCCACTCCACGGTTTGCATGGTACCCTCTATATTGTGTCCTTGGTTACCCATTTGAGTCACCACACCCGTTTCCTTCGCCAAGTCGCGTAAGAAGCGAGTCTCGTAGATGGTCTTTGCCATTGGTTTCTCTACGAAAACATGCTTGCCTGCTCGCATCGCATAAGCCGCGATCACGGCGTGCGTATGGTCAGGCGTACCGATCAAAACGGCATCGATCTCCTTCTCCTTGTCGATCATCTCACGGAAGTCGGTGTATTTCTTAGCTTTCGGATAGCCCGCCAAGATATGTCCAGAATACTCGTGATCCACGTCGCAGAGTGCATAGATATTGGCGTGTTTAATCACTTTTTTCTCTGCGTCACCCATCTGAACCACATTGTCAGAAGCGCGGCGTTCCCGTCTGGGCGGCTGGATTCCCATGTATCTTTGCATGAGCATACCGCCACCACCGAAGGCTTTGCGTTTGATGGGCACATCCGGTGTAGCGATATTCTGAATATCTCCACCACCTTGGCTGCCGACACCAATGCCTGCTAAGTTGACCATATCACTCGGTGCGGTGTAACCCGGACCACCCAGAACGGAACGCGGTACAATTGTAAAAGCGGTTGTTGCTGCCATTGTACCCAAGAACTCACGTCTTGTGAAGTTCATGCTGCTTTTGTTTGTTGTACTCTTCATGGAACTTGCAATTTAAAGTTTCACTTAAAAACATATATAGATTAAAACACAACTTTGTTATTAGTATTCTTTTCCCATCCGGGAAATCTGAACGCAAATGTAAAGAGGGACCATAAACTGGCAGTTAAGTGGCACTTAACAGAGGGCAAATAATAGGCTAATTTAGGACTAATAGGTCTCTGGAGAATATTTAATAGATTGATAAACAGTGATAAAAATATAAGTGTTAAATTAAATGAAGATTGATTATAGGGGATCTGTTTTCTCTTTATGGATGTGGCTGCAATGTTTTTCATTCTTCATCAGAACAACCTTTTTAAATGTTCTAATTGCGTTTTTGAAAAGGCGTAGTGGACAGCTACTGGATTTTATGTATATTTGTTCCCCGTAATTCGATTTTCTAAGGCAATGGATAGCTTGGCAAAAATTGACATCAAGGCTGTATTAGAACAGAAAGCACCTAAAGTGGCCCATCGGGTACCCGATTGGTTGATTGCCTATTTAGCAAAAACCATACATCAAACGGAGCTGAATGAGATCCTGAGCCGCTACCATGATCAACAGGGCGTTGATTTCATGCGTAGTATGATAGACTATTTTGATCTACATTTCGAGCTGATCCATCCGGAACGTATTCCTCAAGAAGGGCGTTTTATCTTTGCTTCCAACCATCCGTTAGGGGGATTAGATGGCATTTGTCTGTCAGTACTCATCGGAAATCTTTTCCGGGATAAGATTTATTATTTGGTGAATGACTTGCTGTTGCATATTCCTAATTTGCGCAAGATCTTTGTCCCAATTAACAAGCATGGGGCGCAAAGTCGAGAAGCTGCTATCCAGATGGAACAAGCTTATGCCTCTGATCATCAGATTATCACTTTCCCTGCTGGACTCTGCTCGCGCAAGATCAAGGGGAAGATTCAAGACTTGGATTGGAAGAAATCGTTTATACAGAAAGCTGTCTCCTATCAGAGAGACATCATACCGATCTATTTCGATGGACGGAACTCCCATTTTTTCTACAATTTCGCACGCATTCGCAAGGCTTTGGGAATACGTATGAATTATGAGATGATCTATCTCCCCGGTGAGATGTTCAAGAGTAAACACAGTACATTCCGCGTCTATTTCGGCGAGCCTATCCCTTGGCAAACATTTGGCAAGCAACACACGCCAGCCGAATGGGCAAACTGGGTTAGAGAGATCGCCTATAACTTAAAGTAATACACGAATGGACAAACAAGAGATTATCCCACCCGTTGAGCGAGCCTTGCTCAAAGCTGAGCTGACACCGGAAAAGCGGCTTCGCAGTACCAACAAGTCGAGTAATGAAATTTATATCGTGACGGCTTTTGACTCTCCGCATGTAATGCAGGAGATCGGACGTTTGCGGGAGATTGCTTTCAGCTATTACGGTGGAGGAACGGGGAAATCCGCTGACATAGATGAGTTTGACACGATGGAGAACGCTTATCGACAGTTGATCGTATGGAGCCCGGAGGAGGAGCAGATCTTGGGTGGCTATCGTTTCCTGTGCGGATCAGACGTGCGCTTCGATACCCAAGGCAAACCGATCCTGGCGACAGCGCATCTGTTTGACTTCTCCGAGCGATTCATCAAGGAGATCATGCCCTACACCGTGGAACTGGGACGTTCGTTTGTCAGCCTGGATTATCAATCCACCCGCTCGAAGGCGAAGGGGCTTTTCATTTTAGACAACCTATGGGATGGGTTAGGCGCACTTTCGGTGATCGATCCCAAACTGCGCTACTATTTCGGCAAAGTGACGATGTATAACACCTATCATCAGGGGGCCCGCGATCTGATTCTCTATTTCCTGACCCGTCATTTCCCAGACCCCGAACAGCTGATCCGACCGATAGAGCCATTGCGCACGCAGATTGACGAGGCACGCATGAAAGCGATTTTCCACTATGATAACTTCAAGGATAACTATAAGGTACTCAACCAAGAGGTGCGCAAATTGGGCTTCAATGTGCCGCCCTTGGTCAATGCCTACATGAGCCTCTCACCCAAGATGCGTGTGTTTGGCACCGCGATCAATCACGAGTTTGGCGAAGTGGAGGAAACCGGTATTCTTATCGCTATCGACGAGATCTTGGAGGATAAGAAGAAAAGGCATGTCGAGAGCTACCTGCAAGAGGAGTACAAGTCAGTGGAACTGATCCACAAAAACGACATTGAGCCTTAAGGATAAGGGCTTTTAGCAAAACCTTTTTGGCGAGAGAAATGTTAGAAGATTAGGCAGGCGTTAAGCAACGTACGCCATAAAAGAGAAAAAGCGGCCATGTTTGCTTCTGACCATAGCGAATGGATATTGAGTTCGATACTGATCCTATTATACAGTATCACCATCATAGGATTGGTATTGGTCATCATTGCGGAAAACAGAAACCCGCTGAAGACAATCCCTTGGGTAACTGTCTTGCTCTTGGCTCCCGGTGTGGGATTGCTTTTCTATTTCTTCTTTGGCCAAGACAACCGCAAGCAACGCATCATCTCGCGCCGCATCTATAAGCGGATTATGAAGAAAACGCAGGAAGGCAAGCTGCCGCAAGACAGTTGTAAGGTGCCTTTTCCCTATCGTCCTTTAGCTACGCTGCTGACAAATAGTAATCAGTCCTCTCTTCTATATGGTACCGATATTAAGGTATTTACTAGTGGGTTCGATAAGTTTAAGGCTCTTTTAAAGGCATTGCGGCAGGCGCAACATCATATCCACCTGCAATATTACATCTTCAATGATGATGAGATCGGCAACCAGGTAAGGGAAATCTTGATTGCGAAGGCTAAAGCAGGTGTGGAGGTACGTGTTCTTTATGATGATGTGGGTTGCTGGAATGTGAAGAAACGCTTCTTCCGAGAAATGAAGGAGGCCGGCGTGGAGGTCTATGCATTTTTGCGTGTCGCTTTCCCCATTTTCACCAGTAAAGTGAACTACCGTAATCACCGTAAGATTGTGGTCGTGGATGGAAAGATTGGCTTTATGGGTGGAATGAATATTGCCGACCGTTATGAAAAAGGAGTTAAATGGGGTGTATGGCGTGATTCGCATTTCCAATTTATAGGCAAGGGTGTACATGGTTTACAATCAGCATTTCTCATCGATTGGTATGTCATGAGCAAGAAGTTAGTTCATGGTAAAGCTTACTATCCCAAGGTGCCGGTTTACAGTGACAATATTCTTCAATTGGCGACAAGCGGACCGGTTGGACAATGGCGTATTCTACTGCAAGCCACAACCTTTGTCATTGCTAATGCAAAACGCTACATCTATATTCAGACTCCTTACTTCCTGCCGACCGAAGGTCTGCATCAGGCCCTTCAGACAGCGGCGTTAGGAGGGGTGGATGTGCGTTTGATGTTACCCAAGCGATCGGATACCCGGACAGTCAATATGGCCAGCCATTCTTTTGTAGACGCTATGGTGAAAGCGGGTGTTAAGGTCTATTTCTACAAACCGGGCTTCCTCCATGCAAAGCTGATTGTCAGTGATGACGCAATCGCCTGCATTGGTTCAGCCAACATGGACTTTCGTAGTTTTGAACACAATTTCGAGATCAATGCTTTTGTCTATCAACCTGCTTTCGCTATCCAGATGCGTCATATCTTTATGCATGATATGGATCGGTGTGAGAAACTCATTCCCAACCGTTGGCTGAAACGTTCGTTGAAACAAAGGTTGGCTGAATCGTTTATGCGTTTGTTCTCTCCACTGTTGTAGTCTCTTTCAAGAACAGACTGAAATTTACTGCTCCATACGTGCGATGCTGATAGAAATAGGGTAAATGAGAGAAATCATTGGCTTTAGAATGCTCCATGATGAACAAACCACCCTCTCGTAGCAAGTCTTGCTCCAAGATGATACGAGGTACGTCAGGTAACTCTGGCAACGCATAGGGAGGATCAGCAAAGATAAAGTCGAAGCCCTGCCTGGGCGCGCTATGTAAGTAGCGGAAGACATCTCCTCGGATTAAACGTAACGCATCAGTCTTCAATTCTTTGGCTACCTTTGCGATGAAGTTTGCATGGGCATTTTGCTTCTCAACAGCAGTCACTTGCCTGCAACCTCTTGAAGCCAATTCGAATGCGATACTTCCTGTGCCCGAGAAAAGATCCAATGCATCAGTTCCCTCTAAATCAATTAAGTTTGTAATGACATTAAAAATATTCTCTTTGGCGAAATCGGTCGTTGGACGAGCGCTGAAAGAAGAGGGTACGTCAAAACGCCGACGGCCATACATTCCACTTATGATTCGCATACCAATAAAGCAATAAGATCCAGCGGGGCTTTCACCACCTCTTCGCCAAGCAAGTAGAGCTCTGAAGGTAAAGTCGTCCCTTGGACGTTTCGTAAATAATGGCGAGCTTGCTCCAATAACGTTATTCGTAAAGTGGGCATAGCTTGTATGCGTAACGCATCCACCTGCGAATTAAAGTCCATTTGCCGCCATACATATAAAAAGTAATAGAGCATCTCCTCCGGTTGGTGTACCTCAAAGGTGTTCACTAATAACAGGCGCTCTTGTTCAAAACAGGCTACGTCCATCCGCTCTCCCTCTATCCATATATACATGCAACGGTATAAGGCATCACGACTTTGCATATGCCAATAGGCCAGCAAGGGTACTAAATAATGGGTGAATAGAGGATTTTGGAAGGAACGCAAACAAAATGCTTGTACCGTCTCTTCGCAGTCATAAAGCAATGTAGCTCGCTTATCCAATAATGACTCTGATAAACAGGCTGACTTTGGTCGCACAAAAGTTTTCCGTATCCATGCCAATTGTGTTTCGGCGTCTGACGGAAACAAAGTGGTGGGTACCACAAGATAATGGGGTGAAAAGCTGACAATGCGTAGCTGTTTATAACGCCATGACAAACATTCGTTTGCGAAGAAACATTCCTTGAGGGAAGAGACATAAGGCACACCTCGATCGAAAGACACTTCTCGATAGAAGAAGCTGCCATCGTTCGAGGAGATATATCCTGAAAAAGAAAGTCCACCCGGCCAAAGCCGGATGGACATTGTGTATCTTTCTGAGGAATCAGCAGTTAATGTATCAGGAATACTGATAATCATTCGCCGATTACTCCCAGTTACCTGCGTTGTTGTTAATCTCTTCCAATGAACCTACACGCAAGCCAGGGAACTTGTTTTGCTTTGTAGCCTTGTCTGTCAAGTTGTAAGTCAACTGGGGATCCATGTCACGCAAGTATGAAGCATAAGGTACCTCACAAACAAATACCTTGATGTCATAACCGGAACCAGACTTCAATGTAGCAGTATCCATCTTAAACGTGATCTTCTCGCCCGGTACACCCGGTACATAGCGCATATTAGCGACATCATAGTTTGCACCCAGCAAAGTATCCTTCGCCAATACCCACATTGTATCACGTCTGATCAAGCCCTGCTTCACAGCCTCTTTCTCCGTCATACCTTTCTCCAATTGCTCATCAGTCAGCACACCTTCCTTGATCAAGAACGGCAACTTCTCGGTGTTCAAGAACTTCTCCAAGTCGTCGAAACTTCCGGCGTGAGTCTTGTGGATGTTCTTGTACTCGATCTGAGCCTTACGGATCTCGATCAAACGCGCAATGATAGCACTATCGCGAGCACCCTTTTCATTGTCATAGGTAATCGGTCCCATAATACTCTCATAGCACATGTAAGCCAACAGTGCGACTGCGGCTACCAACAAAATCTTCAATGTAACTTTCATGGTTCGTATTGTTTTTTGAATTTATTTCGTACGGCAAAATTAGAAAAGAATATTTAATACGCTACCTTTATCGCCAAAATTATTGCATCCAAAATGATAAATAATCATTTAATCGCCCAAATTGAGCGAAATTTTGGCTTTAAGCCGACTTCAGAGCAGCATATTGCGCTCCAAAAGCTGGCCGACTTCCTGTTTTTTGCGGAGCCGGACAGTCTCCTTTTACTGAAAGGCTATGCCGGAACGGGCAAAAGTTCACTGGTTGGTGCCTTGGTGCGTACGCTTGCTGAACTGGGACAGAAATGCGTTTTAATGGCTCCTACCGGACGGGCTGCTAAGGTGTTCTCGAGTTACGCCGGACAGAAGGCTTACACGATACACAAGAAGATCTACCGACAGAAACGGTTTTCTAACGAGCTAGTTGGTTTCCTTCCTGCAGATAACCTGCATAAGCATACCCTCTTCTTGGTGGATGAGGCCTCTATGATATCCAACGATGGTTGGGATTCTTCACGCTTTGGATCGGGTCGCCTTTTAGAGGATCTTATTCATTACGTTTATGCAGGCGAGGATTGCCATCTTATTCTACTGGGAGATGAGGCGCAGCTTCCTCCGGTACGAGAAACTTTTAGTCCTGCACTGGATCCGGATTTGCTCCAAGGTTATGGATTGCAAGTTGAGCAGCTTTGTCTGACACAAGTCGTACGTCAAGCGGAAGACTCCGGTATTCTGTTTAATGCTACTCGCCTGCGGGATGCGTTGCGCAACACCTGTGTAGAGGTCTTCCCAAAGCTCCGTTTGGAAGGGTTCACGGACTTTACCCAGATTAGTGGGGCTGACTTAATCGAGGAGATCTCTTCGGCCTACTATCGGGATGGTGAGGAGGAGACAATGGTGATCTGTCGTTCCAACAAGCGGGCTACAATTTATAACAATGGTATTCGCAATCGTATTCTTTATCGAGAAGAGGAACTCTCTTCTGGCGATCGCCTCATGGTGGCGAAGAACAATTATTATTGGACTGCCAATCAACAGGAAATGGACTTTATCGCAAATGGCGAGATCATTGAGGTAGTGCGGGTACGACGGACAATTGAGTTGTATGGATTTCGTTTCGCCGATGTGTTGGTGCGTTTCCAAGATTATGATCTTGAGTTGGAGTTGAAGGTCTTGTTAGATACGCTTCAAACTGATACCCCTGCTTTGCCGCAAGCGCTCAACGATCAGCTTTTTGCTGCCGTTTGGGAAGATTATGCAGACATCCCAACCAAGGCTGAACGGATGAAAAAGATGAAGGTAGATCCTTATTATAATGTTTTGCAGGTTAAATATGCTTATGCGGTGACTTGCCATAAGGCGCAAGGTGGTCAATGGATGAATGTTTTCCTCGATTTAGGCTACATTACAGAGGAGATGTTAGGCGAGGACTTCTATCGTTGGCTTTATACGGCTTTTACCCGTGCCACGCAACACCTTTATCTGATCAACCTTCCGGAGGTGTTTAGAGAATAAAAAAAGAGCTAAGTGCTAATGCACTTAACTCTTCTTGCTCAAGTCGGGATGACTGGATTCGAACCAGCGACCACACGCCCCCCAGACGCGTACTCTAACCGGGCTGAGCTACATCCCGCTTTGTTTAACGGGTGCAAAGATAAGCATTTTTCGATACATGCCAAATATTTCTGTCTCTTTTTTACATGAGGTAGTGAAAAGGACCACAAAAAAGGAGAGCCGTCAAGACTCTCCTTTATGCTTGTCTGACCAAAAGAAGGCTCACTTTATTTCCCAAACGTCGCCCTGCATGATCACCTCACGCAACTTGCGTGTCGGGTTTTTCGCTTGAACTTCCTCGATCTGCTGATGAACAGCGGTGTCGTAGGTCGGTCCCTCTACATCGCGGATCACACCTAATGCGATAGGCATTTCGCCACTCATCATCGCCAACATCGTGTGCAATGTATTGTCTTTCTCATGTGCATCGTGTACCAAGATGTCGTCGATCGTGTAACCATCCTGACCAATCGTTACCGATTTCAGTTTCAGACCTTCTAATACGATACCCTTATCTTTATTAGCACCGTAGATCATTTTCTCGCCATGACGCAGGAAAATCGTACGATCAGCACGTACATCCTTATCGGTAACAGATTTATGAATACCGTTGTTGAAGATCATACAGTTCACCAATACCTCTGTTACGGAAGCACCTTTATGACGGGCAGAAGCAGCCAAGATTTCAGTGGTGTTCTTCAAATCCACGTCGATCGCACGAGCGAAGAAGTTACCACGTGCGCCGAATGCTAACTCGGCTGGGATGAACGGATCCTCAACTGTACCATAGGGTGAGCTCTTAGAAATGAAACCACGATCGGATGTCGGAGAATACTGGCCCTTCGTTAAACCATAGATCTTATTGTTGAACAGTACGATATTCAAATCGACGTTACGACGAACAGCATGGATAAAGTGGTTACCACCAATAGCCAAACAGTCACCATCACCTGTGCACAACCATACGCTTAAGTCAGGACGAGCGGTTTTCACACCGGTTGCGATCGCCGCGCCACGTCCGTGGATCGTATGGAAACCGTATGTGTTCATGTAATAAGGCAGGCGCGAAGAGCAGCCAATACCTGAGATGACAGCCATATTGTGAGGCGCTACTCCTACCTCGGCCATCGCCTTATGCAAACAATTCAGCACGGCATGGTCGCCACAACCCGGGCACCAACGTACATATTGGTCGCTTTTATAATCTTTCGGTTCGTATTTAATTTCTTCTGTTGTCATCTTTTAAGCCTCCAAAATTTTAGTGAACTCCTCAACTAATCTCGCTACATTGAACGGTCTGCCCTCTACTTGGTCGAAACGATAAGGATCGAAACCATGTACTTTACCACGCAAGTAGTTAGCGAACTGGCCGTTATTCTGCTCTGCAACAACCACCTTCTTGTACTTGCTCAATACCTCAGCGGTGTTCTTCGGCAGTGGGCTGATGAATTTGAAGTGTGCCAAGGCAACCTTCTTACCCTGCTCTTGCATGGTTTCCATCGCCTCGTAGAGGTGTCCGTATGTACCACCCCAACCCACGATCAAGAGATCTGCATCAGCATCACCGATCACCTGCAACTCTGGAATATAGTCAGCCACCTTGTCAATCTTTGCCTGACGAGTAGAGACCATCTTCTGGTGGTTCTCCGGATCCGTGGAGATCGCACTGGTGTCGAAGTCTTTCTCCAAGCCACCCAGACGGTGCATGAAGCCCTCCGTGCCGGGAACAGCCCAGTAACGTACCAAGCTATCCTTATCACGACGATACGGCTTCCAAGGCTTCTCCTCCTGATAGTTGGACACATAGTTCGGAGTGATCTCCGGGTAGTTCTCCAAGTCAGGAATGCGCCAAGCCGAAGATCCATTAGCGATAAAGGCATCACTCAACAAGATAACCGGAGTCATGTGCTCCACAGCCAGTTTACATGCCCAATAAGCGGCATCGAAACAGTCTGTCGGTGTTGAAGCAGCCACTACGACAGCCGGGCACTCGCCGTTACGGCCATAGAGAGCCTGCATTAAATCTGTTTGCTCACTCTTGGTAGGAAGACCTGTTGAGGGACCACCACGCTGTACGTCGATGACCACCAGAGGCAACTCTGCGATAACCGCCAAGCCAATGGCCTCACTCTTCAATGCCAAACCCGGACCAGAAGTGGAGGTGCAAGCCAAGCAGCCGGCGAAGCTGGCACCAATAGCCGTACTGATACCCGCTATCTCATCCTCTGCCTGAACCGTGATGACTCCTAAATCTTTGCGTTTCGCTAACTCATGCAAGATATCTGTAGCCGGAGTGATCGGGTAGCTACCTAAGAAAAGCTGTAAACCAGACTTCTCGGCAGCAGCTATCAATCCGTAGGCAGTTGCCTTGTTACCATTGACATCTGTATAGAAACCCGGTTCTGCCTTTTTACTTTCAATGCGATAGGTAGAAACAGACGCATGAATGTTGTGGCCATAATTGTATCCATCGGTCAGTGCCTTGATGTTTGCCTGTGCGATAACCGGTTTCTTTGCAAACTTATTCTGCAACATGTGCATGGCCTCATCCAATGGACGCTCAAAGAGCCAGCATACCAAGCCCAATGCAAACATGTTTTTGCAACGCAAGGCCGACTTATTGTCAAGACCAAACTCTACCAATCCATCTTTTACCATGGTTGAGATAGGAGCAGCGACCACTTGCACGCCTGTTAATCCTAACTCGGTAAAAGGATCGTCAGTCTCATACAAAGCCTTCACTAAATCAGCCTTCGTGAATGAATCAGTATCAATCAATACGATCGCATTGGATTTGATGTTTTTCACATTGACCTTCAAGGCGGCGGGGTTCATAGCAACCAACACGTCGGCCTTATCGCCTGGGGTGAAGATCTTACGGGATCCCAGGTGAACTTGGAATCCTGATACGCCACTAAGTGTTCCTTGTGGAGCACGTACCTCTGCTGGGTAGTCAGGGAATGTAGAAATCTCGTTTCCAAAAACCGCTGACAAGTTCGAAAAGATCGTTCCGGTTAACTGCATGCCGTCGCCAGAGTCACCTGAGAAACGAATCACGACCTTTTCCAGTGTTTTAACTTTAGTCTGTTCTGCCATAATTTATATATTTCGCTTTAACGCTTTTATATTTGGTACTTAGATTGCCGCGAAGTAACATAAAAAGTTTAGGAACGTAAAACATTTTGACGTTAAAACGCGGAGAGAAATAGATCCAGATTATTGGATGTAAGATTAAATGAATGGGCCACGTATTCATTGACCGGCGCACCGTTATAAAGATAGACACCCTCATGAAATCCGTGGTTTCTGCTGATCCATCCTACTAATGAGCCTGCGTCGCTCATGCCAAGCAAAAGAGGCACTATGATGTTGCTATATGCCATGGATGTGGTTCGTGCGACCCGGTTGCTCACGTTAGCCCGTGCATAATGTAATACGCCATATTGCTCGAAAAGGGGAGGGTCTGTCGGTGATAAGCAGCAGGTTGTCTCGAAGCAGCCGCCCTGACTGATGCGTAGATCAATCAGCAGAGCTCCCTTTTTCATAACGCGTATCAATTCTTTCGAGATTACGAAGTGGTGACGGGAATTGATATATCGCATGGCTCCAATCACTACATCGGCACTGCGGAAGGCATTTTGCAGGACGTTGGGATGGAATGTAGAGGTGAAGAGCCCCTGCCCCAATGTCTGGTGGATCGTTCGAAGTTTATTGAGGTCATCATCAAATACCTTCACAAAAGCCCCCAGTGCGATGGCCGCACGTGCGGCTACGGTCCCGGCATTACCTGCACCAATAATCACAACTTCGGTTGGGGACACACCAGGTATTCCTCCTAAAAGAATGCCTTTGCCACCCTGTGTATTGCTCAATAGCTCTGAGGCAATTGTGATGGAGGCGGCTCCCTCGATTTCAGAAGTCACATTCAGCATAGGGATGCGATTCCATTCGTCAGTGATTAATTCGTAGGCGACAGCGGTGATACGCTTTGCGATCATTCGTAGAAAGACCTCTTTAGAGAGGTTGTTAAGCGGCACGAAAGAGAGTAACATGGTACGTGGACGCATACTATCCACTTCCGCCAAGGTAGGAGGGAGAATTTTCAAGATGATATCCGCTTGATAAACCTCCTGTGGCGTTGCCTTAATCTCAGCGCCTGCCTCTGTAAAGTGGGAGTCTGAGTAGTTGATACCCAAGCCTGCACCGGTCTCTACCCAAACTCGATGGCCTGCTTGAGTTAGGATTGCGATAGCTTCAGGGGTCAGTGGCAGACGACGTTCGCTTTTATCTCGTTCACGAGGGATGCCCAGCAGCAAACGGTTGTTAACGTAGTCCAATGCTTGCAACAGTTCTTGTGGAACATATACCTGTTGAAAACGGGTACCTCTTTCTGGCTCCATAACGATTAGTTGATTAGTTGAATAATCTCGCTCGATAATGTTTTTGTATCCAGTTCTGTCATCAAACTGTCTGCGTTAAAGATGATTGCAGCCTGTTCATAAAAACCGGAACGAGCTGCTAAGCTCTCTTGCACAAAAGCCCTGAGTGCTTCGCCTGACCTGTTTTTCAGCACAGGGCGAGTTTGTTTGCAGAGCTCCAAACGTTTAGTTAACTCCTCTACAGATACCTGTAAATAAATGGTTGTGCCTTGCTGGCACATGAATGCCATGTTGTCGAAATAACAGGGGGTGCCGCCGCCCGTAGAGATCAATACATCCTCAAACTCTGCTACCTCATGCAGCATATTATGCTCAATGGTGCGGAATCCTTCCTCACCCCGTTCCGCAAAAAGTTGTGATACGGTTTTGCGAAAACGTCCTTCAATATAATAGTCTAAGTCGATAAATGTAAGTCCGGCCATTTTAGACAATACCCTCCCAATGGTAGTCTTACCAGCGCCCATATAACCGACCAAAAATATACGTTTCATCCGAGTATGCTAATAGTTTGCACAAATGTAAAGTTTTTATCTATTCTAAGGGCATAAATGCTGTAAAATTCCTCCGCGATGCAAGAAGACTAAGAATGCTGCTGACAAATCATCCATTAATTGTACTTTTGTCCGCGAAATTAAAAGACAGATGGCGCAGAAAAAGAACAAATATTACGTCGTGTGGAAAGGTGAGCAGCCTGGTATTTACCTTAATTGGTCAGATTGTAAAGCGCAAGTTTCTGGTCATTCAGGGGCTAAATACAAAGCGTTCGATAGTCAAGAGGAAGCTGAGGTTGCATTAAAGGCGGGTTATACAGGGTATCTTCAAAAGGTCTCCTCGCCTAAAGCGATCGCTAAATGGAAACCCGAAGCCGCTGTTGGCCAACCAATACTCGAGAGCATTGCTGTGGATGCGGCGTGCAGCGGTAATCCTGGTGATATGGAGTATCGTGGGGTTTATACAGCTAATGGGCAAGAGATTTTTCACATCGGTCCGATGAAGGAGGGTACAAATAACATTGGTGAGTTCTTGGCTTTGGTGCATGGGTTGGCTCTCCTTAAGCAGAAAGGAAGTGATTTACCGATCTATTCGGATAGCCGTAATGCGATTAGTTGGGTTAAAAAGAAGCAATGCAAGACCCTTTTGGCGCAGACTGCTGCCAATAAACCCATCTTTGATCTGATTGAGCGAGCTGAGCATTGGCTGCAAAATAACAGCTACACAACACAGATTCTTAAATGGGAAACTTCTGTATGGGGGGAGATCCCTGCGGATTTTGGCCGGAAATAGAAGGATTTGTAATTGCATAAAAAGCCGTTCCTCTAAAAGAAACGGCTTTTTTTGTATATCAACCTTACGGTTAGTCAACACGTTGTGCAGCGGAGTAGCTAATCTTCAAGGCATATGCCTCACGAAGGGCCTGCTTGATATCCGTGATTGTACCCATCTTAGTCTCTTTGTCGGCCTTGATAGATACCGTCATGAACGGCTGATCCTCCTCTTTCATTGAAGATTTCTCCTGAGCGATATAATCTTGAATCTCAGAAGTCTCAGCGAAAGCATCGTTCAGCTGGATACGCGTCTCAGAACCCATCTTGGCGCGCAAATCTCTTGTCGGCTTACCCACATAGATGAACGTCACCAAAGATTTCTTCTCCAACTTTTGCAGCTCAGTAGCCTGTGGAGCATGGAACTCAACCTTCAATGTCACCTCACGCATAGATGTTACCATCATGATGAAGAACAAGAAAGCGAACACCAAGTCAGGTAATGAAGAGGTATTTAACTCGGGCATTTCACGACCGCCCGCTTTACTAAATTTTCCCATAATTACTTCTTCGCTCCATAGTTTTTAGGCTCTGCCTCAGAAATCTTCTGCGGATAGATCTGCTGCACTGCCTTTTGTTGTTCGTCATTCAAATCAGCGAAAGCCTTACCGAATTGCTCCTTGGAAACACCATCTCTCAACTCGTTGTAAGCAGCCGCGATTTCGTTCTGCACATTAATATAAGCCTGGTACTCCGTGCCACGGTCATTCTGCAAAGAGATGACGTGATTCTTTGTAACCATCTTCTTTCCGAAGAACGGAACATCCACCTCGACACGCTCGGGCTTATGTTCGTCGTTGTACGGGTTATCAATGAACTCCTTGATCTTTTCTTTCAATTGCTTGATGTCAACGAACTGGTCACCGCAAAGAATCTGGTTGTTGCTGTTGATCAACACCACCAACAAGTTTCTCTTCTTGATGTCCACATCGGCATCATTCTTCTGATCTTTAGGTACAGGAGGCGGCAAACGTCTTGCCAAACCCTTATCTGTATCCATTGATGTAGTAATAAGGAAGAAGATAAGCAACATGAAAGCGATATCGGCTGAAGAAGAACCATTGATTCCCGGTGTCTTTCTTTTCTTACCCATTTCTTTCTTGTTTTATCAAATTCAATATTACTTGGATTACTTACCCATGATCTTCTTGATGGAACCCCAAACTACACAAGCGAGGATAGCGCAGACCAAAGTGATAGTAGAGAGAATCCACATATCAGAGATCTTCAACCAACCTGCTGTGTTGTACTGCTGAGAATCAGCATTCAAACCCTGCAGAGGCGTATCGTCACCAATCGTATAAGTCACAAACAAAAGGGCGAAGAAGAGAACCAATACCACCAAAGAGGAGATAGCCTCTTTCGGATTAGTCTTCAACAAACCCAAGAACTGCCAGATTGCAAACAAGACTGTACTGATGATTGTTGCGAAGAACAATGCGGATGTCCAGTCGATCAGCAAACCTGTGTAAACAGGCTCCTGAAGCTCGGCGGCGGGATCTACGACTCCACCGGCGAAGAACATACCCAGAATGATGATGCTGACTATTGAGCAGATCAGCAACGTCCAGCTGGATATTTTTCTAATTTTAGTAACAGCCATAATTCGTATTATTTTTTGAATTTGAGGTTGTATTTGATAACCAAGTCAAGCAACGTGATAGAAGCATCCTCCATCTGGTTCAAGATAGCCTCCAACTTGCTCAGCAAATAGTTGTAGAATACCTGCAGGATCAAGGCAACGATCAAACCACCGACAGTAGTGATCAACGCCACTTTCATACCACCTGCAACGACCGTCGGGCTGATATCACCAACCTGCTCGATCTTATCGAACGCCATGATCATACCAACGACTGTACCCAAGAATCCGAGTGACGGAGCCATTGCGATAAACAATGTGATCCAAGAGAGGTTCTTCTCCAACAGACCACCCTGTACACCACCGTAAGATACGATTGATTTCTCAACAACGTCGATACCCTGGTCGATTCTCATCAAACCTTGGTAAGCAATAGAAGCGATCGGACCTCTTGTGTCACGAGCAATAGTTTTAGCGCCCTCAACATCGCCCTTAGCCAAAGCCTCCTCGATGCCTTTCAGCAACTTGCTAGAATTTGTCTCAGCCAAGTTCAAGTAAATGATTCTCTCCAAGCAGAAAGCCAAACCGAAGATCAAAGCGATGGCAACCAAACTCATGAAGTCTGCACCACCCTCGATAAACTTTGTCTTTAATGCTTGATACATACCTCCCTCAACTGCTGGAGCAGCTGCTTCTGCAGCGTCCTGAGCGAATGCTACGGTAGAAGTTCCAAGGGCGCATAAGCCCAAGAATGCTTTTGCGAAAAACTTTTTCATTGTGTGTTTAATTTTTAAGATTAATACTCTTATTTGTTTATTTGTTTTTTTATTGTTGTTATTATCTATTCCATGGTACAACCCACTGCGGAGAGAGCGGGATTCGAACCCGCGAAACCCTTTAGGGGTTTACACGCTTTCCAGGCGTGCCTCTTCAACCACTCGAGCATCTCTCCAGTCATTCGCTTACCCTTGTCTGAAACGACCGTAGAACGGGCATTCACCGCTCCTTCGATCTTTTCAGTGCACAAATCTATACTTTTTGCTTGACATACGCACAATATCGAACCAATAAATTTTGAAATCGGTCAAAAAAAAGTGCCTAATGCCCCGTATTTATGCTTTTAAACAATTCTTCGGCGTTCTTTCTTGCGGTTTCTACGGCCTCCTCCACTGGAATCTCAAAGGTTGCTGCCACCTTCTCCACCGTCTTCCAAATATAGAGTGGTTCGTTTCTCCGTCCGCGGTAGGGCACTGGTGCCAAATAGGGCGCATCCGTCTCAAACAGGATCTTCTCCATTGTGGCGCCTTGTCGCAAGTTGTCCGCCAACTTGGCATTCTTGAAGGTGACTACGCCATTGATCCCTATCTTGAAGTTGGGTAATCGGTTGACCTCTTGCAGCTCCTCAGGAGTACCGGTAAAACTGTGGAACACCCCTTTCAACGACTCCGCACCAACCTTGTAGATGCTGTCGAGCACCTCTGGATAGGCCTCACGTGTATGAATGGCTACGGGCAGATCCATTGCGATGCTCCAGCGTAGCTGTTCCTCAAACACGATCTTTTGCTCTTTCAAGAAACTTTTATCCCAATAGAGGTCGATGCCGATTTCTCCGATCGCACAGTACTGGCGTTTCCCTAAATAGGCCTCGGTTTGTCGAAGTACGGTAGCGTAATCCGCTCCCACGCTGGTTGGGTGAAGGCCCATCATCGGAAAGCAGTGCGCAGGATGACGATCGCAAAAATCATGCATCCGTTCCACTGTGGTCAGATCCACATTGGGCATCAACAAGGTGTCAATGCCCGATGCCTCTGCAGCTGCCCAAAGCGTTTCTTGCTCGGGGTCAAAGTCCTCCAAATAGAGGTGACAATGTGTATCTATCAACTTCGCCATCGCGTATTAAACCTGTCTGTGCATCAATTTGTCGCAAACATTTTTCAAAATAGCGGTTTGCGCTTCGGTCACACTGAGGGCGCGCAAGTTCTCGTTGGCCTGTTCATAGAGCGCTTCGATGCGGGCTTCGGTCACCGCTTTCAAGTCTAATACATTATATATATGTGTAACCGCTTGTATCTTCTCTTGCGGATCGAAGTCCTTGCGTGCGATCCATCCCATCAATTCGGCTCGCTGCGCCGGATTGGCCAAACGCAAGGCGTTTATCAACAGGAAGGTTTTTTTGTTGCACAGAATGTCGCCACCGATTTGCTTGCCAAAGGTGCGGGGATCGCCATAGACATCCAGCAGGTCGTCTTGCAGCTGGAAAGCCAGGCCGATGTGAATGCCGAAGGCATACAGCCGCTCTGCATCAGCCGCAGGAGCTCCACCTAACAGCGCGCCCATCTTCAAGGCGCACGCCAGGAGCACGGCAGTTTTCAGACGAATCATCTCCATGTATTCCGCTTCAGTTACGTCTAAGCGCGACTCGAACTCCATATCATATTGCTGCCCGCTACAAATTTCTAAGGCAGTTTGGGTGAACAGATCCAAGACCGGCTTCAGCAGCTCAGGATGGGTCTCTCCGATCAATTGATAAGCCACAATCAACATCGCATCTCCCGAGAGAATCGCCGCATTGGCATTCCATTTCTTATGCACGGTGGGTTGGTTGCGTCGTACGTCGGCGGCATCCATCAAGTCGTCGTGCAGCAAAGTGAAATTATGAAACACCTCTAAGCCGATCGCCGGACGGATAGCTCGTGTGATGTCAGGATGATACAGGTTGCACGCCATTAAGGTCAAGGCCGGGCGAATCCGCTTCCCGCCTAACGCCAGCGTATAGGTGATAGGGTCGTAAAGGCTTTTCGGCGGGCAATCGAACTGCAAACTTGCGATCTCCTGCTCAATACATTCGAGTAATTGTTCAAATGTCTGCATGTGAAAAAAGATTTTAGGGCTGTCCATAAAAAAAGGCTGCGATGAAAAGCAGCCTTTCTTTTGGAAGTATTTAATACTATTGCAATCTAAATGTGATAGGCACCGTATATTTTACACGTACTGGTTTACCTCTCTGCTTACCCGGTTTCCACTTAGGCATGGTACCGATCACACGGAGGGCCTCCTTATCCAAAGAGGGATCCACACCACGTAATACCTCAGCGTCCACTACTGAACCGTCGCGGTTAACCACGAATGCGCAGATTACACGACCTTGGATACCGTTCTCCTGTGCGATCACCGGATACTTGATTGACTTTGCGATAAACTTCAACAGCTCGCCTTGGCCACCGGGGAAATCCGGCATCTCCTCAACGACGGTGAAGATCTGCTGTGCAGACTCCTCTTCCTCCTCCTCTACTGCAGGCGGAGTATAAACGGCGGTCTGCGCCTCTTGCTGGTTATCCTCTGATGACAAGATATCCTGTTGCTCCAACTCAACGTCATCCTCGACAACGTTCAATACTTCTGTTACGACGGGTGCTGGAGGGGGAGGAGGGGGAGGAGGCGTATTCTCCGGTCTCGTAATTTCCACTTCTTCCTCGGCGATGATATCAGCAACACCATCGCTCTCCTGCACGACCATGACATCGCGAGTGCTCCATTCGAAGCCTGCGAACAAGACTGCCAAGCCCACGACGAATCCCATCAGGACGCTCAGTGTCTTACCTCTCTCAAGGTCCGCTTTCGGTGATTTCTTAATTTCCATACTATTGTATAATTTAATTTGAAAGTGTTCTTCACTTCGGCAAAAATACAAATTATTTTAGTTCCACCACAAAATTGACGGGAATAATATATCTTTTTCGAGAAAATTCCGTTTCAGTTGAAGGATAATCCCTATTTTTGGACGATTTTTTAGCAGAGAACGATGAGAGAAAAGCTGATTATACTACTCTTAGGCTTGGTGACAGGGTCTGTCTCCGCCCAAACCGGCAATGAGGTCTTCTCCTTTTTGCGCCTTCCGAATGCCACACGAGCGAACGCCTTGGGAGGGAATACCGTTGCCTTGATCGAGCGGGATCCTTCGCTGGTTTTCCATAATCCGGGTCTGTTGGGTGCTGAGATGGATGGCATGATCAACTTTAATTATATGAACTACATTGCCGATGTCAATGTGGGAAGCGCACTCTTCACCAAAGCCATTGGGGAGCGAGCCGCTTGGGGCGTGGGTGCCTCTTTCATGAGCTATGGCTCTGTCAGGGAGTTCTTGCACGACAATGTGGCGACGGGAGCGACAGTTTCTGCTAAAGACATCAGCGTGACTGGCTTTTATGCGCATGACTTGAGCGAGCGTTGGCGAGGCGGACTCTCGCTGAAGTTCCTCTATTCAGGCTTGGCTGATTTCACCTCCATGGGCTTGGCGGTGGATGCTGGCTTGAGCTACTACAATTCCGAGAAGGGTTTCTCGTTCGGTTTCGCCTTGAAGAACATCGGATTGCAAATCAAACCCTACGAGGATGACCGACAGCAGATGCCGTGGGACATCCAGGCGGGCGTCACGCAAAAAATGGCACATGCGCCGATCCGGTTCTCTTTGACGGCGCAGTATTTGAACCGGTGGAAATTTGATACGGTGGATAACACGGTCGTGGACTATGCGGGCGACAGCTTTTTCAAATCCTTGGCGAAACACCTTATTATAGGTGTGGATTTCGTTCCTTCGGATAATTTCTGGTTGGGTGTCGGCTTCAATCCAAAGACCAAGATGGATATGAAATTGCAAGGCGGCGGAGGTGGTCTCTCTGGTTTCTCGGCAGGTGCGGGTGTCAAGATTAAGATGTTCGATGTGGGTTGCTCTGTGGCGAAATATCATCCTTCGGCTATGTCGTTGATGATTAGTGTCTCCATGACGTTAGCCGATTTCAAACCTGCCGCTACGGTCACGACAAGGGAAGATAATGAATGAGCGTTCAGGTAGGGAAAAGTTGATGAGAATGGCTTGGTTACGTTGTTTGGTTGCGGGTATTTGTGCGCTTCTGCTGTTTCCGGCTGAGGCGCATGCGCAACGTTTGCAGACACAGCGACAGGAGGCGATCGAGGCGGGGATGCGCTATTTTGAGTTGCCCTATCTCATCGCCAACTATTCCCGGCAGCATGTCACGGCGAAAGAGAGCCTATCGTTAGAAGCGCTGTTGGCCAATCCCATCGAAGGATTCTATTTCTATCTCCGGCAAGACAGCCTCACGGGCAAGACGATGGTGCGCCAACCCGATGGCACATTTGCCCCATTCGCTGACGCGTTATCCCTTATACAAAAGAACTTGGCGCAAAATCCGCAGAAGGTGATGACCCTCTTCTTGGATTATGTGGTCGATCTGGATTTGCGGCCGGATTTGGAGGCGGCTCAGTTGCAGGAGATGTTGTTCACCTGCGAGAGCAGGCATGGATGGCCCTCGTTGGCGGAGATGGTCCAAAGCAATCGGCGGTTGGTGCTTTTCGAGGTATGTCCCCATTTGCAATCGCCCGCTTGGCTGCACACCATGAATGAATATGTGTTGCACACCGATCCGGAATGGAGCAATTTCAGTGATCAACCCATCGCTTTCGAGGAACGGTTGAAGATGTCTTTTGCCTTGTCTTCTAATCTGAAAAACATTGAGCAATACATGGCCTCAGACGACGACCTCACCTCCTTGGCGCGTCGTACCCCCTTTCTCATCGAGTCTTTCAAACGCGATTGGATCAGAGATGGCATGGTTCCTAATTTTCTATTAATCAATCGTTACGCATCTTGGATGGAGCTTACGCTAATGACGCTTCGCTCCTTTCATCTGGTATATGGTGTGATCACGTCCAATGGTGATTTGCTGAATTATGTCAATTGGAAAGGGCTATCCAACCACACTACGGGCCGTTTCTTCCTACCGATAGAGGCGGGTTCGGAATTGCTCTTGGAGCCAACAAGTCCCGGTTATGTCATTGAGCCCTCCACTATTCGGGTGAAGGCGGAGGGAGTAAAAGCCTTTGTGGGTGAGTTCAAGGCACGCCCATTAGCCATCCAAGAGGGGTTGGTACTCCATTTTCCCTTCGATGAGACCGAGCAGGAGAAGACCACCCAAGAGGTAGGCATTACCTACAAAGGTGTTGAGTTCATCTTTGATCCCATGCGGGGCAGAGTGGCCTCTTTTGAGCAGCAAGCGACCATTGCATTGCCCACCGCAGCCAAGTTGCAGTTACGCGACCATGACTTCACGGTGGCGGTATGGCTCAAGATCGACAAATATAGGGAAGGGAAAGAGGATTATTGCGTATTAGGCTCGATCAACAACGCTTACCAACGGGCGCTCCACCTTATGATTCGCAACAAAAAGCCCTACATGGGCTTCTTCAACAACGATTTGGTAGGAAACACGTTGATTGAGGAGGGGAAGTGGTATTACATCGCTTGGCGCTATAACAAGCAAAATGGAGAGCAGGCGATTTTCGTAAACGGACGGTTAGACGCACTCTCAGAAGATCGACCGCCCTATTTGGGAAGCGACAGCCTGTTGGTGGGTATCGGGCTTACCGGGGCAAGTTCCTATTTCGAGGGTGTAATGGATAACCTCTCAATCTGGTCACGCACCTTGAGCGACAAGGAGATCGCCGGATTGAGCAACCAATCCATTGTCATACCCAGGAAAACAGCGGCTTCTCCGCTCCGTCATCTTGGGGTAATCGCAATAGTCGCAGGTTTCGCCTTGCTGTTTTGGCGTATATTTCGCCATCGGTCTATACCTCAACCCATACAGCCGCAAGTGGCAGACAGCAGTACTTCGGAATCCCTACCTGGCATAAATGCCGAACCTGCCGCCTCGAAGCCAATCGCCAATGGCCACCCGGCAGATGAACAACCTCGTAACCGGATTCGACTTTTTGGTGAGTTCAGTGTATTAGATCGTGAGGGAGAGGAGATCGCGTCCCTATTCACACCAAAGATCAAGCAACTGTTCCTATTGCTTTTGGTGCATTCTACCCGTGGCATGAATGGTATCTCTGGCAATGCGTTAACCGAGCAAATCTGGGGTGGAGAGGCCTCCAGCAAAAACAGCAAGAGCTTGCGCAGTGTTTCGATTCTAAAACTGCGCAAGATATTAGAGCGATTGGATCAAGTCGAACTTCTTTTCTCCTCCAACCGCTACCTGCTGCAATTTACCAGCACTGTTTCCTGCGACTACCTCCATTGCCTAAAGCTTTTAGAGCAATCCATCAACGATCGTCCTACACTGGAGCAATTTTTGGAATTAATTAGCCAAGGAGAAATCTTCGAGGGCGAGTCGTATGCATGGTTAGATGATACCAAAAGCTACATTTGCAACACGATTGTCGATGTATTAACCCGCTTTATCCCCACCTATTCGTTGCAGACAGAAAGCGATCAGCTCATCCGTTTAGCGGAGCAAATTCTGCGCAATGACCCCTGCAACGAAGAGGCTCTTGTCTGCAAAGTGCAAGCCTTGGCGCAGCAAAACCATCTAAAATCGGCTCGCTACACCTATCAGCGCTTCGCCACTCTTTACGAGGAGCTCTACGGCGAACCGTTCAAACGTTCTTTTGAATCGTTATTGCCCTCCTTATCTTAACGTGAGTTCGACGAATTCAGAAAAATGCAAGCTGCATGTCTAAACAATTGCAATGCGTCGAACGCACGTTATCTTAGTAATCACCAACCCTTGTCATTGGTAATGACCGCCCCCGAAGATTACCAATGATTGGACGAGGGGATTGCTTCACGAAATAAGTGCTCAACATAAGCGTATTTCATGGAGCAGTCGATGCTCCACAAAATACAAAGACACATGCAAACGCAGGCTATGCATTCACGCAAGATATTGACAAACAATCAGATATTAACAATAGTATTGCGAGTGCTTCCTAAAAGAACCTATTTCAACCGTGGAACAATGCCCGTGGAACACTGTTTTCCATCCTATCAAAGGAGTAGGGACGCAACGTGTTGCGTTGGATAAAAACAGAATGAGATTGCGGGTCAAGCCTGCAAAGACACAGATAGTGAGCTGTTTGGAGGGATCAGGCGTTAAGAATAAAAGAAAGTTATGTAAGAAAATGGCGATTTCGTTGACCAAATCAACCACGTTGTTCAGAAAAATGGATTGATTCATATTTTTCTTTAATCATCCCTTGCATATTAGGAAAATGCGCGTACCTTTGTGCTCTAGAAAAACCAACGTTTTTCGATATCATAATACATTCTTTAAGCGATGCAGGTGTCGAATGGGCGTGGAATAAAGAGGATAATAATATATAGGATATGCATAAACATACAAGATCATTCTTTTCTATGGTAGTGGCGATCTCTACAGGAATCGTCACAAATTTATCTGCGCAAACTTCGTCAACGTCCGAGTTGATGTCCTTATATGGGTATCAGTTTGATGACCGTGTAGCTCCTGCTATAGGGAATTTTGAAGATCTCCGTATTAATAAGGTATATGATGCGCCTGTTGACGGATGCTATTACGGGGTAAATGATCCGAAAAATACGTATGACCCGATGGGTATCAATTGCCATGAGTGCTTGCAGTCCGGTGGAAAGCTGAAAAAAAACGGCTCTTATGTCTGGGGCTTGACAAGCGCGAACAACAAGGTCTATTGGGGAACTGCGAACAACCTCCTCTGCAATGCGTTCAGCATTGTGGGGCAAAATGGATTTACGGCCTACCAAACGTCCGACTGGTCATGCGACTGCGTAGAGGGTGCCAATGGTAGCAATCTTTTGGCACCAAGAGTTTATGTCTATGATCCGAAAAACGGGACGGTCAAGGACTTGACACCCGATGATGAGGCTGTTAAAGGCTCTGTCTGTACCGGGCTTCGTTCCGCCGGTTCGTTGGATGGCATCGTTTTCCTGGCCGGGCCGGACGCCAAGCATGGGCTAACGGCCTACGCTTATGCTGCTGATGACGATGAATTTTTAGGAGTCAGCCATTTTGAAAATGTCTCCAACATCGAAGGTTTCAAGATTACGAATATCCGCAAGTGGTTGGTTGTTGACAACGCACTCTATTGCGGTGTGCGCTATGTCAATGGTGAGGAAACAGGAGGGGCAATCCTTCGTTGGAAAGGGGATCGAGAGGATCCATTCCGGTTTGAGGTCGTTGGCTATACGGATTCCGAAGCTGCCGAATTGGCTTATCATGACGGGCGAATCTATGTAGGAGGTTGGCCCACCGGTCGAAGCGCGGCTTCGATCTACCGCAGTCAGGTATTACCCGAAGGGGGCTTGACGGCAGACCATGCCACCCAATGGGAAACCGTATGGAAGATGTCTGACTATGAGACTGAGCCATTCGTATTGATGCTGACCGGTATTGGCGGTTTCAAGTCTTATAAAGGACGTTTGTATTGGGGATTCCTGCATATAACATGGGCATATCCGCAATTGGTTCCTGCTTACTACGGTCTCACCGAGCCGGAAGAGGTGTTGCCCGCAATTTTAGGAGCCGCACGTGCGTCCGCACTCTTTTCTGCATCCGATTTTTCAACCCCAGAGGATGTGGAAATGCTCTACGGCGAGGAGAAGTTGCCGCAATACGATAGATCCACAAAAAAATGGGAGATCAAACCGAACGCTTCCGGATATAAGCCAAAGTGGGGACGGAGTGGATTGGGCAACCTTTTCACCAATTATATATGGTCTATGGAGGTGTATAACGACAAATTATATGTTGGCACGATGGACATGTCGAATCTGATCGAGCCGGCACTGAAGTCCTCACTGTTTACAGGGGAAGGCATCGATCCTTCAGTAGTAATCAATATGCTGAAATTGAATAAAGAGGAATATGGCTATGAATGCCTCGTGATTGAAGATCCGGAGAAGGAACCCACTTTCTTGACGAAGAACGGATTAGGCAACAAGGCCGCATACGGTATCCGCAATATGTTGGTACACGATGGTCAACTGTATGTCGGGACTGCCAACCCGTTAGACCTGCATGAGAATGGTGGATGGAGCCTTTTCACGTTGAGCGACCAATCGAGCCCCTCTGCCAATGCCAAGCAACCTGAGGTGGCTGATTTGCTCTGCCGTCAGACCGACAATTATGTGGAGATCTCCTCAATGAATGGCGAAACGATCGAATCATTAACATTGGTTGATATGAACGGTCGAATTATCCGACAAGAAAAAGCAGGATCGCCCGTAGCCATATTGGTGACGAACGATTTGCCGCGGGGGATTTATGCGGTCACAGTCCATACAAATATGAGCATGAAGACTATCAAAATAAAAATGAGATAATTCATTTATTAATTAATTTAATTTATTAACACATGGAAAAAAGTACTCTTAAAAAAGGAGGCATAGTCCTTCTTGGTGCTATGACATTGTTCGGCACAGGTATTCTTTCATGGGCAGATGTTACTGAACAAGTAAATCCACCTATTGAGAAAAAGCAACCGGGTTGGACAAAGGTCGACAATGGCAAATTCTCTACAAAAGAGGATGATAAGTTGGCAGAGAATCTTCGCAATTATGTAAAGGTAGATTTGACCCAGGCAGCTAAACCGAGCCATGATGTCATTGGCCGTTACTGTTCAATGTTCGATTTCAGCAATCTGGGCGTTGATCTGCTTCCGGGATTGGCCGTTAGTTTCGCAAACACAAATGGGAATGAGGTCGTAAATGGTATTTATCAAAATTGGACTTACGATGAGGTTAAGAACCATGAGCCGATCAAGAAAGCTTCTGTTTTCAAAGTAGGTTTGGATGAGGAAGGTTCTAAGTATGGTCTGGGTATTTATCCGGACTATGCGTCAAATGCCCGTGTTGAGTTTGTTTACAGCACGAGAGGTTTGACGGATGTCAACAGAATCCAGGTGAAGCTGAACTCGTACGGAGACCCGAACGAGATAACTGTTTCACGTACTTACACCGCAAAAGCAGCTATCTACAATTTGGATGGCACGAAGGTTAAAGACTTGGAGTACGGCAACATTTATGTAGCCGACAAAGAGCACGTAGGTCAACCCAAAGAATGGAATATCCAGACTTCGAATGTAACTACCGATGAGAACCTGAAAGTCAATGATTTGGACAATAAGATCATCCGCGTGGTTATCACGTCTGAGAATCCTGTGCAGAAAGCTGGACCGACTTCTGTTACTGAGCCGCTGTTGGTAATCAGCGATGTCCATATTGATTTCAACCGTCCGGAGGTTACTTTGGATGCTCCGACAAAGGATAATGTTTTGCAAGCCGGTGCCGGCCGTACAGGTGACTGCAAAGATCAGACTTTGGAGACAACGGTTAAGTTCTGGAATTCTTTGGATGTGAAAGAACTGGGGTTGGAGAAACGTTATGAACTTTATGGCCAAGAAGGTAACCAATTGAGTGAAGACTTGCGCTTTGAAGGCGAAAGACCTACTTTCTATGAGGTTTCAGCTGCCCATCCGTTCCGCTTACATACAATAACTATTTCTGACGTAAACGATCCGACGAAAGTTTCTGACCCTATTAATTTGGATGAGCTCGCTCAGAGTAACAAGATCGGAAAAGATGTTGTGCCATTTGAAATCGGTGGTGAATTGGCAGGTCAGGACTCTTTGATTACTTACCGTATTCCGAGAGAATATTTCGAAGAAGTTAATCCGGAATATGATGAATACAAGGTGTCTATGACATATGCATTCGAGCCGTTGACAGTCGGTACCTTCGAGGATGAATACATCAAGGCGACTACTTCCGCTCGTAGCACTGACACAGCTACCGTTGTTTTGAAGGGTAACTCTATTCCTACATTCAAGGCCGTTGACGAACTGACATTTACGAAGTATCGTGAGGTTCAATACGCTGACGCAATCGAATTCACGAACCTCCCGAATTTCGGGATGGTTGACGGCGGCTTCTATATGCAGCATGACACAAAGGCTGATCAGAATGCTACACAGCGTTATGACGATGACATCGTACAGATTGGTTGGAGAGTCGTTTATGGTGATGAGGTGTACTTCATTAGACAGAAAGATTCTCGCCATATTTTGCCGGCAACAGCAGAAGCACCCGAGTATGAGATTTATGACTACGACGCTATCAACTGGAACCTGAATACATCTATCGCGCTTGAGGATGCGATCTTCCCCGGTGAACAGGCAACGGATAAGCTCGAGATTATCGATTGCACCGGTAATTTGGCAGCAACTTCTGTTCACCCGGTATATCGTTGCGTTCGCAAGGATGTCAATATCAGCAACAGCGAGTCTTTGAACCCGATCGAGAAATTCACTTTGGCCGATGACTTGACTTATCAGCCCTTAGAATGCAAGTACTCATACACTGGCGCAGATCTGAAGGCTGGTAAAGCAGGTGCGGTATATGAAGATTTGATCGTTGCAAAATGCGCTCAGGCATTTATTTGGTATCGTTTCGAGGGCGATTCTACGGCTTTAGGCGGTGCTATGTTGGCTGGTGCTATTGACAAATTAGATCTGAACACAGGCCGTGTTGACCTCTACTTCTCTGGCTATCACACTCAGGCTTTGGGTGATGCAAGAATGAAGTCTCGTGAGCATACAATCCGCATTTTCGCTGGTGAGAATGTTCAGACCGATGAGAATGGCATCGCTGTTATCAAGGTGTTCAAAGAGAAGTTCAATATTGATTTGTGGGCACAAGATGCTACAGAGGATAAGAACTGGTTACCGGCAGATGGTATCTCTAACAAGGATGATAGCTATGAGCACACAAAGAACGGCTTCTTCTTCACTTACAATGCTAAACAGCAGTATGTAACAGCAAGCTGGGATGCAACAAGCACAGCCAATGACGCAGGTGAAAAATGGCGTGGCCAGAATGTAACCGATACATTGTATATCCGTGTTGATTTGAGCACTCCGGCAATGCAGGCCGCTCTGAAAGAAGACGGTATCCCCGTACAGGTTGTTTATTCTCCGTATGATGAGAGATATACCTTCTTGGAAGGCTTGCACGACCTGATCGACCATAAGGATCTTCCTTTCTGGGCTAACACATTGAACCATGTCGCTCAATTCGGTATCGTAACCGGTAACGCTTACAATGAGTTCTATACAGTAGGTTCTACCTCTAAGGGCTTGATCACAACCATGATCACTGACCGTTCAATCGCATCTTATGCGAACTTCGCTGACTTTGTAAATAACCGCTTCGGTGATCTGCCTAACGGTAACATCCACGGTATCTACAAAGACTACTATGCTAAGGATCACGGTTCTTACTATGTAGGTTCTGAGTGCCTCAATGGAATCCAGAGAGATCATAACTTTATCATTGCTGGTTTGAACTTGATCAACGACGTAGATCTGTACACTTATGCAGCTGCTCCGGGTGCATTCACATTGAACGTAATGCCGATCTTGGGTACTGTATCTGAGGATGGTAAGACTTTGACTCCGAATGAGTATGGTGAGGCCTTGTTCGTCGTTTCTTCTGAGTTCGCTCCGAAGGCTGAAGACAAAGCTGCCGCTGTAGTTGAGAACATTACAGTCAACAAGGATTTGGTTGCCATGAACTACTTGAAGGATACGGTCGTTATCAAGCCGGTTCAGACCGCAGGACACGATTCTGTATTCGTATATGACTTGGATAAGGAGAATCATGCTGGTTATAAACTTGACGGCAAGTTGAACCTCTTCAACCACTATGCCGCTTACAGAGCTGACTCTGTTGAGACAGTCATCAAGGGTGACGTTCGCGTGCCTGAGTTGTGGTTGTCTTCTGACAAAGAGGGCAAGGAGAAAATCGCTTCTATTCCGTTCGGTGAGATCGTTGCTGGTGAGGAAGCTACTCAGACAATCTATGTTCAGGGTATTGACCTGCCGTTGAGCAAGGATGATCCTCAATTGGATGGCAACGTAATCGACGCTGTTCTGCCGATCATCACAGATGGTATTTATACAAGCGACGAAGAGATCGACATCTTGACTGCTGCAAGAGAGAACAAGGCAGAAGATGGTTCTATTTCAGGTGCTATCGCAAAGGCAGTTGAGATCACAGCAACTCCGGACGTTGACGATCTGTGCAACACAGAAGGTGTCTTCACAATCGATGGTTTGTGTGAGAACTTGAAGCAGGAATTGGCTTTGACTTATGTACCTGTTTTGGCAAGCGACTTCGCAGTAGACGTTGTTAAGACAAACGGTGGCCGTGCAGAGGTTACTTGGGAGGCTGTTCCGGGTGCTGACTTCTACACCGTTCAGGTTGGTCACACAGTTGTTGATCCGATCTCTGAGAATGTATTCATCTCTCAGGTATTGGCTGAAAACAATTCTATCAAGGTTACTTTGAAGAATGGTACAGGCAAAGACATCAACAAGGATATCGCTATCAACTATTTCTTGGAGCTGACTGGTTATGACAAAGATGGTAACGTCGTTGTTGAGCCTGAGGTAATCAAGGGTGATGCTATCAATCCGGATGTTTGGGTATCTGAGAAGGCCGTAACGAAGGTATTCGACGCTGAATTGTCAGAGGATATCATCTATGAGATCCGTCTGTGTGAGTACGACACGAATCGTCAGATCGATATTTACACATTCGACAATACCTACTCTCACCTGTATCGTAAGACTGTTGACGGTGGTATTATCTTGATGAACCGTGGCGACTTTGATACCGCTGACTGGTCAACTATCAAGGTTGAATATCCGGTTGCTGACTTCGAGGCTCTTGCAACATCCGCAGAGACTACCGACACAAAGGTTACTGTAGTTGAAATGGCAGCAAGCTCGAACTATGAAGTACGTGTAATCGCTCACAGCTATTGCGAAAAGGCACAAGCTTCTCGCTCTGAGTTGGAGAAGATCCATACTTCAATCGATGAGGGTGGTTCTGGTAAGGTAGCATTCGAGGGTATCGAGGCTCCGACAGCTAATGAAAGCATCAATGCTGCTGGTGTTCAGGTATTCGGTGGCAAGGGCGTTGTGACTGTACAGGGTGCTGCTGGTAAGGTAATTACCGTAGCTAACGTCTTGGGTCAGACACTCGCTAACCAGGTAGCTGCTTCTGACAACGTAACGATCGCTGTTCCGGCAGGTATCGTAGTCGTTGCTGTTGACGGTGACGCTACTAAGGTAGTGGTTAAGTAAATCAAGAACTAAAAGAAATAATTCATAATAAATAATATCTCCCTGCGAGGCATTCAGCCAAGTAACCTGCGAGGGTGAACAAGCAGGGAAATAGAATTAGTAATATGTTAATAACAAAAGTTCTTATTGCGGAGTAATCTCGTGAGAGACGAAAGGCAGTCACAAAAAAGGAGCCGTCAGGATCTAAAAAGCCTGGCGGCTTTTTTGTGTTCCTTGTGTTGCGCTTTCAGCGCGTAGCTGCAGGATCCTGTTTTTACCCAAGGCGATGCCTTGGGCTAAGTGCTTGCTGCCTTTTCAAGGCGTTATAAAGTCATCGCAAGGCCGCGCGCCCTTTACTACACGGTGTAGTTGAGTCATCGCGGAGGCTGCGCGCCTGTTTTTCACGGTGTAGTTGAGTCATCGCGGAGGTGCGCGCCTGTTTTTACACGGTGTAGTTGAGTCATCGCGAGGCTGCGCGCCTATTTTTCACGGTGTAGTTGAGTCATCGCGAAGCTGCGCACCCCTTTCCACTGCGATGGAAAAGCCGTCGTCAGCCGACGGCAACCAAAAAAGGCCACATTCTTGGGGAATGCAGCCTTCTTTCACTTATGTAGTCCACTGAATTAGTCTCTCTGACGACGCTCGCCACGCTCACCGCGATCGCGACGGGGACGCTCACCACGCTCACCTCTGTCGCCACGCTGCGGACGCTCCGGACGGGCGGGACGCTCCTCGTAACCCTCGGGTTTCGGGATCAGCACTCGGTGAGAGAGCTTGAACTTGCCGGTCTTCGGGTCGATGTCGAGCAACTTCACAGTGATCTTGTCGCCCTCTTTCAAACCGGCCTGCTCAACCGTCTCTAAACGACGCCAGTCGATCTCAGAGATGTGCAGCAAACCATCCTTGCCCGGCATGAACTCTACGAAAGCGCCGTAAGGCATGATGGAGGAGATGGTTCCCTCATACACCTCACCAATCTCAGGCACAGCTACGATCGCCTTGATCGCACGGATAGCCGCGTCGATCGTCTCCTTGTTGGAACCAGAGATCTCTACCTTGCCTACACCGTCGATCTCGTCGATGGCGATGGTTGCGCCGGTCTTCTCTTGAATGCCTTGGATGATCTTTCCGCCCGGGCCGATTACCGCGCCAATAAACTCCTTGGCGATGGTCATGGTCTCGATGCGCGGTGCGTGCGGCTTCAGCTCGGCACGTGTCTCCGGCTGCGCCTCCATGATCTTACCGAGGATATACTCGCGACCTGCCTTGGCCTGTGCTAATGCATTCTCCAAGATCTCGTAAGAAAGGCCATCTACCTTGATATCCATCTGGGTAGCCGTGATACCATCTTTCGTACCGGTTACCTTGAAGTCCATATCGCCCAAGTGATCCTCATCGCCCAAGATATCGGAGAGGATCGCGTAGTTCGTACCCTTGTTCTCAGAGATCAATCCCATCGCGATACCGGAAACCGGTTTCTTCATCGGAACACCCGCGTCGCGCAACGCCAATGTGCCGGCACAAACGGTAGCCATGGAAGAGGAACCGTTAGACTCCAAAATATCAGAGATGACACGTACGACATAGGGATAATCGGCCGGGATCATGCGTTTCAACGCACGGTGTGCCAAGTTGCCGTGGCCAATCTCACGACGGCCTACGCCACGCTGTGCCTTCGCCTCGCCTGTGGAGAAGGGCGGGAAGTTATAGTGGAGCAAGAAACGCTCTACGCCATGGTTGAGTACGTCATCCACGATCTTCTCGTCGCTCTTCGTACCGAGTGTAACGGTAGAGAGAGACTGTGTCTCGCCACGGGTGAAGATCGCTGAGCCGTGAGGACCGGGCAGACAGTCTGTCTCGATCCAGATCGGACGGATCTCAGTCGTCTTACGGCCATCCAAGCGCTTACCCTCATCGAGGATCGCACGGCGCATCGCCTCTTTCTCTACATCGTGGTAGTAGCGGTTGATCATCTCTACCTTCTCGTCGGTCAGCTCCTCTTCCGCGAACTGCGCCTTATACTCCTCGACGATCTTCTCGAACGCCTCGGTGCGCTCCTGCTTGCCGGTGCCTGAAACAGAAACCGCGTAAGCCTTGTCGTAGCACTTGTCGTGTACATCCTTACGGAGCTCCTCGTCGTTCACCTCGTGGCAGTACTCGCGCTTCACGAGCTTGCCGCAAGCCTCTGACAGCTCTAACTGAGCCTGGCACTGCTTCTTGATCGCCTCGTGAGCCACCTTGATCGCCTCCAGCATCTCAGCCTCTTGCACCTCGTCCATCTCGCCCTCCACCATCATGATGTTGTCGAGCGTAGCGCCTACCATAATATCGATGTCTGCTTTCTCCAATTGTGCGTAGGTCGGGTTTACAATGTATTGACCCTCTACACGCGCCACACGAACCTCAGAGATCGGGCCCTCGAAAGGAATGTCAGAAACCGCTAACGCAGCGGAAGCGGCCAGACCCGCCAACGCATCCGGCATATCCTCGCCATCCGCGGAGAACAGAATAATGTTTACGTAAACCTCAGCGTGATAATTGCTCGGGAAAAGCGGACGCAAGGCACGGTCCACTAAACGAGCTGTCAGGATCTCATAATCAGACGCCTTTCCCTCTCTCTTCGTGAAACCTCCAGGGAAACGTCCGAACGCGGAATATTTCTCTTTGTAATCAACTTGCAGCGGCATGAAATCAACTCCCGGATTCGCGTCTTTGGCGGCACATACAGTGGCAAGCAACACGGTGTTGTTCATACGAACGGTCACCGCTCCATCTGCCTGCTTCGCCAACTTTCCGGTCTCGATGGTGATTGTCCGTCCATCACCCAACTCGATCGTCTTGTTAATTGGATTAAGCATAATCTTTCTTTCTTGTTTTCTATCTGTCAAAAAAATCGGCGCAAAGGTAATGAAAGTTTGGCGGTAATGACATGGAAATGAAAAGAAATAAAGTCGTTCGCTTACTTTTTTGAAAAAAAGGCACCAAGAAATGGCGATTATGCATGTTACGAATGTAAAATAATGTATATTTGCAGCGCAAATAAACAAATATACGACCTAAAGAAGAATGAAACACGTATCTATTCATTTAGTGGCTGTACTTTCCCTGTTGATCGGATTGTTCGCGGCTTGTGACCACCAGTCGGACTTCACGGTGAAAGGTGTCGTTTCGGATGCCGATGGCCAAGTGATGTACTTGGAGAATGTGGGCGTTTCGAGCGTGACGCTGATGGACTCGGTCAAGCTGAATGCGGCAGGAAAGTTTCAGTTTAAGAAACCACGTCCGGCCTATCCCGATTTCTATCGGTTGCGGCTGAATAACCAGTTGATTAACTTTGCGATTGATTCTACGGAGACCCTCTCTTTCGTGGCTGATGCCGAGACTTTCGCCACCTCATACACGGTAGAGGGTTCGGAGAACGGAAAGGCGATCAAAAATATTACCTTGGCGCAATTGGATGCCAATCAGCTGATTCAGCGGTTGCGCAAGGCGTATGAGGCCGGTGAGGTGTCGGATACGCTGTATACGGAGGAGGTAAAGAAGGCGGCGCAGGCCTACAAGGAGGTGGCCCTGCAGTATATCTATTCCGCGCCGATGTCTCCGGCTGCCTATTTCGCCCTGTTTCAGCAGATTGACGGCCTGCTCTTTTTCGACCTGTATGATCCGACCGATTCGAAAGCCTATGCGGCGGTAGCCACCAGCTATGATCATAATTATCCGGATAGTCCTCGCTCGAAGCACCTGTATAACTTGGCGTTGCAGTCGATTAAGGTGATCCGCAGCAAGCGGGAGCAGCCGGCTCCGACCAACTTGGCGGCCATGGCTGATCGGGAGGTGGGCTTCATGGAGATTGAGCTGCCCAACCTGCGTGGCGAGAACGTGAAGCTTTCCGAAGTGGCGGAGGGCAAGCCGACCTTGATCAACTTCACGGCTTACGCGTTGGAGTTGTCGCCCGAGTTGAACATGACCTTGGCGGAGTTGTATGCTGTTTACCACAGTAAGGGGTTAGAGATCTATCAGGTATCGCTCGATGATGACCTGCATTTCTGGAAGAACGCTGCCTCCAACCTGCCTTGGACTTGCGTGCGCGATCCGCAGTCGGTCTATTCATCGGTGGCCGCCCTCTATTACGTGCGCCAGTTGCCTGCGCTCTTCTTGTTGGACAAGAAGGGCAATTTGGTGAAGCGCATCGAGGATCTGAAAACCTTAGAGGCTGATATCAAGTCTGTTCTTTAATAAACAGGTGTACGCACGCATCTCAAATAGTGTGCCAAACCCTGCATAACTAAGTATGTTATAAAGCACGCCCGCAAAACTTGGCTGTTTAGAAAAGAAGGGCTACATTTGCGACATCAATGAGGATATAAGGAGTTCCGACCGGAGGAATCTGGGTCGGGCTTCTTTTTTATTGTGCGGTAATAATTAATAATCTAATAAATAAAAGGAGAATTTACGATGGCTGCTACTTACATGACAAAAGAGGGCTATGACAAGATTTTGGCAGAGATCAATTATCTGGAGACGGTAAAGCGTCCGGAGATTTCAGCCGCTATTGCGGAGGCTCGTGATAAGGGCGACCTCTCAGAGAATGCGGAGTATGATGCTGCCAAGGAGGCTCAAGGTTTGATGGAGGCTAAGTTGGCACAATTGAAGGGCTTGATCTCTAACGCAAGATTGATCGACGAGACACGTGTCAAGACCGATGAGGTACAGATCTTGAATAAGGTGAAGATTCGCAACGTGAAGAATAACGCCGTGATGACCTATACGTTAGTTTCTGATTCAGAGGCTAATTTGAGAGAAGGTAAGATCGCTGTAAGCACCCCGATCGCACAGGGCCTGATGGGCAAGAAGGTGGGCGACGTGGTGGAGATTCGCGTTCCCTCGGGCTTGATGTCGTTTGAGATTATGGAGATTTCAATTTAAGGAGGATAGACGATGGCAACAATTTTCAGTAGAATCGTGGCGGGTGAGATCCCTTGCCATAAAGTGGCTGAGAATGAAGAGTTCTTTGCCTTTTTAGATATTAATCCGGTCGCTAAGGGACATACCTTGGTGATTCCGAAAGCGGAGGTGGATTATCTGTTTGATATCGACGATCCGAAATTGGGTCGGATGATGGCGTTCGCGAAGCGTGTGGCTCGTGCCCAAGAGGCTGCGATCCCTTGCAAGCGTGTCGGCTTGGCGGTGATGGGTTTGGAGGTGCCTCATGCGCATATCCACCTGGTGCCGATCACGAAGGAGTCGGATATGTATTTCGGCGGGAAGAAATTAAGCCTTTCGTCGGAAGAATTGGCCGAAATCGCACAATCTATTCGAGAAAGATTTGAATAATATCCTAAAAACTTCATTTATTTCAAAACAAAGATTATATTTGTGGTCCATTTAGGAAGATAATTATTAATAATCAAAGAAGTTTTCGATACAATATGATTCATTAGTGGTTTTTACTCATAAATTTGTTAATCTTATAAGAAAGGCCCCTCTGAGAAGAGCGGCCTTTTTAATTGGTTTACACACAATGAATTCTTAGTGGTTATTCATAATAATATATGTATAGCGTGTGTTTACTTCAAGGAATCCAAACGGCATGAGAATGACCGAAGCGGATGCTATCCCAAAACTCCTTCCATTCTTGGAGTGAGCCAGCCTGCTGTGTATAGACCGAACAGAGGGCTAACCCAATGAACCAGAGGGCCAACAATACCCATTTAGCGGACGAGGAAAGGGGTTGGAGCTTGAATAGCTGGCCGCAGATGGAATAGATCAGCGCGAAGACGGGAACGCCAATCAACAAGATCATACCCACGCACCCCATGATTACCATACCGGTAGGAATACCCGTCGCCAGGTCTAATCCAAACGGAGAGACGTGATAAAGGAAGCCTGCGCCACCCACGATGACTCCGAAAAAGACGGCTACCAACACGAAGAGTACCAATACGAAAACCGGTAACAGGATGATACAGCCTAAGATCAGGATGAACTTCGCCAAGAATCCTAAGATCTGCACAAACACGTCGCCTATCTTTTGCAGAAGCGTGCGGGGCTTGCCGGAGTTGAAATACTCGTTGGCCTTGTCGCTCACCTTCTCAAAACCATCTGTCACGGTCTTGCCGATATTTTCAATGGTCACGCTCTCGCCACGCATTTCCAATTTCTCCGTAGCGGTACGTGCGAGTGGCACGATGATCCAGAAAATGAAATAGAGGGGAAGCGTCACCCCATAGAAAAACATCAGCAGGAACACCGCGATACGCACGGCGGTCGGGTCCCAATTCATGTAGGCGGCAAAACCTCCGCAGACACCACCGAGGATTCGATTATCCGGATCACGCATCAAACGTCGACGTGTGGTCGTTGCTGTCTGTTCGGCTTGCGAGTCGCGCGCCTGCGCTTGCTGCTCGTTGCCGCCCTCTTTATCCTCGTCGAAAATCTCTTCCGGTCGGCCCATTCGTTTGATCACCTCCTCGATATGCTCAATCGTAATCACCTCGAAGCCTAACCGAATCCGTTCGCTCAACAGTTCGGAGATACGCATCTCGAAATCGTTCATGATCTCGTCGGTCCCTTCCTCTTTCACGAAGTGGATGCGTAAGTTTGATAAATACTTGTCTAATAACTGATAGGCGTCCTCATCAATATGAAAGACCGTGCCACCCAGATTGACGGTTAATGTCTTTTTCATCGCTCGTTTGATTTAATTGTTATTCCTAATGTGCATAATGGTGTTGGTCAATTCTTCCCACGAGGTTTCTAATTCGCCTAAGAACTCCTCACCTTTCTCAGTCAGTTGGTAGTATTTACGAGGAGGTCCCTGCGTAGATTCCACCCACTGGTAGCTCAACAATCCGCTATTCTTCAAGCGGGTCAACAGCGGATACAACGTGCCTTCCACGACGATCAGCTTGGCCTCCTGCAACTTCTGGATAATGTCAGAAGTATAGGCCTGCTCTTTTTTGAGCAGAAGGAGAATACAATATTCTAATATTCCCTTCCTCATTTGTGATTTTACGTTCTCTGCATTCATCTTGTCTCCTTTTTGTTGCCACAAATGTATGTTTAATAATTGTACTATGCAATACAAACTACTTGATGTTATATCTATTTAACTATAATATTGCACAGAAATGCCGAAAGTGTGTAAAAATAGTGCGATAATAGTGCCCAATCGCATAGAAATGCGTACTTTCGCGGACAGAATAATCAAAATGAACAAGTATGGGTTGTTATTATCATTATGCCGAATTGATTCCTCGCCAGGCAGAGAAATACGGCAATCGTACAGCGTTGAGGTATCGTGATGATGCCAGTGGAAGATGGCTGAAAGTTTCTTGGAATGAATTTGCGGAGAAGGTGCGCTTGACCGCAACCGCCATGGCAGAGTTTGGCATGGAGGTGCAGGAAAACATCGGTGTCTATTCGCAGAATATGCCGCAATGCCTTTATACTTACTTTGGTGCGTATGCCAATCGGATCGCGGATGTGCCGATGTATGCGACCAGTTCGCCGGAGCAGATCGCTTTTATCGTCGAGGATGCGCAAATCCATACGCTGTTCGTGGGCGAGCAGCAGCAATACAACAATGCGTGGATCGTGATGAAGCAGTTGCCGCACATCTTGAAGCGGTTAGTGATTTATGATCCGGCGGTAAAACTGAATCCGGAGGATAAGCAATCGATCTATTTTGATGATTTTATCCGCTTGGGAGATAATGCCCATGCGGCCAGCACGGTAAAGATTCGTACCAGCCAGGCAGTGCCTGAAGACATCGCTACCATTATTTATACGTCTGGAACTACCGGTCGTTCGAAAGGTGTTGTCTTGACGCACGCCAACTATTTGGAGGCGATGCGCACCCATGAGTTGCGTATTCCGCAGGTGACAGACAAGGATCTCTCGATGTGTTTCTTGCCTTTGACACATATCTTTGAGCGGGGCTGGACTATGGTTTGCCTGACGAAGGGTACGCAGGTGGCGATCAATCGCGATCCGAAGCGCATCCAGAAGTCGCTGAAAGAGGTTTGCCCCAGTGTGATGTGTAGCGTGCCTCGCTTTTGGGAGAAGGTCTATATCGGTGTGCAAGAAAAGATTCAACATGCTTCTGCTCCGATGCGCTCGCTGTTTGAGCGTGCGATCGCGACGGGTCGTGCCTATCATATCGACTATAAACGCAAGGGCATGAAGCCGCCTATGGCGTTGCAATTGAAGTATAACCTTTACCAAAAGACGGTGTTCCGTGTCTTGAAGCAGGTGTTGGGCTTGCAGAATGGCCGTTTCTTCCCGGTGGCCGGTGCGCCATTGGCAGACCATGTGCTGGAGTTTTTGCTCTCCGTGGATTTCCCGACGCGCTATGGCTATGGCTTGAGCGAGACCACGGCAACCGTTTGCTTCTTCCCTGAGGAGGGTTATCAGATTGGCTCCATTGGAAAAATCATGCCTGATTTGGAGGTACGCATTGATCCGGCCAATGATGAGATCTTGGTGAAAGGCAAGACGGTCATGAGTGGCTATTATAAGTTGCCAGAGGAGAATGCCAAGGCATTTACGGAGGATGGCTTTTTCCGCACGGGCGATGCCGGTCGTTTGGAGGGAGACACGCTCTTCTTCAAGGAACGCATCAAGGATTTGTATAAGACCTCGAATGGTAAATACATTGCTCCCCAGAGTATTGAGCTGAGCATCACCAGCGATCCCTATATTGAGCAGGTGGCTGTGATTGGTGATGAGCGCAAGTTTGTCAGTGCGCTGATCGTACCTTCTTATCTGCTGTTGGAGGAGTATGCCGCTGCCAACCAGATTGCTTATGCCAATCGGGAAGAACTATTAGCCAACGAGAAAATTCATAAACTGATTGAGTCGCATATCGAGGAGGGACAGACGCATTTGGCGGCTTATGAGAAGATTAAGCGGTTCACGTTGCTGCCTGCGCCTTTCACGATGGACACTGGCGAGCTGACGGATACGTTGAAACTGCGTCGCCGCGTGATCCTGCAGCGCTATGCGGAGCAGATCGAAGCGATGTATGCCGAATAATTTTCGTATCTTCGCACCCTCATTACATATATAATAGAAGAACAGATTATGATTACATCAGACCAACTACACGACGTGTTGGAGCGCGAGACAGCGCTGAGGAGGTATCTTTGACATTGATGGGAAGACCATTCAATTAGAAGAAGAAGAGTTACGCACGCAAGATCCCGGATTCTGGGAGGATGCCAAGAAGGCTGAGATCCAGATGAAGAAGGTGAGGGAACTGAAGAAATGGATTGAGCTGTACAATGCGGTGAAATCAGCGGCTGAGGAGCTACAATTGTCTTACGATTACATGCGTGAGGAGATTGTCAGCGAGGAAGAGGTGGATGAGGCTTATCGCAAAGCGCTCCATTTGGTGGAGGAGCTGGAATTTCGCAACATGTTGCGCGAAGAGGCCGACCAAATGTGCTGCGTCTTGAAAATCAACTCAGGAGCGGGAGGAACCGAGAGCCAGGATTGGGCTTCGATGTTGATGCGTATGTATCAGCGTTGGGCGGAGAGCAATGGCTATAAAGTGACGATTGCCAACTACCAGGAGGGAGATGAGGCCGGAATCAAATCGGTGACCATGAATATTGAGGGCGACTATGCCTATGGTTACCTGAAGAGTGAGAACGGCGTGCACCGTCTGGTGCGTGTCTCTCCCTACAATGCTCAAGGTAAGCGCATGACCTCTTTCGCATCCGTCTTTGTGACACCTTTGGTGGATGATACCATTGAGGTGAAGGTAGATCCGGCCGCCATTTCGTGGGATACATTCCGAAGCGGAGGAGCCGGTGGCCAGAATGTCAACAAGGTGGAATCCGGTGTTCGTTTGCGTTATCAATTCAAGGATCCCTACACCGGTGAGGAAGAGGAGATCTTGATCGAGAACACCGAGACGCGCGACCAGCCGAAAAACCGAGAGAACGCCATGCGTCAGTTGCGCTCTATCTTGTATGACAAAGAGTTGAAGCATCGTATGGCCGAACAGGCGAAGATTGAGGCTGGTAAGAAGAAGATTGAGTGGGGATCGCAGATCCGTAGCTATGTCTTCGATGACCGCCGCGTGAAGGATCACCGTACGAACTATCAGACCTCGGATGTAAACGGTGTGATGGACGGTAAGATCGACGATTTCATCAAAGCCTATTTGATGGAATTTGCGGGCAACGAAGGTGCGGAAAAATAACCGATAGTCTATGGTGATGATGCCTTTTTGGCATCATCACTTGCATATTTCGTCAAAAAGCCGTAATATTGCACCCGATTTCAACGCCATGTTGAAAGGGTCCTATAGCTCAGTTGGTTAGAGCACCTGACTCATAATCAGGGAGTCCTTGGTTCAAGCCCAAGTGGGACCACTGATTTACAGATATTTAGAATTAGCCGACACTACGCAAGTAGTGCCGGCTTTCGTGTTTTACAGGCAATCAATCAGTTAGCGAACGGTTCCTCGCACGCGTAAATACTAATTCACAGTCAGAATGTAGAGAAATCAACAAAGTAGAGAATAATATGGCAACATTACGAGTTTATCAAAAACGCCCCAACAGGAAGGGCGACGCACCGATTTACGTGACATTTTATATAGATCGACAGAAGGTGGATCTGCCTACGCATATATCCGTACCGGTCGCTATGTTTGACAAGGAGAACGGCATGGTCAAAAGGTCTATGGAGTATTATCGAGATAAGAATCTTGTTATCGAAAACATCAAATCTCGCATAAATGACATTTTCGTGTCATATCGCCTCCGTCGGAAGCGACTCACATCGGAGCTGTTCTATAAGGAATACAACAGCCGATCGCTCTCGTATGGGGACTTCTATGCGCTGTGCGAGGAGTATCAAAGGCTGCGGTTCCAGGAGCTGAGCGAGGGGACGAAGAAGAAGCATCTATCCACGATCCGGCTGCTGCGGGAGTATCGCCCGAACCTGTCCATTGACGAGCTTACCCCGGAGCTGATCCGTCGATGGGTCATCCACATGAGGAAGGTCAGGGGAAACAGCGAGGTGACGATCGCGAAGAACGTGCGTATCGTGGGCATCTATATCAATGAGGCTGTTCGCAGGGGATTGATTGACCATAGCCCCCTGCGTGAGGTGAAGATGCGTGGCTGCATTGACACGACCGCCGAGGCGTTGTCGGAGGAGGAGCTGGATGCGCTCTATCATAGCTATAAGCAGAAAACGTTCAAGGGTATGCTGTCTGACACGCTGGAGTTGTTCCTGTTTCTTTGCTTCAGCTCGCTCCATGTGAGCGATGCGCTGTCTCTCCAGATTGACCAGATTGACAAGGATGAGTTTACCTACATCCGCTGCAAGATGCTTAACGTGCGCCCTCGTGTGGTGCATGTGCCCATCTCCAAACCGCTCCGTGCGATCATCGAGAAGCGTAGGGCAGGGCGTGATAACGGCTTGCTCTGGGAGGATATGCCACCCGTGCAGCGCATGAACGCCGCCCTGAAATATATCGCTCGTGTGGCCGGCGTGAACAAACGGCTGTCCACGAAGTTCGGCCGACATACGTTCGCCACCGTATTCCTGCGCCATACCCGTGACATCAACACGCTACGGGATATTCTTGGGCACACGAACATCAAGCAGACGATGGTCTATGCGCATGTGCTCGATGCGGACCGGAAGAGCGGCGTGAGCGTGTTCGATCGTTACTCCACGAAGTAGCCATAGCACGACCAAGGCACCGGCTTTCGCTCAGTGCCTTGGCGTGCATTGATTCGTTCATCACTCGAATTTCGCTGCGTCGATCTCGTCGGCGTGCGCCTGCAATCTCCTTGCTATATCCCGGAACGCTTCCGCTAATTGATGATACTCCTCCTCCTTGAAGGCCATAGATTTGTTAAGAACCGTACAACCGTTGACACGCTGGGAAAACCAGCTTTGCGACTTCCCGAAATACTGTTTTGCCAACTGTGATTTATTGATTATATCCTCCAGTTCGCTAAATGCGGTTGCTGTTGCGTCCGGCTTATATTCTATGCACTTCTTGCGTCTATCCTCGTATTCATCCGGGTTTAGAATCTCTCTCTTGCCTAAATACATGATTTAATTCGTAAATTTGCCCCCGGATGACCGGGGGCTTGGTTAATGACTCTGTTTCTAATCTCTCAGTGCTTCAAGCAAACCCTCGATTTGTCTGATGATAGATTGATTATCCGGTGTCTCGATCATTGCAAGTAGTCTGAGTATCTGGTTAATCAATCTGTTTTTATAGCTCATCTCATTTCACACCTCCTTTCTTTATTTTGACACTACAAAGATACATAATGATTTCATTATATACAAGCATTTGAGGCATTATTTATAATGGAATCATTATTTTTTTAGCACAAAAAAAGTGTGAGCCGTAATGACCCACACAAGACAGAAAGGCTCAATAAATGCTCTATTCCAATAACCGTTCATACTCGCTCCAATCGAGAGCGTCCTTCTCCACGAAAGAGACGGATTCCTTCTCTTTGTCCTCCGACGCATAGTCGCAGCGCACTCGCCGCTCACCAAGTCGCTGATAATCGACAGCAATACTAAGAGGTAAAGCCCGAAGATCATGGCGAAGACCACGATCATTTCTTTTGGTATGTTTATCATGACGTATAATATTTAATTATTAAACTTGCATACACGGTGAACAGGCTTACCATCTCCATCCAAGTCCTCGCCGATCACCTTCTACCCGTTATCATCCAATTGATATACGGGTTCAGTCACGTGCTTCGTGAGGTCTTCCGGCCGCCAAAGGGTATAACGCTGCCCCTGGTAGTCGATGTAGCTGCCGACGGGCATCTCCACGTGCTCCGTGAGGGAGAAGTATAGATACACCTTGTCACCCTGCCGGATTGCCCGGTAACGGTAACTGGTGTCATCGACGGGGATGTCGAGAAGTAGGTTATCTGATTTGTCGTATATAATCATAATTCATATATTTATTACCATGTAAAACTTCCACCCGGCTTTCATAAGAGCGATGGTCCATTGTTTAACACACGAAAAATGCAATTGTCCTGAGCAATATTTCATCAAGTCAATATGCCGGCAAATTCCGGCTATTATAAAAGCCATGATGTCAGCGGGAAAGCCGATTTAGCTACAAATGACGCCTACGAATAATGATTATACCTTTATAACCGTCACCGTGCCATTGATAAGATTTAAAACAAGAGCTGCCGCCGGCGCCATAGAATGTACCATCATAAAATAAAAATTCACTGGAACTAAGCCATTCGGGCAAATCAGAATCGTTACAATAGCCTCCGCCGGTTACACCGCCCATTTTAGTAGGAGGGTTACTAACATGTGAATTAAATCCTCCGCAAGCACCGTATTTGTATTTTGGGAGCAATGTCGTGGCTTCTGGAGTACTGGCATCCTTAAATGCTATGTTTTCACCGAATGGGCATGATACACCATCTACAACTTCATTCGTATAATCACTTGCGATATTTTTAGCTCCGTCCCCGCCTTTTGCTGTAAATTCTCCAAAATACGTGTTTCCCCCGTTCCCGGCAGCAAATCCAACATCGTCGATACTATTATACTTTACCTTAGAACCGCCTTTTCCAACGCATATACTAACCCGCTCTCCGGTTGTAAATGATACATTTGGGACGTAAACCGTTTGACCGCCTTTGGCTAATGTGATATCATTCGTTTTCGGTGATAATCCTCCTCCACCACCTCCAACAATAAACACATCCAACTTTATTGTTCCGCTCGGTATGATATAAACCGTTTGTGTCGTGCTGGTTATTACATCATAGTCAGTGATAAGATCGGATTCTTTGTACTTAACGACTGCTTTTACAATGACAATACCCTGATAGCCATCTCCTGCATTGCGCACAGTTGTGGTGAAATAACTCTTGTAAACCTCACCACCGCCGCCACCAGCTCCATAGAATGATCCGGCTTCTGCGTTTGCTTCCTTGCTTGCCCCTTTTCCTCCTCCCGTTGTACCTCCTGCTAAAGCAGTAGACGTCGTAGAGCCGTCTGCGCCGCTTGCGCCGAACAGTGAACCGCTTGCAATTCCGTCCACGTTTTCAATCTGGCATGCCGTACCATCTGTACCTACTGTAGAAGACGTCACAGCGGTAGAGGAACCTCCATTTCCGCCAGCAGCAGCATAACTTCCAAACGAGGATGCACCGCCATTTGTACCTGCGACACCTTCTTTCGTAGCGCCTACACCTGCGGAACCCACTGTCACGGCAAACACTTGCCCATCTGTAAAAGGTATATTGGATTGATAAAGAACTACACCTCCAAGTCCTTTTGCACCGGCTTTATAAGAATTTCTCACGCCTGTAGGCACGGCACCGCCACCGCCGCCTCCAACAATGAAGGCCTCCAGTTCTACAGAACCTGTGGGAACTGTATAATTACCACTCTCTTTAAACGTCGTAATATCTTCGTAATACACGTATTTGTTGCCACTGTTCAGCAACATCCTTCTTCTTCTAATCATATCAAGACGGTCTTATGAATGGTTCTGAATATCTGACTACGTATGTGCCCTTATTGGCCAAGTTCGTGTAGAGCACGCTGATCTCCACTGCGCTGTTTGCCGGGATCTCGAATGGGTTGTCGCCGATAACGACCATGTTGTCGGTGATCGAGCTA
>JALFJR010000049.1 GCA_022775005.1 Parabacteroides sp.
CCTTCCGCGACCACATGGCGCGCCTCGGCGTAACCACGATGAGCGCGGAGAGCAAGACCGATCCGGGAGGCTACTATTCCTATCCGCAGGCGTTGGAGCAGTTCCACGTCAGCGACGAGCGCAAGACGGGCGAGGTAGCCGCTGCCCTGCGTGCCCTCGGCATCGAGCCGGTCTGGAAAGACTGGGATCAATCATTCGACGAGCTGACCTGCCGCAAGTAGGGACGCAAGTAGGGACGCAAGGTCTTTGCGTCCGCTAATTGGGACAAAAGGTCAGCGATACCGCCCCACGTCATTGGGCTGACGCAACGCATAGCGGCGATCGGAGGGCGAGCAGCCGCATTCCCGCTGATAGAAATGATACAAATTGGTGTGCGAACCGATACCGGCACGTGCACCAATTTTTGTAATCGGCAGATTGCTGTAACGCAGCAGCTCATCGGCGCGCGTCAACATCCAGCGTGTGCGAAACTCCTCGTTGGTCATTCCCGTCAGCAGGAAGATAAAGCCGTTCAGCTCCAAGGGCAACACCCCCAGCTCCTTGCAGAAGCCAGACACCGAAATTCCTCCCCGATGCAGGCGGTCGATGTAGAGATCGAGTATCTCAATGCCCGAGGGCTTCGAGCGGTCGGGCAGCTTCACGTAGGTCACCTGGTTTTCCACATAGCGACGCTCCTCGGTGAACACCGAGCGATAGAGCTGCTCAAACGCAAATTGCGGCTTCCGAGGCAGCGCTGCATGGGGCACATAGCGCTTGCGCTGCAACTCTTTGTCCTCCTTATGGCTCCTTCCATACCATCTGTCTTTGACTTTGTGCTTTCCTTTCAACATATCCCTTCCATTAAATGAGACAAAAATAACCAATTTTCCCCTTTTGCAGAGACTTTATACTGTCTAATTATATAAAAGGATAATATTTATGCCGTAGATATTATCCTTTTATATAACAGGACAATATTTCATGCAGTAGATATTATCCCTATATATAACAAGATAATATTTCACGCTGTAGATATTATCCTTATATATAACGGGGTAATATTTCATGCAGTAGATATTATCCTCTTATATAAAAAGATAATATTATTTGTAGTAGATATTATCTTATTATATAAATGGATAATGTATTCAGGTTGCTCCAAGACCCTTTACGCTGTAAACGTGCCAATGGCCAACCGCGATGGGCCTCTCGCTGGCTGCGGGATGCGAGGAAAGGACATACGCAGCTCGTAATACAGCGTTTCTAAGGAAAATACGACCTAAATCAGATTATCTCAAATCAATCGCCTATTTTTGCGACATGAAATCAACGAAAGAATATACACAGCTACTGAGAAGCTACCGAGACAAGAATGCCGCAAAGTACAACATCACACGGATGGGCATCTTCGGGTCGGTCGCACGAGGTGAGCAAACCGAGGATAGCGACGTGGATGTCTATGTGGAAACCTCCACGCCGAATCTTTTCGCTTTGGTGCATATCAAAGAAGAATTGCAAGCCCTCTTCGGTTGCTCAGTTGATTTAGTGCGTCTGCGTGATCACATGGACGCCCTCTTACGTACCCGCATTGAAAAAGAAGGAATATATGTTTGACAGATAGCTCATTCAAGCCACACTCCGCAAAATTCAAAAAGCGTTGGAAACCATTCTTCAACGGGCAGAAACAATCCATACGTCCAACGATTTCTTAACAACGCCCAGTGGTGTTGAGCGATTGGAAAGGTGTGATGGGCATGCGAGATATTATCGCTCATCACTATTTCGATATTGACTCCGGAATCGTTTTCGAGGTCATTAAGGATCAATTACCTGTTGTTAAAAGCACCATAGATAGGATGCTTTTAGATAATGCGTAAATCAACGAGGGCGTATCAAACTACACCCCCGCCGTTGTGATTCCCTATCTATTTATCTATCCCCCGATAACGATCGTGCGAATGGTGCTGGGAGAGAGGGTGATGGTAGTCTGCCAATCGCCTACTTGCAGCGTCACGGGATATTCATGCGCCTGCTGATTGGCAATCAAGAGGACGATGTGGCCATCGGGATTACGGAAAGCCAAGCGATCGGTGTAATTCCCGGAAGCCTTCAACATTGGCAGCGACTGGCATTCGATTTACCGTGAGGTTCATACCCTCCGAAGAGAATAGCTCTTGCAGCACAGCCTCCCGTGTCGATGGATCGAGCGCACTGAGCGAGGTCTATCCTAATTCATTGAAACAGGCACCAAAGCCCTCAATGGTTTGCGCTACCGCCGTAGTGTCTAAGCAGATCAAGCTGTCTGCCGGATTTGTGGTGTTTGACGTATCCACCGATGCGGTAATCCACTGTGCCTCCCGTGTGGAGACAATCATCTCGCTAATCTTGTGGGTGGGTTGCGTTTCGCAGCCCGTCCACAGCAAGCCTAAAGCAAAAAGAGCGAAATAAATAGGTTTCATATACTTATGGGTTTAAGATTAAGTACGCATCGTTTTTCGGGCGGAAATATTGCCAACATTCATGATCTATCGGCCATCCTACGGATGATTCGATACGTGATTTTGCAACAAGTCTAAATAGAACAATTCTTTCATGGCCATACTGTTCATCCTTGAACAATATATGTATGGATGTGATTTCTGGGGGATCCGCTGATGGATCATTTGCGCCACTAAATCCAAGGCAAAACCATCTGGCGGAAAGGCATACAATCCCCAACGGTTCAAAACATGTTTAATCAAATATCGATATCTGGGTGATACCAGATTCCTGATCCTGCTCATCATACCTATTGGGGCTACAAGAGGTTTCTTGTATATCACATGATAAGGTTCAAAAAAGTGGCTAAACAAATAGTTCTCGTAGCGTTCAGACCCCACACGCTCGGCACAAGGAATGGCATTCCAAAAGTTAGCAAACTCATCATCCCACAACGGGAGATACCAGTCCAGCCCCTGAAATTCATAGGCTCTGACAGAATTGACAATGAAGTTCGCTTGTCGATTGGAAAGATTCCAAGCGTGGAAAGCCTGCCAACAGGCCTCTTGAGAGGACAAAGAAGCTCCCTGCTTGACCGTTTTGTCTATCGATAGACGCAATGCCTGCTCATAGTGCTTTCTCAAAATGTTTGTCTCCCCATACTTTTCCAGAAGACAATCAGCCACATGTTCCGCATCAATGTGTTTTGGCAAATGACTACCTCCAATCACATCTCCTGTGTGACCAGGAACAACAACAGAGGAGGCATCAACAACACCCCGCTCCAACAATTCATGAATAGCCAAAAAGTCTTGCAAATGAGGAGTGGTGTTCAAATTTCCCGCATAGCGTATATACAACTCCAATAAAGGGCTATCAACAATATGCTGCCACTTGGAAGCATCATAGGCCACAAAGTACCATGGGAATCCCAATGATTCAGCGACCTGCTTTGAGATCAATACTTCGGGGTTTTCTCGTATTCCATACGTGAAGCAAACAACATTTCGAAATTGATACTTCTTGCACAGGCAAGCAATCAATCGTGAATCATACCCTCCACTTAAAGGAATCAAAATGCACCGATCACCAACAACCGTTCGCATGCGAAGCATCACTCGCTCCAAAACGGAATCAACCGATTGATCGATGGCCGCTACATCTATCGGAGTCAAAGATTGAATCGAAAAATATGGGACCTCCTTTATCCGCTTAGCTCTTAGCTGTACATAGGTGGAAGCAGGCACAATTCCACACCCCTTGAGAAGAGTCTTACCTCCACTGACATAGCCAATGGCCAAGAACTCCATCAATGAGCTTTCCTCCAACGAGCACTCGGCGAGATGCTCTAACACAGTGTCCCCACTGTCCGTGACATAACACTCATCCTGTACAAAGGTATAGAGTAATGGATAGCTTCTGATTTTATCGGCGATCAACACCGTTTGATGCTCATCGAACAAAATGGCCGAGAAATTGCCATTGAGACGACAAAGGCATTGGCCTAAGGTATCCTCGCACAATGATCGAAAAAGGATCTCATACAAGGATTCTCCCTCAAGTAGTTGATCGTCATCAAACGCAAATCCTTTGACATAGCCATTCACAAATTGGCTCCAAGGTTTTCCATATCTATTTCCTAACCTGACTTTCACCATAACCGACATACTACCCCAACGATCACTACTACTACACACAATCCTAAAGCTAATTGTTGACGAAGGCTCAATCGCATATCCAAAAGGCCAAAAATCACCTTTCCTTCAATGATCCAAAGCAACAAACCGACTATACTATAGAAAAAGAGACTTGTCTCAAAAGCAAAATCAAAGAATCCCGAGCCTAATATCACAACAGCCCTAGAAAGAAACATGGCTATGTTCAAATACATCTCTGTCTTTTGTTTATCCAAGACATCAAAAATCCATGATAATGGAGAGATACAAAGTACGGACAATAGCCAAGGGGAAAGAATCAATGAATAGGAACCACATGTCCGCCATGGCTCACCCAGCACCAACGCAAATAAGCCATCCTTCCCTACCCATAAAACCACAAAAATCACCAGTCCAAGTAGCGCACAGAATCGCAAGAAATGCTTAGCCAACTGACGAGACTTGTCCAGCTCCCAAACAGCCGCTTTCTTGTAAAACACCTGTCCAATCGCATTGCCAATCATGGTGATTGGCAAATAAAGGATACTGATAGACATGGAGAAAAGGCCAATGTTATCCTTGGAATAGAAAAAAGAGAACAGTAGAATAGGTAGATTTGTAGAGAATGTGTTTAGCAATCCACTAAAAAGAAAATACTTTGGGAAATTAATATAAGTTTTGCCTACTTGCTTCAGCGATACATGTACATTGCTCATAGAAGGCAATTGCGTCCTCTTCCAACGAGACAGGAATACCCCACAACCACATACAACTCCCAAAACGCAGCCCACAATGAGTCCTACTTCATACTTGATCACTCCAAAAAGAGTCCGACTTAGCGCTTGCGCCAGACTCCGACTGACCAAGGCGGCAGTAATCCGTTTATAGGATTCTAAATAGTTGCAATAGTTCCATGCGATTTGGAAAATAGCGATTGCCAATGTATATACAGGAAGCCAACCCAAACCGACAGGCAGCCCTTTCAGTCGAAGGCCATAGCAGAGTCCCACTACGAAGGCTGTCACCAAAGCGACTCCTACGGCTATTGTGCCCGATAGAAGGACTAAGGAAAATGCCTCTTCTTGATTCTTCGAACGGACTATCGCATAATCATAGCGTGCGGAAACAACAACGGAAAGTATAGTCGCAACACTGATGAACACACTAAAATCTCCATAATTCTCTGTGCTATACAATCGTGATAAGACCACAGACATGACGATCGGTATTAACTGGGAAAGAACGCTTCCCATACTTAATACGGTCACATGCCTAGCTACCTCCGAATGATGCAAAGCAGTGCGTAAAGCCGAGAATGAACGGATCTTCAGCATACCTCACCTCAGTTGTAAACCATCCAACAGCCGCACATAGAGGTCGATCGCCTCGCGGATCTCCATACCGCAGATATATTCATCCGCCCCGTGCGAACGGGCGGAATCGCCAGGCCCCATCTTGACAGAGGGGAAACGCATCAAGGCTTGGTCGCTCAGCGTCGGCGAGCCAAAAGGCTCCAATCCCATCAAGGTTGCCCGGCGCACAAACGGATGATCGAGCGGCGTGCGGGAGGAGCTGAGCCGGAAGCTGCGGGCCTTCACCTCGCATTGCACCTGCTGACGGATCAGGTCGAACAGCTGCTCGTTGGTATAGCACTCGTTGGAGCGAATATCCACCGTGAAGCTGCAGCGGTCGGGCACCACATTATGCTGCGTGCCGGCCTGGATGATCGTCACTGTCATCTTCACCGGCCCTAAGAAATCGCTCGCCTCGGGGAATTGATAGCTGCTGAACCAGGCGATGTCTTTCATCGCCTCGGTGATGGCATTGATTCCCTCGTTGCGGGCGGCATGACCGGCCTTGCCTTTGGCTACGCAATCGAGCACCATCAACCCCTTCTCCGCCACGGCGGGACGCATCCCAGTCGGTTCGCCCACGACCGCAAACGCAATCGGCGGCAGCTCCGGCAAGACGCTCTCGATGCCATTCTTGCCCGATACCTCCTCCTCGCAAGAGGCCAAGAAGATCAGGTTATAAGGCTGTTCCCGCTCTGCCAATTGGCAGAAAGCGGCATACAGTGATACCACACTGGCACCCGCGTCGTTGCTGCCCAAGCCATAGAGACGACCCTCCTCATCCTCTTCCGGCGTGAAGGGATCGCGGCTCCATCCGGCAGCCGGTTTCACGGTGTCGATATGGGAATTGAGCAGGAGCGTCGGATTGCTGAAATCGAAATCGGGGGCGATCAGCCAAAGGTTATTTCCCTTGCGAAACACCTTTCGCCCGGCCTGTTGCCATTGGGCTTCCAAATAATCGGCTACCGCCTGCTCATCGCGGCTCAACGAGGGACGAGCGATCATCCCCTTCAATAAATCTATCGCTTCGTAGTAATTTTCCATGTCACTTGTTTAGTTTAAGAGTTGATCGACCGTCTCCCGGTCGCGCATCAGTTGCGCCTTCAAGGCTTCCAAAGAATCGAATTTCTCATCGCCCCGCACGAAATGGACAAAGGTCACCCGGATAGGATCATCATAGATATCCCCGGAGAAATGCAAGATATGTACCTCGATCGACAGTTGCGTGCCATTGTCCAAGGTAGGGCGGCTACCGATATAGAGCATGCCTTTGTGTCGTTGTCCGGCCACCTCCACCCAAACGGCATACACCCCGATGCCCGGGAGCAGCTGCAGGGGATCATCCGGACGAATGTTAGCCGTAGGGAAACCTAATGTGCGCCCCACCTTGTAACCACTGACAATCCGTCCGCTGATGGGATAGGCATAGGTCAGCAACTGTGCCGCTCGTTCCACCTGTCCCTCTTGCACCAATCGACGAATCTCCGAAGAGCTGACGGCAGTATGGCCCTCATCAAAGGCGGCAGCCTTCAACACCTCGATGCCCCAACGCTGTCCGTATTGCACATATTGCTCAAATCCATCCCGGCGATCATGTCCGAAGCGGTGATCATAACCAATCACCAATCCCTTCACTCGCCATTCCGTAGCCAAGATATGCAGGAAGGCCTCCGCGGAGAGCTGAGAGAGCGCCACCGTGAAGTCGAGCACGATGCAATAATCCACTCCGGTAGTGGCCAATAGGCGAAGTTTATCCTCGAAGCTATTGAGCAATCGAGGCTGGTAATCCTTTTGCAAGACAGCTCGGGGATGCAGCGGAAAAGTAATCACGGCAGACGGTAATCCCCGTTCAGCCGCAGCCGCTTTCACCTCATCGATCAAGAAACGATGCCCTACATGTACGCCATCAAAAAAGCCAATGGTAGCCATCACGCCCGGTTCGGTGATCGCCTGTGTATCGTGGATAACTCTCATGTCGCTGTTTATTCTCCTTTGTATAGCAACGAGAGCATGGTCATATCATCGTGCTGTGTCGCTCCATCCACAAACGCATCTACCCGTTGCTCCATCTGCCCAATCATCTCTTTTGCGGAAACAGATGACATGGCAGAACAGGTCGCCATCAGTCGCTCATCGCCAAATAATTCACCTCTTGGGTTCATCGCCTCACTGATGCCGTCGGTATAGAGGAAGAGGCTATCGCCCGGCTCTAAATGGATTGCGCGCTCCTGATAGGGCAAGCCGGGCATTACGCCTAACGCCATGTTGCCCGTTACCGGCAACATCTCTGCTGTACCTCCCTTGCGAATCCACACCGGCCGGTTGTGTCCGCCATTGCTATACACCACATCGCCCGTATGGATATTCAAGATCGCATAGAAGACGGTCACGAACATGCCATTGACACTCTCATTACACAATAGGTTGTTGGATTCGCTGAGGCAGGTGGCCGGAGAGTGCTGCCTGAGGGCCGTTGCCCGGATCACCGTGCGACTGATGGCCATAAAGATCGCCGCCGGCACGCCTTTGTCGGACACATCCGCAATGGTAAAACCCAGATGGTGCTCATCGACCATGAAGAAATCATAGAAATCACCACCCACCGCCTTGGCCGCGTTCATCGTCGCGTAAATATCGAACGGTGCGCTCTCCGGGAAGGCCTGGAACACCTTCGGCAAGATGGATTGTTGGATCTCCCGAGCCACATTCAAGTCATACTGGATCTCCTCCAACTGCGAATGCTCGGCTTGCGCTTTCTTGACAAAAGAGATCTGTTCCACCGCCTTTTGGATGGTTCGTTCTAAATCTTCCATGTCAATCGGTTTCATGGCGAAATCGAATGCCCCATGATTCATGGCCGTACGGATATTATCCATATCGCCATAGGCAGAGACCATGATACATTTCATGGCGGGGTTGCGCATCTCGTTGATCTTCGTGAGCAACGTCAATCCATCCATCTCCGGCATGTTGATGTCGCTCAAGATAATGTCGAAATCCGGATGTTCCAAGATCATCTTGAGTGCCTCCAAACCGTTGTGCGCAAAAGAAAACTCATACTCGCCCTTGCGGATCTTGCGGCGGAAATACTGGGTGAGCAAAGACTCCAAATCTTGCTCGTCGTCAACGCTTAATATCTTGATTGGCATAATCGATCTATTTTTATTTCGTCAGCGGAATACGGATGGTGAAACGGGTAAACTTGCCCTCCTCCGAATCTACCTGAATGGTTCCTTTATGTTTCTCTTCGATGATGGGGCGGGTGATGGAAAGCCCTAATCCCGTGCCTTCGCCCGCCGGTTTGGTAGTATAGAAGGGGATGAAGATCTGCTCCTTGATGGCGGCCGGCATACCGGTTCCATTGTCCTCGATCTGCAAGCAAACCTGATCCTCTTCCCGCCGAAGCGTGACGGAGATCACCGGCTCAAACCCCACAGCTGAGCACTTGCTCTTGTTGTACACCGCATAGCAAGCGTTGTTCATCAGGTTAAGCACGGCACGGCTGAAATCTTGCGGCACGATGCGTTGCAACGGAAGGTCCGTGGCATACTCCTCACGAATGGTTAGGTTGAATCCCTTGTAATTCGCACGCATTGAATGGTAAGAAAGCCACACATACTCTTTCACCAACTTGGCCAGATCGGTCGGGATAAACTCATTCTCCTTACCTCGCGAATAGAGCAGAATCCCTCGGATGATGCTGATGGCCCGGTTGCCGTGCTCCTCAATCTTCTGGAGGTTGGCGTGAAGATCACCCACGATCTCATCCAATTCCTCGTTGAGTTCGGCCACACGCTGTTTGGCTTCCGGGGTAAGCAGCTCTTGCTCCTCCGCCACGATGTCTTGTAAGTCTTCCACTAACTTCGCAGACAGTTTACTGAAATTGATCACGAAGTTGAGCGGGTTGTGTATCTCTTGCGCTATACCCGCTCTCAACATACCTAACGATGAGAGCTTTTCCAGACTGCTCACCTGCATCCGCAATCGTTCTATCTCTTTGTTTGGCTCATCCATGTGTCTGTTCCTCCTCTTCTGCTTCTTCTGCCTCAGGCTGCTTGTGCTGCTTGAATGAATAAATGGGTAAGCTAATCAAGAATTGAGTGTATTCACCCTTCTGGCTCTCCACCTCGATACGGCCTCGATGGTTCTGCACGATCTCTCGACAGAGGTAAAGGCCCACACCCGCAGCTTCACCGGTGGTCTTTGTCGTAAAGAAGGGAGCGAAAATCTTATCCTTGATTTTCTCGTCAATGCCGGTTCCATTATCCCGGATGGTGATATCCAACTGATCGCCATTTACCTTCAATCCTAAATAGATCTCCGGGCTATAGGCCACCTGCTCTGCCTTGCGCAATACCGCATACATGGCGTTCTTCAACACCCCATCAATCGCCTTGCCCAACTCGTCGGCATTCACCTCCATCATCAGCGAGAGATTCAGGTTGTCGAATACGATGCGTACATTTTTCTCTTGGATCTCTTTCTCGTAACTCTTCTTCAGCTTCTCTAAAGCAATCCGGCAGAGGGTATTCATATTGGTGAGAATCAAGACGCCTACCCGATCCTTCAACAGCTCCTCCATTGCCTTCACGATGCGAACGGTGTTATAGCCATGAGCGGAAATCTTCTGCAAATTACTGCTCATCATGTCGAGCAACTCCTCCGAATCCTCATACACATCCTGCGGCAACTTGCCTTTCTGGCTCTCCAAGTTCTCTCGTAATTCCTTCGCTAATCCCTCGGAGAGGTTGGCAAAGTTGTTGATGTAGTTCAATGGATTGAGGATACGATCCACCAAACCTTGTGTCAGCTGACCCACTGTCGCCATTCGCTCCTTGCGCACCAGCTCATCTTGTGCCTCAGAAAGGGCCGAAAGGGCAGCCGCTAACTTGTCCGATTCCTCTTGGATGGCATCTTTCTCCGAGCGGATCTGCTCTGTGCGTTCCTCCACCTCCTTCGCCAAATCCTCCTTGATGGACAACTTTCGTTTCAGAATAGCTTTGTAAATCAACAAAGAGACCGTACAAATCAAGGTTAGCGAACCTAAATCGTTTCGTCCCAAGAAAATGAAGGAGAGGGCCATAATGCACCATCCGGCATTGATCAGCCGCTCCGTGAGCTTCACTCGCCCTTCCAACTCTTTGATTTCCTCAGCTAATGTACCCATGAACTACTTGCCTATCAAAAATTAATGTTCACGCCGACTTGTGCACTGAGGCGTTGCATCGGGTAGCCATAGTAGAGCTCATACTTCTGAGCCAACAGGTTGTTCGCTTTCACATAGAAGCCGAATGTATCGTTGAGCGTATAGGTAGCCGTTAGGTTCAGCTCGTTGATGTTGTTCATCTTGTACTCATAAGCACCATACAATTGCGTGTAGCGACCCGTGGCCAAATAGTAATCCAAGGCTACCGCCAACTTGTCAATCGGACGAACGGTAATGCCGGCATTCAGCTCCATCTCCGGCTTTCCCCAGGCGTGCGCCAACTCCTTGTCCTCACCTACACCGATCCAGTCATCGCCATACTTGGCTTTCCAACTGTTATAGACACCCCTCAACGAAAGTTCGAACAGCTGCTGATAGTTATATTTCAGGTTCGCACCGACAAAGAGCAACGTAGTGTTGATATTGTCCATCGCCTGGCTGAAATTGCCAAACCCGTTCTCCAAATCTGGGAACTGAGGCACGAACAACACATCATCGCTTGTCATCTTATAACCGGCGAAAACATCAAACCAGAAGCCCGGTGCCACTCCGCTCTTGATGCCTACGATCGCATCCAACCAATTTTGTGAGGGTCTTAGCTCACGAGTGGGATCTAAGTAGCGGTTGATCTTGGCCATCTCATACATGCTGTTGGAGTAGAGCTTGCCATTCGCATTCAAATAAAGTTCGGTCTTGTCGGCTACCTCTGCGTTGATCGCCACATTGGGAGAGGCCATGAAGAGATCTTCCTCACCGGTCTTCAGCATCACGTTGGCACCCAACTTCACGTTCCAGTTCTCGCCACCTACCTTATAATAAGGAGAGAGCATCACCTCGGCATGGTTCTCAAACTCGCAGAAATAGAGGCTTCCGTCTGGCATGGTCTTCTCCGCAGGCAGACTGTAGTTGAAATATTCCACCAAGCCGCCCAAACCAAAGCGCATAGTCTCGTTGAAGCCCTTGCTCACGTCAAACTTCGCCTCAAAGGTGTTCTCTTTCGGGCCATCCGTCTCTTTCGAGATGCCATATTTATGCGAGAAGTTGACGAAGCCTAAGTCCACCAAGTAAGCCAAATCGGCACCCTCTTTCGACTCAATGCCAAAAGAGGCGGCAATGGTCTGGTTCACCTGGTTCGTCTCCCGATCGAATCCTTCCTGAGCGGGTATTACGTACGCGAAAGAGGAGTTTGTCCAATGCTCCAGCGCATCATGATAACCATAATAGTTAAACGCCGAATAACCG
>JALFJR010000050.1 GCA_022775005.1 Parabacteroides sp.
TCTCTCCGAGATGTTCGTAGTGAGCTATGCCTACAAAGATAAGGCTGAGAAGTATGTCCGCCTGCACGGCTATCTGAACTTCGCACAAGGAGGTTCGTTCATTGACCCGCTCTATGTCTGGAAGAAATATGGTATCGTGCCAGAAGAGGTGATGAAGGGGTTGAACTACGGCGAGACGATGCACGTCCATGGCGAGATGGAGTCAGCCGCCGCTGAATACCTGAAGGCTATCGTGAAGAACCCGAACCGCAAACTGACTACCGCTTGGAAACAGGGCTTCGACGGGATCATCGACGCTTATTTAGGCCAAGCTCCGCAGACCTTCACTTATCAAGGCAAGGAGTACACCCCGAAGAGCTATGCAGCTTCCTTAGGCTTGAATCCGGACGATTATGTCTCCCTGACCTCCTTCACCCATCATCCCTTCTATGACAAGTTTGCGATCGAGGTGCAAGACAACTGGCTCTGGGCGGAGTCTTACAACTTACCGATCGAGGAGTTGATCGCCGTGATGGACAATGCCATCGAGACCGGCTACAGCATCGCTTGGGCTTCCGACGTGAGCGAGAAGGGCTTTACCCGTAACGGCATCGCTGTAGTACCTGATGTGGAGAGCATCGAGCGCAGCGGTTCCGATCAAGATCATTGGTTAGGTTTGAGCCAAAAGGAGAAAGAGGATGAAATCAAGAAGCTCATCGAGAAGCCTTGCCCTGAATTGAACATCACGCAAGAGATGCGTCAAGAGGGCTATGACAACTATCAGACTACGGACGACCATGGTATGCACATCTATGGCATTGCCAAGGATCAAACGGGTAAGAAGTTCTATATGGTCAAGAACTCATGGGGTACAGACAGCAAATACAAAGGAACTTGGTATGCTTCTGAGGCTTTCGTGAAATACAAGACGATGAACATCGTCGTTCACAAAGACGCACTTCCAAAGTCTATTAAATCCAAACTGAAACTCTAATGATTCAAGTATGATGTATATCAAGCCTATACTTTGTATGGCTGTATTCTCACTTTTCTTCGGTTCAACGGCTTACAGTCAAAAGCCGTTGAATCTGGAAGAGATCGTAGCCGGCAAAGTGATTGAAACGAAGAGAGCAGGGAGCGTTACTTGGCTAAAAGATGGCACACGATACAGTAGCTTTGAACGAAATGCCGAGACAGGTGGCACAGACATTGTCGCCTATAAAGCCAAAGACAACACCCGCGAAGTATTGATTCCCTCCACGGCACTCATTGATAAGACCTCCGGCAAGCCATTGACCATTCGATCTATCGCCTGGAGTGCGGACAACGAGAAACTCCTTATTTATAACAACACCCGTAAAGTTTGGAGATACGATACCCGAGGAGACTACTGGGTACTCGACCGGCAAACTGGGGCATTGCGTCAATTAGGCAAAGGGATGCCCGAAGCCTCATTGATGTTCGCCAAGTTCTCGCCAGATGGCTCACGAGTGGCTTATGTCTGCCTGAATAACATCTATGTGGAAGAGGTAGCTACTGGAAAAATCTGGCCGTTGACTACGGACGGTAACGACCGTTTCGTGAATGGTACCTTCGACTGGGTCTATGAGGAGGAATTCTCTTGTCGAGATGGTTTTCGTTGGAGCCCTGACGGTCGCTTCATTGCCTATTGGCAAAGTGACACGGAGGGAACCGGCGTGTTCGATATCATCAACAATGTAGATTCCATCTACGCACAGGTTACTCATTTTCCCTATCCCAAAGCTGGCACGACCAACTCAGCCGTGAAGATTGGTTATGTCTCCGCCGAGGGAGGACAGACCACATGGCTCGCTATCCCCGGGGATCCACGAGAGAACTACCTTCCCCGCATGGAGTTTATTCCTGGTAGCGATGAGCTATTCATCCAACAGCTGAACCGTCCACAAAACACCAATAAGGTGTGGATTGCCAAACTCTCTGACAACTCCCTGAAAAATATCTTCACCGATAAGGATGCCGCCTGGTTGAACACCAACGACAATGTACAATGGCTGAAAGGGAATAGCTTCTTCACCTGGGAGAGCGAACGAGACGGATGGCGTCATCTCTATCGGGTCAGCAGGGATGGGCAGCAGATCTATCCCATCACCAAAGGAGATTTCGACTACATCTCCCCGGTCGGCACGGATCTGAAACGAGGCTATGCCTATTTTATCGCATCACCCGACAATTATACCCAACGCTACCTGTATCGGGCAAAATTGTTTGGAAATGGGGAGGCAGAGCGTGTTACCCCAGTTGGTCAAAACGGACAACACAGTTACCAAATGTCGCCTACGGGTGAATGGGCTGTACATACCTTCAGCAATGTCGCTACCCCCCCTATCATTGATATGGTCTCTTTCCCGAAGCACACATCAGTCAGGATCATTGAAGACAACGCAAAGGCGAAAGCCGATTATGTGGCGTTAGGATTGAATGCCAAAGAGTTTGTAAAGACCCATTCAGGCGACTTAACCTTGGATGCTTGGATCATCAAACCACGTGGCTTTGATCCTTCTAAGAAGTATCCGGTGATCATTGAGGTCTATGGCGAACCAGCGAATGCAACCGTACAAGATGTATGGGGAGGTGGAGACCTGTGGCAACAATACATGGCCAACCAAGGCTATGTAGTCATCAGTATAGAGAATCGAGGAGCCAAGGCCCCTCGTGGCCGAGAATGGCGCAAATGTATCTACGGTGAAGTAGGCACTTTCGCATCTGAAGATCAGAGCAGAGGCATTCAATACTTAGCACGCCAATATTCCTTCATCGATGCCAGTCGAATCGGCATCACCGGTTGGAGTGGAGGAGGTAGCCAGACCTTGAATTGCATGTTCCGCTACCCGGAAGTTTTCCATACGGGCATCGCTATCGCATTTGTCGCAGATCAACGGCTGTATGACACCATTTATCAAGAGCGATACATGAACACCCCACAAGCCAATCCAGAGGGTTACCGAAAAGGATCGCCCATCTCCTATACCGAGGGTTTAAAGGGAAATCTATTGTTAATTCATGGAACCGGAGATGACAATGTCCACTATCAGAATTGTGAGATGTTAGTCAATAAGTTGGTTGAACAGGGCAAGATTTTCTCTCAAATCAGCTATCCGATGCGTACGCATAGTATCAACGAGCGTAAAGGCACCACCCTGCATTTACGCCGCACGATGGCGGACTACTGGTTAAAGCATCTGCCTGCCGGTGGCAAATAAAAAAAGGGCTCAGTAGATTTTTAGTGGGGATATGCATATAGTTTTGCGATACGAAATAAGAAGAACTTTTTATCAGCCACACCTCTGAGGTTAGCTCTAAAGAGTTTGACTTTTGCGTTAAACGACTCAGCCAAGGCATTTGACGAGCGGTTATTATAGAAGTTCAGTATTTCCTCATAATGCTCATGGACGGTGGCCGCAATCACATGAAAGGAATGGAGTCCCGCTTCTTCCACCTTGTTGTACCAGCGTGCCATGGATAGGCGTGCGGCGTCCTTGATCGTGTTCTTGGCAAACTCTGGATATGGAAGCGATCGATGACACGGCTTGCTTTCGGGAACGCCGTCCGGACAATCCCGCGCATGGAGTCCGACAGGTCAAGCGTGACCTCCTCGACGGCGTTGCGACGCTCCTCGCCAATCCGTCGCAGGACGGTGATAACGTCCTCCGCCTTTGTGCCCGCGACGACGGCGACCAGGGGCCGCTCCCGTGTGTTCGCGTCACGGTTGGTCACGAACGTGTACAGCTCACCGTTGGAAAGTGAGGACTCGTCGATG
>JALFJR010000059.1 GCA_022775005.1 Parabacteroides sp.
ACCACTTTGGCCGAATACAGCGCGATCCTTGATATGAAGCACCTTGATGCGATCCTTGTGTTTCTGCATATACTCCACGGGGTCGTTCTGTCCCATGACTGTCCAATAAACGTCCATCTCGAAATAGACCTTTGAAGGATCCGTGTCACGCAACATGAGGTCGTAGATCTGATCACCTACCTTCATGAAGGCAGCGAACGGATTGCCTTTCATCTTCGCCTTCTGCTCCTCTGTAGCAACACGGTTGAACTCCATGTTGTGGTTGTGATAACCAAAACCTGTAGCGATACCCTCTGCCTTAATCACGTCAGCAGCCTGGTTGAAGACATCGCAAACCAACTTAGCAGCATCATGATCCGGAATGTTCGGCATCATAGGCTGGATCAGATACTTACAACCCAACTTCGCATGGTCAGCCGCAGTAGCCTTCCAATACTCCATAATTTTCGGAGTGAGTTCTTTCGTATAGTCACGCACGAAAGGAACCCCCTCCACGCTCGGATTCACGTGTGAGCTGACAATCTTCAAGCCGGCATCCTCTGCCATCTTCTTGAACTCCATCATGTCAACTTTACCGATCTTACCCTTGCCATAGCCAGCCAACTCCAAACGCTCATAGCCCATGGCTTTCACCTCTTTCAAACGAGCAGGCAGATCGTTATACAACTCCTGTTGCAAAGAGTAAATCTGCAAGCCAAAGCTCTTTGATGCATTAGGCATAGGAGCGGGCTCTGCTCCAGTAGCTGCTACCGCTGCGCTCGCCTTGCCTGCCAGCAAACCACCGGCAGTCATCAACGAGATATTTTTCAAGAAATCTCTTCTAATCATAATTCTGAATGAAATAAAATAGTAGTGGTTGATGATTAAAAATTATGGATTATGAATACATACACCCGAAGGTTATCTATGATTCATAATCCATAATGATATTAGTTAACTGCGAAGCAGCGATGGGTTATCCCTTGCAGCAATACGGCAACTTATACGGGTTGCGATATTGATACCAATACAGGCGGTGGTTCTCAGCCTCCTTGTCTCCATCGAAGCTCAATGTAGCCGGATTCCATTTAACCGGACGACCCAACTCACGAGCGATGTTCTGCAAGCAGCAGAGTGTGTTCGTGCTGCAACCAACCTCTACCGGAGCGATCGGATTCTGACGAGAGCGAACGCAATCTACGAAGTTCTGCATGTGCGGAGCACTTGTCTCGAAGTTCTGCGGAGCCTTGCCACTCTTCTGGCTCTCTTTCAACTTCTTCATATACTCCTCATACATCTTCTTGCGCTCCTCCGGAGTCATCATTCTCGGACGCTTCTCGATCAAGTTCTTCAAATCAGCGGGGATCTTAGACTGATCAGAGCAGTTGATATAGCCACGAGCTACCTCAATCCAACCCCTATCACCCACGAACTTGATACCCTGTGCATCTGGATTATCCTCCAAGTAGGGCTGCTCTGTCATGATGATACCATTCGCATAGCGCATGGTTGAATACTTCGTACCATTGTATCCCTTCGGCGTGAACTCAACTGGGCCTGAACCATCCATACCGATAGCAGCCTGTGCAATATCAAACATGTGCGCACCCCAGTCTGCGGTGTAACCGTTACCTGTTTCCTGATACCAACGCCATGCACCCCACAACTTCTCATTCTCTTCCGGATCCAAAGAGATGGGAGGACACAAATCGGGATGATAGTGGATCTTCGGATCATTCAACGGACCCATCCACTGGTTGAAGTTCAAGTTAGCAGGAACCGGCATCTCCGGGAGGCTCAGTGGCGTAGGCGGCTCACCGACACGTGCATAAATCTTCTCAACGTGGCCAATAGCACCCTCTTGACACATCTTGATCGCTGCCTGGAACTCAGCGCTTGAACGCTGCTGGCTACCTACCTGCAGCACACGGCCATTTGCACGTACAGCTTTCACCATAGCCAAACCCTCAGTGATAGTGTAAGCCAACGGCTTCTGGCAATATACATCCTTACCTGATTGGCAAGCATGGATAGTAGCCAAAGCATGCCAGTGGTCAGGAGTAGCTACCTCAATAGCGTCAATATCCTTACGAGACAACAGATCCTCATAGAACTCATACTTATCACATCTCTCATTCATTCCCTTTTGCTTCTGCCACTCAGCGACACGACGACGGAAACGCTCAGTCTTCATCGTATCCACATCACAACATGCAGCTACCTGCACACCCGGGCATGCGGCAAAGCCCTTGAAATCAGACAACGCCTGCTGACCTAAGCCGATAAAGCCTAAGACAACGCGATCGCTCGGTGCGATACGGACACCATCCATTTTCCAACTGGGAAGAATTGTTAAACTTGCCAAACCTAAAGCGGAAAGGCCTAAGAATTCACGGCGGCTTACGCCTTTCTTCGTGCTATCCTTCATGGTAAAACTCCTTTTTATTGTTAATACTAATTATGGTCTGAGAATTATGCGCCAAAGATAAACATAAATCTAATATGTTTATCTTTGTGACGCACTTTTTTTTCAAAAAGCATAACCAAAACCTACATTTAGGTAGATGGGATACATGCCAAAAGTGATTGTGTCAAAACCAGCCTGAAAAATATCGTTAAGTCCCCATGCCAAATCAGCAAAGACAATCAAGTGCAGAAAAGCACGCCATTCCGCACCTGCCTGCAACCCCCACTGAAACCTACGCACATCTTTAGAAAAGTCATAAGAGGCTTGATTATCCCCTGTGAATTCCACCTTCGTTCCGGTAGGATTGATCTCTCGCAAATACCCCTCATAAACATAACCAGAGAATCCACGACTGGTAGCAACAGAAAAATAGGGACCTGCAGAGAAAATAATCCGTTGATTCAACCGATATAAGGCCGTCAATGGCACTGTGAAATAGGAAATCTCCACCTTCGTTTGCACACCACCAGTCCAGTTTCCACGTAGTTTCTCTCCACCATTGCCTATAATCTCCATGCCATAGTTCTTCACTGTGGCCTTAGTCTGCATACCTTTGTTCTCCAGACGTAAGCCCAACATCACACCCCAACGCCGTTCCGCTCCAAGCCATTTCTTTATATCGCCCTCCAACAAAATACAAAGCATCGGATTATAGCTATCTATCGAACGAATCTCACGGGGCAAAGGCAACGGAGAGGTTCCTCCTACATTCAAGCCAGCTTTCACAGTATATTCCCAACCATATTCAGCCGACCAAGCTACCGCCTTGTTACGTTCTTGCTGGGCATAAGCCTTAGTTAGGCACAACCATAATGCTATACCTATATATATAATATGCAATGCTCGTCTCATCATCATCTTCTTTTGCAACTTTATTCGTTATTCTCCGCATGTATAATCTCTACTTCGTCAATCCAAAGCGTACTACCTTCCGCTCCGCTAAACACATCGCCCTCTTTGCTGGAGGAAAAAACGATAGATAGTTGATAACCACCCTGCTCCAGTTTCTTCTTATCTATCACCTTTCCCGGCTGCATCACGAAGGGGATATAGAAATGAGTCCACTCATCAGTCTCTTTCTGATCACTGATCTGTGCGATAGAAACCAGATTCGGGCTCGTCATGAAATTAAAACCATCCAAATACTTCACCTCATCATCCGTCTCAAAAAAGATCGCATAGATATTGCACTGATCTCGTTTACCCTTGACCTCCTCGCCTCCAGACATAAACTTTTCACCTGCCTTATATTTATAGTAACCACTGAGGTAAGTCGGTACAGATTCAAAAGGTCGCCCCATCTTAGAAGCACGACGACCATCAGGAATCGCACTCAACACATCAAAAGTACCGATAAACAGATTGCCGGCAGCCATCGGCATATTCAACATGCTACCGAAGTCGCCTGTACTACGCGTAACCAACTTTGCGCATTTCCCTTTGTAGCCATCCTCATCCTGCATGGTTGGATAATCATACACGCCTAAATTGATATTGGTCAATGCAAAACCGGCATTACCACTCGCCCAACTGATGGAATCACCATTTGACAAAATATCATAAAAGATCTGGTAACGCCCATTGGTTGGCTCCATGGTAATCTGCTCAAAATGGTATTCGGTACTAACGCCAGACACAACGCAGCGCACTTGATAAGTCTTACTCCATTGCTTGTCTTCTGAGGTAACAATATAGGTTTGAGGCGTAGAAAAGTCGCGTGCGGTCCCGCTTTCCGGACTGATTGTCGCACCCTCTGTCAAGGTAAATTGAGGTGCCAAATTAGAAATATCCACATTCGCCATTACCGTCAAAGTCACAGATTCATTGGTGATCTCAGGCTCAGTCTTTAACACCTCACCAGGCACAACACATGTCAATATATCCGCCTCTGCGTTAGGAGCCTCCGAACGAATACAACCAGAAAGTCCCCAAAAACAGAGTAATCCACATGCCACTTGATCCCACGGATACCGCCGTTTAGGATTACGAGGGAACCATCCCTTATGCACCCGTCCCTCTTGCTCAAAAAGCTCTTTGATTGTCCAGAATGAAGAAAAGGAGAACACGCCACAGAGCGCGGAAAGCATCAAGTTTTCCACAAAAAGCGAGGCGGCAGAACCAGCTAAACCCAGCAACAAGAAGATCCACCAACAACGTGTACCCCAATAATACTCAGCTTTCACCACTACAGGATGGAACAACCCAATAATCAAAAAAGTCGCTATCCCTATCAAAAGGCCATCAAAATGCAATAAATCCATATCGTCACATTTACATTACAGTAACAAATAAAGGCCATGCCTTGTTCAGACACAGCCTTTATCCATTTATTCTTCGCAAAGGAAATCTTAGTTCTTATTCTCGTCAGCAGAAGCATCGGGAGCCTCCTCAACGGGAGCTGCCGGTTGTTGCGCTGTGCCAAAATCAGGAGCAATTGTATTAGGATCAATTGCAACTGCGTCATTGACCTGCTGCTTAATCTCAGACTGATTCGTATTTTCCGAGCGAGGAATGAAGGCTGTGATGACGATGCTCAACACAACTACAACCCCTGCCAATGTCCAAGTTGCCTTCTCCAAGAAGTCTGTGGTCTTACGCACACCCATGATTTGGTTAGAAGAAGAAAATCCTGAAGCTAAGCCTCCACCTTTTGAATTCTGGATCAACACGATCAAGATCAACAGGATAGAAGCGATCAAGATTAAAATAGAAATAAATACGTACATTTTTGTTTATTATTTTTTAGTGTTAATAATCAGTTTTTCCAAGAACCTAATTTGGTCTGCAAAGTAACTATTTTTTTCTGGATATTTCAAGCGTAAGTTTTGAATTATTTGCAACGCCTTCTCATATCGCCGCTGTTTGATGTAAATCCGGGCTAATGTCTCGGTCAAGCACGACTCTTCCAAGCTTTTGGGTTGCTCTTCCAATTGACGAATCGATTCAGGCAATACCTCCTGCGCCTCTCCTTTTTCCTCCATCACATTCCGATTACTTACTAAATGAGGTTCATTGGCGATAAAGGAATCGATCAATTCCTGATGGCGCAACTTGGGTTCATCGATCTCTTCCCCTTCAACAACCGTGGATTGTTGCTCCCGCAACAGCGACCAATGCAGATAATCTGACGATGCAGAAGGTTGAAAAAGCAATGGAGCATTCGATTGCTCCTCTTCCGCATGATCCGTCAAGAAGGCGTCAATCAAGGAAAAGCTATCCGACGCAGGAGATTCTGCCAAAGGCTGCTCTACGACCTCCTGCAAGGTCTCTTCCCCTGTCATCCAAAGGAACAGGCTTCGTCGATCAGGCACACGAATAGCCAAACGACCCAACGCCTGCGAGAATGAGGAATCCTGTAATTTCTCCAAGTTCTTCAGATAGAGCATTGTAGCTAAAGCGAAATAGGGATAATCCTCTACCAAAGCATGTAACTCCGGCAATGTCTCCACCGATAAAGCCGAAGGCTCCTCCAAATAGTGATTAAATGCCTCTCCCGTCATGCTTTACCAATTGGCTACCGTCGCATTATACACCTGGTCCACAATCTCCTCTATAATCTCCGCACACAAAGAGCTCTCCACCTGCTGCAACATTAAATTGCTATCAAACTCACGATAGGCAGAAAAAGATTGTTCAAAATCCTCATCAGGATTGGTATTATTCATGTAACGCACACGCACCGTGATGGTCAAACGAGTTTGAGAGGCTATCGCATCCTCTTTAACTGCCATCGGCGTAAAATCATAGCCCGTCACCTCTCCCTCCAAAGCCAAATCCCCATTCGACTTCACCTGCTCCAAACGAGTCTGACGGATATAAATATCTTTCAACTCTTCAGTGAACTCAGGAGCCAAAGTCGGATTTACATATGACGCTTGGTTCGTAAAATCACTAATCATGATGGTTTTAACCTTCGTATAGTCTATTGAAGCACCATTAAACTTATACGAGATCGAACAAGCGGTCGCCATCAGCCAACCTAAACATACCAAAAAGTTACGCATACTCATTCCAGGTTATATTCCTTTATTTTCCGGTATAAAGTACGCTCGGAAATCTTCAGATCTGCTGCGGCATTTTTCCGGCGCCCATTATGCCGCTCCAATGCCTTCCGAATCATATCTTTTTCCACCTCTTCCAATGATAATGTTTCTTCCTCCACATCTTCCGCATCCTGTATTGTCGAATGGATGGTATGTACCGGAGCCTGAATCGGCTGCGAGAACGATGTAGGTGTAGCCACGTGAGAAAGATTACCTACTGACGATAGATCATGCACATCCGACGTCATCGGGATTTGCCCACTCATGATCTCATGCACCAACTTCTTCAATTCGTTCACATCTTTGCGCATATCAAAAAGTACCTGATAAAGGATCTCGCGCTCACTATTGAATTGCTTTTGCTCTTGCTCCGTCTTCACCAAAACAGGGAACTTCTCCACTGATACATTCGGTAAATAAAGGCGTAAAATATCCGCAGTAATCTCACGTTGCTCCTCAATCACAGAAATTCGTTCCGTAACATTTTTCAACTCGCGCACATTACCTGGCCAACGGTAGGAAAGCAACAGCTGACGAGCATCCTCCTCCAAACGCACCGCTGGCATCCGATACTTCTCCGCACAATCACTGGCAAATTTACGAAACAACAGAATGATATCCTCATTACGCTCACGCAAAGGGGGCACCTGAATAGGCACGGTGTTCAATCGATAATAAAGATCCTCTCTAAATTTGCCCTCTTGCACTGCCTGAACCAAGTTTACATTGGTAGCCGCCACAATCCGGACATTGGTCTTTTGCACCTTCGAGGAACCCACCTTGATAAACTCGCCAGACTCCAACACACGGAGCAAGCGTGCTTGCGTAGGAGTTGGCAACTCACCCACCTCATCCAAGAAAATCGTACCCCCATCAGCCACCTCAAAATAACCTTTGCGATCAGCCAAAGCTCCCGTGAAAGAGCCCTTCTCATGGCCAAACAACTCGGAATCAATCGTACCTTCTGGAATGGCACCACAGTTCACCGCTATGTATTGCCCATGTTTCCGCTGACTGAACTGATGTATGATTTGCGGAAAAGTCTCTTTTCCCACACCGCTCTCACCAGTTATGAGCACCGACAGATCCGTTGGTGCCACTTGCAACGCCACATCAATGGCTCGATTCAAGCCATTGTGATTACCTATGATACCAAATCGTTGTTTTATCAGTTGAATATCCATCTGTATCCCCTCCTATTATGATTTACAAATACACATGACTCCCTTAACGCTTCGCCTCATAGGTACGCGCATACAGGAAGTCAGCCAACTCCTCATCCGTTGGGATCGCAGCGATCACCTCCGGTGAGATCGGCTCACCGATATAGACATGAGCTGTCTGTCCCCGCTTATTGAAAGCCTCGGTAGGGATGCGCAACGTACGGATCTTCCAGCTCACACGTCCTAACCAATAGAAAAACGAACTGTTCTTACAGTCAAAATAGACCGGATAAACCGGTACTTTCGCCTTGCGCACCAGACGAATCACGCTGCGTGCCCACGTCAAGTCGCGAATATCTTTCGCCTCCTTATTATAGAAAGAGATAGCTCCAGCCGGGAAGAAACCCATCGGATGCCCCTCCTTCAAGCGTTGCAAAGAGAGACGCACGCCATTGACGTTCGCCGGATTAGCCCCTCGTTTATGAGAATCAGGCACCACGGAGATGAAATTGTCCTCCATAGCCCCGATCTTGGTCAGCACACCATTGACCATCACCTTGAAGTCGGGACGACGACTGGCAAAAATATCAATCAACATGATGCCATCCAACGAACCAATCGGATGATTAGACACGGTGATGAAAGCACCTTCCGGCAGGCTGTCTAACAATTCCGCATGATGCACCTCATATTTCAGATCTATCACCGAATCCCGCAGAAGGGCAGTAGTAAAAGCAGAACCACGCAAGTCGCAATGGCGAGCATGTACTCCATTCACAGTCTCCACATTCAGCCACTTCAACAATTTCTTGCCTAACCAGGTGCCTACTCGCCCCTTGAAAAAGGGAACCATCTCCTGCAAGTCGTAAATGTCAACCACACTCTGCTTCATACCCCGACTCCGCTTTTCAACGATTCAAGAAAGAGGCGCACATACGCTCATGTTGCCGATTCACCCAAATCAATACGCCATTCAGCAACACTATCTCAAACAGGTAATAGGCCCAAACCTGCCCCCACAGCACAATAGCAAACATCACCAACGTACGTCCATTGAAGGTCATAAGGTCGATCGTGTGCATCAACTGACGGCTCTGACGACGAAAATCCAGTCGTACAGACTCCGGGATATCATCGCCATAACGATTATGTAAATGACTGAGCATTTGTTGCAGGATAGGTGTCATTCGCACCTGCAACGTCGTGTACCAACGATACAGAAAAAAGAAGAACTTATCCACCCCGTATGTCATCTCCTTATGCTGTGCCTTCACCTGATCTAACGACTGAAACTCCACCCCCTTGTCTTTACTAATAAAATAGAGATGAAGTGTCTTGTAATAGTCGGTCAAATTGGCCTGCGTCAAATGGGAGAAACCACTGGCAAATGCAGGCACGAAGAACCAATAACTGCCATATTCATTGGCTAAACGTAATGCAAAAGCCACATAGATACAGGTAAACCAAATGTCACCCGCAAAACCATCCAAGATACGCCCGATCTTCGATTTGATCCCCGTCAGACGAGCCAACTGCCCATCCACGCAATCCAGGATATTGGCACACACTAAAAAAAGAATACCGTAAATCGCATGACGTAAATCAGGATAATAAAACATAAAACCGGCGGCCGCACCCACAAAAATAGAAACCACCGTGACCATATTCGGGGTAATCCCCGTGCCACGCAACAGACGTGCAATCTGGAATCCAATCGGACGATAAAAGATCCGATCCACAACATTTTCCGTCTCAATCGACTTCAACGATGCTTCATATTCCTTATTCAATTCACCCATTATATATCTTTATTTATACGCATAGCCGCCATCTACAACGACTATCTCTCCATTAAAATAGCTATTCTCAATCAACATTTTATAGACTTCCGCCAGCTCATCCGGATCGCAGAACCGGCCCAAGGCCACCTTTCGCTCAATATTCTGACGGATCTCTTTCGGTTTGGTCTTTTGCCATTCGGTGTCCACAAAACCGGGAGCTACCGCATTGACGCGCAACCCATAAGGAGCCATAAACTTCACCAGGTTCTTCACCAACGCATGGACAGCGCTCTTCGTCACGCCATAAGCCAGTGAAACAGAATGGGGCTCAATACCCATCAAAGAGCCGGTGAACACAACACTACCTTTCTCATTCAGCAAATCGACTATACGCTGCAACAGGAAGACCGGGAAATGCACATTGGCTTGAAAAACACGCAGCCAATCGGCCGGCTGTATCTGCTCAAACGGATCACGACAGGTAATACCCGCGTTCAGCACCACGGCATCCAACCGACGCTCTTCTGCTCGTAAAAAGGTGTCAATCTCCTCCACAGCATGAGGATCTGTAATATCGGCCTTCAGCAATTCAACCATCACCCCATACGCTTGGCGCAATGCCATGCAGGCCTCCTCTGCAGCCACCGTATCGGAGGCATAGGTCAAGATCAATTGATAACCAGCTTTTGCCAAACAATTTGCGACAGCTTTACCAATCCCCTTCGTACCACCCGTAATCAATACCCATTTATCCATCTGGCACTTATAATTTCTCGGAGAACCCTTTGACCGACTCAGGCTTAGCCTGTCGTTGGCACTTCAGATTCGCTTCATACGTATCGTGAATGGTCTTCTTCAAGTTCGTGGAAGAGACACCGGTACCATACGGGAAATAAAAAACCTGTACACCTAAGTCCTTCAAATAATCATATTTACCATACCAGTCATCACCCACCACGAACGCATCAATATTCAGTTTTTTCACGATCTCCGTGTGATCCAACGAATGTTGCGGGATAACGATATCCGGTGTTTTCAATGCCTCGATAATCTGCAAACGCTCATGAAAGGGAATGATCGGTTTAGCTTTGTAAGAGGAAACCAACTCATCCGTGCTCACTCCGACAATCAAGATGTCCGCCAAACTACGGGCATAATTGATCATGCGTAAGTGATTATAATGGAACATGTCAAATGTACCCGATGTATATACGATTGTCTTGTCTTTAAACATAACTGTCTTTTTTTCTTTTAAGTCGCGAACTTACTCAAACTTTTCCTTTCTCAAAAGTTTCCAGACAAAAAGCAGTTCGCCAAGGATAGAAAAAGCGTCAGATAGGCAAGAATCGAACCTTTTTATTATTTTTGCACTCTCAAAGAATGAAAAGAGATAAATAATGAAGAATATCAAGATTTTCCCAAAAGACTGGTTGCAGTTGCACCCTTATAAGCAGAGCAATCCAGTGGATTCTTACTACACAGGAATCGCCAACCGCATCTACAGCATCATGGAGCAAACCGAGTTGATCAACTCATTCGAGGGCGACGAGGCGAAACAGATAGCCATTCGCATTGCGGCCTATTTCGAGGATGTCATATCCGAGTTAGGCATCTGGCGAGCCTTCCTGCTGAAAAACAAGAAACTCTATGGCAAATACATGCCGTTCTACACGCCCGACGATCACTACTACGATGACGAGGTGAACGCCGAGGATGTGCGCTTCCTGCTCTGGCACTTCACGCAGCAATATCATGGTTTCCGCAAAGGGACAGTAGTCAGCCCCGACAATTACGCCAATGAGGCGACCGCCTTGATGATTTATAAGCTCTTCTGCGACGAGTGGACAACTGCCCCTGAGAATCCGCGGATGAAGAAACTGTTCGATGCGGAGACACGCTACGAGAACCAAGAGGCTTACGAGCCGTTGCTGTTCTGGTTTCACTACAATAGCTACCTCTTCACAGATAACAACCAGACATTGACTGCCGCCGTGCAGCAGCTCTGGCAGACACAAGCCACCAACACCCAAGAACAGGTGAACGACCTGATCATGAACACGCATCAACGATTGGCCTATACCGCCAAGAACGTAATGCTGGCTCTGACCTCACCGGAATGGCTGGCACTGATCTTACCGGAGTCGCATCCCGACCATGCCTTCTTCCAAGAGATCGCAGAGGGATCCAAGGCCGTGATACCCGAAGAGGTGCAAAAGGAAAACGCAGACAACTACGAGCAATTCCGCCAAGCAGCCGGCGACAAGCTCCTGCTCTATTTCGAGAAGGGAGCAGACGTGAAGACCTTCTTGACGGAGACCGCCCATATCATCGCACCGGAGGAGTTCAAGATGCCTCGTGAGTTCTCAGGCCGTCATTTAGCGGTGTATGCCACTCCCCAAGAGGGCGTACAGGTCATCTTCAACGATGTAGAGTGCATCAAGGATGAGCACAACCCCTATTACGATGCGGAAGTTGCGGCTAAGCAGGCTATCTCTTTCTTTATCGTCAAGCATTGCAGCGTCTATCTGCTTGTCGAGATGATGAATCGAGGCATGTTGGCCGATGCCCAAGCCAAGAGCTTGCTGGGCGATGAGCGCAGCAAGGACATCATCCAAGAGAACTGGCCCTTCTTAATTCGCTACTTCATCCGTGAATACGCCAAATAAATTAGGTAGTTAAAAGCTGGTGAAATAGAAAAACAAAGGGGGAACCCACACGGATACAGTCCGACTGGCTTCCCCCTCTGATTTGCCAACTAAATTAATCATGCCTCTTTATTTATAAATCTCCCGACAGCACTTGATACCCCTAGATAGGAGGAAGAGTAACGCACACGTCCGTGAAACCCTACTCGATCACCTCTTCCACTATGCCATCCTGCAAGTGGTAAAGCTGGCCGCTCTCCGGGCAACGGGCAAAGCCGGAAGCATCAAAGGTGAGACGGTGGCCATAGGCACTCACCCACCCCACTTGGCGAGAGGGATTGCCAACCACCAACGCATAAGGAGGAACATCTTTCGTAACCACCGTACCGGCCCCTACCAGGGCATAGCGCCCAATCGTATGGCCACAAACAATGGTAGCATTCGCACCAATGGAGGCGCCTCGCTCCACCCGGGTCTCGCGGAACTGCTCTTTGCGCACAATCGCACTACGCGGATTGATCACATTGGTAAACACACAGCTGGGACCCAAGAAGACATCGTCCTCACAGGTCACACCCGTGTAGATAGAGACATTGTTCTGCACCTTCACGCCGTTCCCCAGCACAACACCCGAAGAGACAACCACATTCTGCCCGATGTTGCATCGCTCACCGATGCGACAACCCTGCATGATATGACTGAAATGCCAAATACGGGTGCCCTCTCCTATCTCACACCCGGCATCCACCACCGCTGTTTGATCCACTTGATAGGCCATACGCTTATACCTACTTATATATAAGGAAAATGGTTGGACGTTTACTCAGATCGGGCAACTTACCCGCCCACTCCTTGACTGGACGTGTCCGAATGAACTCATCTGCACAAGTCAGGTTGGAGGCGATACAGAGTTTGGTAGAGGGGCAACAAGTGCGAATCAGCTCTTCCGCTAATTTATTGTTGCGATAAGGTGTCTCAATGAAAAGCTGCGTCTGGCTCTCCGTGTAGATACGTCCCTCTAATTTCTTGATCATCGCTGTTCGGGCACCCGCCTCAATGGGTAAATAGCCATGGAAAGCGAAACTCTGCCCATTAAATCCCGACCCCATCACGGAGAGCAAAATGGAGGAAGGCCCCACTAAAGGAACCACAGGATAGCCTTTCCGTTGCGCAATAGCCACTACATCCGCTCCCGGATCCGCCACCGCCGGACAGCCAGCCTCAGAGATCACCCCTATAGACTCACCCTTCGCCAAAGGAGCTAAATAGCTCGCTACTTGGTCGGGCGAGGTATGTTTGTTCAACTCATAAAAGGTCAGGTCGTCAATCACAAGCGAGGGTTCTTCTCGCTTCAAGAACCGACGAGCTGTCCGCACATTCTCCACAATAAAATGACGAATCGAAAGAATCACCTCCCGGTTATATGCCGGAAAGACACGATCGTGCGCCGTATCTCCCAGCGTGGTAGGAATCAAGAAAAGAGATGCATTCATATACGCAATATTTTGCGCGAAAGTAGTATTTTTGCGGCAAACAAACCGAATAAGAATGGCACTTCCTACAGATTTTGTGACCCGCACACAGGCTTTATTGGGCGAAGCTTATCCGCTCTTTGAGGCCGCTCTCCAAACGACACCTCCCGTGAGCCTCCGTATAAATAAGGCTAAAGGCACCACGATTCCACAAGGAGGAAACCCGGTAGCCTGGTGCGAGACTGGCTTTTACCTGCCTGAGCGCCTTACCTTTACGTTTGACCCTCTGTTTCATGCGGGCGCTTATTATGTGCAAGAGGCCTCTTCGATGTTTTTGGAGCAGGTGATACAGGCTTATGTAAAAGAGCCTGTTCGTTGCCTTGATCTTTGTGCCGCACCGGGTGGGAAATCCACGCTTTTAGCCGGATGCCTCCCGAAGGGAAGCCTTTTGGTCAGCAACGAGGTGATTCGCTCGCGCAGTTATGTCTTGGCGGAGAATATGGCCAAATGGGGAAATCCCAACTGTGTAGTGCTCAACAATGATCCTGCAGCTATCGGAGAAGCATTGCCTCACTTCTTTGATCTGGTTGTAGCCGATGTGCCCTGCTCAGGCGAGGGTATGTTTCGGAAGGATAGCGATAGTACGGGTGAATGGAGTGTGGAGCATGTACAGCTGTGTGCCGCCCGGAGCCGGCGTATCATACATGATGTGTGGGAGGCTCTGAAACCCGGCGGGCTACTCGTATATAGCACCTGCACCTACAACACGGAGGAGGATGAGGAGAACATCCACTATTTAGTGGAAACGTTTGGCGCTGAATCGTTAATAGTCCCAATACCGGAGGCTTGGCAAATCTGCGGCCCCTTACGCCACGAGCACCCTGTCTATCGTTTCTTCCCACACCGCATTCCAGGCGAGGGGTTCTTCTTAGCAGTCTTACGCAAAAAAGAGGAGGAGATCAGCCCTCGCAAAACTAAACGGAAAAAGGAGAAGGGCAAAGCGACACCCGCCATTCCCGCTCAAGCGACACACTATCTGCAAGAACCGGAATGTTTCCAATTCGTTTGGAGAGGTACTCAGCTGATCGCCTATCCCAAAGCCTTGGCTGAACCGATTCAACAACTAATAGATAGTTCACTGCGTCCCCTATCCATGGGTATTTTCCTTGGTGAGCTGAAAGGGAAAGACCTAATTCCATCCGAAGAATTGGCCCTTAGCACCGCCCTCAACCCGGAGGCATTCCCGAAGGTAGAGTTGACTTGGGAAGAGGCCATTCGATACCTACGCAAGGAGGCGATTACCCTGCCTTTGGAGGTTCCAAGAGGCAATGTGATCGTAAGCTACCAAGGCTATCCGTTGGGATTTGTCAAGCATTTAGGGAATCGTTCCAACAACCTCTATCCTGCTGAGTGGCGTATCCGCAGCAGTCACCTGCCCGAGGAGGTGAAGCTCTTTGATGCGGATGAAACAAAATAGCGTGTTTCTATTTGGGCTGAAAGGCTTGCACATCCAAATTCTTTTCAGTACGTTTGCGGCACTTTAGACTAAGTTTATTTTATTATTCACAAACAATTTTATCTGTTCTATGATGAAGAAGTTAACTTTTTGGGCACTTTTCACATTCCTCAGTGCCACTTCGTTTGCCCAGCAAGCGCTGTTTGGTGGACAAAACGTCATCTCTCCGGAGGTGCATCCGGACAATACCGTGACATTCCGTTTCGTGGCTCCCAAGGCCGTGAAAGTACAAGTAACCGGTGACTTCCTGCCGACACAGAAGACAAAGACCCCCTTTGGCACCGCTGACGTGCCGGGAGCCGTTGACCTCAAAGAGGGAAAAGATGGCCTTTGGGAATACACAACACCCAGTCCCCTTCCCTCTGAGTTGTACAGCTACTCATTCATCGTGGACGGTTTGAAAACCACCGACCCGAACAATGTCTATCTGAATCGTGATGTCGCTTCCGTGACCAACATTTTCATCACGAAGGGTGGCCAAGGTGATTATTACAGTGTAAACAAGGTACCTCATGGCACGGTAGCTCGCCGCTGGTATGACAGCCCGACATTAGGAATGAGCCGTCGAGTAACCATCTACACCCCGGCAGGCTATGAGACCAGTGGCAAGAAGTATCCGGTCTTCTATCTGTTGCATGGCATGGGTGGCGATGAAGAGGCTTGGATCGCTTTGGGCCGTACTGCACAAATCATGGACAATTTGATCGCACAGGGTAAGGCAGAGCCCATGATCGTGGTGATGACCAACGGCAACGCAGACCAAGAGGCCGCTCCGGGTGAGTCCAGTTTAGGTCTGTACAAACCAAACATGCAGTTGCCCAAGACAATGGAGGGTACTTTCGAGACGGCATTCCCCGATGTTGTGAAGTTCGTCGAGAGCAACTACCGTGTAGATAAGAAAAAAGCGAAACGTGCGATCGCCGGCTTGTCGATGGGCGGTTTCCACTCTCTCCATATCTCTAAGCAATACCCGGATCTGTTCGACTATGTAGGCCTCTTCTCGGCTGCTATCCTGCCCAGAGAGGACTCAGAGTCTCCTATCTATCAAGATTTGGATGGCAAGTTAAAAACACAGTTTAGCAAAAAGCCCAAACTCTATTGGATCGCTATCGGAAAGACAGATTTCTTGTATAAGAACAATGTGGATTACCGCAAGAAACTGGATGACAACGGTTACAAATATGAGTATTACGAGAGCGAAGGTGGCCATATTTGGAAAAACTGGCGCATCTATCTGACAGAGTTTGCTCCGAAACTCTTTAAATAAGCCCCTCGGTAGAGACGTAGCACGCTACGTCTCTACTACCTTCTGCGCCACGTCTCTACTGCCTTACAATGCGACATCTCCACTGTCTCTTGCCATGCGGGAGTTATCAACAATTCGAGCGATTTATCAACAAAACCAGCAATGTTTCGATCTAACCCTGTGTGGTTCGTGTTTTAATGCGTAGTTTTGTCCCATGATTTAATAGGTATTGTATGGGAAAGATTATCGCTTTAGCAAATCAAAAGGGCGGAGTCGGAAAGACAACCACAACCATTAATTTAGCCGCCTCTTTAGCTGCTTTAGAAAAAAAAGTGTTGGTAGTAGATGCAGATCCACAAGCGAATGCCTCTTCCGGTTTAGGTGTGGATATCCGCAATGTCACACTTTCGATCTATGAATGCTTGGTCAATGGAGAGAACGCCGAAGGAGCTATCGTCCAAACTGAGGTGGAAGGCTTGGATGTTATTCCCTCACATATCGATTTGGTTGGCGCAGAAATCGAAATGCTGAACTTAGAAAATCGGGAACGCATCTTAAAACAAATGCTCGCACCTCTGAAAGAACAATATGATTATATTCTTATCGACTGCTCACCTTCCTTAGGGCTGATTACTGTCAATGCATTGACAGCAGCTGATTCGGTGATCATCCCCGTACAATGTGAGTATTTCGCCTTAGAGGGAATCAGCAAATTATTGAATACCATCAAAATCATCAAATCAAAACTCAACCCAGGTTTAGAGATTGAAGGCTTTTTGATGACCATGTACGACTCCCGCCTACGTTTGGCCAATCAAATCTACGAAGAGGTCAAACGTCCTTTCCAGGACTTGGTCTTTACAACCGTGATTCAGCGCAATGTAAAACTAAGCGAGGCCTCCAGTTATGGAAAGCCTGTTTTGCTGTATGAACCAGACTCTAGAGGTTCGATCAACCACATGCAACTGGCAAAAGAGATTATTGCAAAAAACAAGTAAATTAAACTGAAAGAAAGAGATTATGGCAGCATTGAAAAGACCGGTATTGGGACGAGGATTAGATGCCTTAATTGCCTTGGATGACTTAAAGACAAGTGGATCCTCTTCGATCAACGAGATTGAATTAAGCAAGATACAACCTAATCCAGAGCAGCCTCGTTCGGTTTTCGAGCAGGAGTCATTGGAAGAGTTGGCAACCTCCATCCGTTCGATGGGTGTTATACAGCCTATTACGCTTAAAGAAATCAATGAGGAGCAATACCTCATCATTTCAGGAGAGCGTCGTTACCGAGCTGCCTTAATGGTCGGTCTTGAGCGCATACCTGCCTACATCAAAACAGCAGCAGACGAGCATATCATGGAGATGGCTTTGATTGAGAACATCCAACGTGAAGATTTAAACTCCATAGAGATTGCTTTGGCTTACCAAAAATTGATGGAGAATTACGGGCTGACTCAAGAACAGCTAAGCGATCGAGTGGGCAAAAAACGAACTACGATCGCCAACTACCTACGCCTTTTAAAACTCCCAGCTGAAATACAAATGGGATTGAAAGATAAAAAGATAGACATGGGCCATGCTCGTGCATTAATTCCCGTGGACGATCCTGAAGTGCAGTTGGCATTCTACGAGCAGATCATAGAAGAGGGATTATCCGTGCGCAATGTCGAGGAGATGGTTCGCCAGATCACTGAGAAAAAAAAGTTTTGTAATGAGGAGCAAACAGGAACGACTGATCAGAAGTCACCTCGAAAGCCTATGCTTCCCGAAGAGTTCAAGATTCTTAGAGATCATTTATGCCGATATTTCCACACAAACGTGCAACTCACCTGCGACGAAAAAGGAAAAGGGCGTATCACCATTCCTTTTAATTCTGAGATAGAACTTGAAAAATTAATCGGTATTTTGGATTCCCTCAAATGAACTATCAGGTCCTGCTGTTTCTGGTTGCACTCTTATGTTGCACCCCATTAGCCGCACAAGAGATTGCTACGGGAGAGACTCCTACCGCTGCATTTGTCGTGAAAGACTCCACCCTACAAATGGCAACAGACTCTACCGTACAGACCGTGTTAGTAAAAGCTGACTCCATCGGAGTGCCGGACGTGAAACTTGATGTTAAACAGGCCTTTAAACCTAATCCAACCAAGGCTGTATTATTAGGATTGGTACCTGGATTGGGACAAATCTACAATCGAAAATACTGGAAACTTCCCATTGTCTATGGAGGTTTGATGGGGTGTATGTATGCCATAACCTGGAATAACCGTAACTACAAAGATTATTCAGAGGCTTATAAAGACATCATGCATGATGCGGCTGCCAATCCTAATAACCCAGAAGCTTGGAGTCAAACTTGGCAAGTATTAACCTCTTTGGATCCTTCCAGCGTCATCAAAGACTCCAACTTCAAAGATCGACTGAAACGGCAGAAAGATTACTATCGCCGCTATCGAGATCTGAGTATCATCATTACCGCAGGTGTGTATGCCTTAACGCTGGTCGATGCGTATGTCGATGCCCAATTATTTGATTTTGATATTTCCCCGGATCTATCTATGCGGGTAGAACCCGTGGTGACTCCTAAAACAAGCGTAACACCTCGCTCTTATGGATTAAATTGTTGTTTGAAATTCTAATGTCGCATGAAAAAATTGTTATTTCTCCTTATAGGTCTGGGTACCTTGTTGCAGACTCTCCAAGCGGAAGAGATTAAGCCAGAAAAACAAGACTCCATAAAAACACTTGAGAATGAGATTGGTTTGATTCCAGAAAGTTTAGATGCGAATGTCGATAGCCTGCTCCATTCCTGGCATGTAGAATACTTCACGAAGCAAGAAGATTTCTGTCATGACGATGATGCCAATATCTTCTTTCCCGATTCTGTTTACGCCGATCGCCTCAACCGTCTCCCAAGTGTCATCTCCCTACCCTACAACCACATTGTCAGAGATTGTATCGACCTCTATGCAGAACGCAAAAGAGATTTAGTACGTTACATGTTAGGCATGGCCGATTTCTACTTTCCTATCATCGAGGAGGTATTAGACAGACACGGCCTTCCCCTTGAATTAAAATATTTAGCAGTGGTCGAAAGTGCCTTGAATCCGGTTGCTCTTTCCAGGGTAGGTGCCAGTGGATTATGGCAATTCATGCTTCCTACCGGAAAAAGTTATGGTTTAGAGATCAATAGTTTAATAGACGAACGAAGAGACCCTAAGCGTGCAACGGAAGCTGCATGTAGTTATTTTAAGGACATGTATGCCATTTATGGTGATTGGAACCTTGTAATGGCAGCCTATAATTGTGGTCCAGGAAATGTCAACAAGGCTATACGAAGGGCCGGAGGTAAACAGGATTTTTGGGCCATCTTTCGTTATCTACCCCGTGAAACACGTTCCTATGTGCCACTATTCATTGCGGCAAGCTACATTATGAATTACTATTGCGATCATAACCTTTGTCCTTTGCAGACCAGTCTTCCGTTGGCAACAGATACGGTCATGGTCAACCAAGCCTTACATCTGCAACAGGTCTCAGAGGTATTGCAATTAGATCTGGCCACCTTGCGTGCCCTCAATCCGCAATACAGACGTGACATTATTCCAGGGAATACCCGTCCTTCAGCCTTAAAATTGCCAGCCGCAGCCACCTACGCATTCGTTGGGCAGGAAGATACTATTTATAAACATCGTATGGAGGAATACTTGGCGAACATTCCTATTCACAATGAAGAGGCTCAAAACAGCAAGGCCACGACTCGAGAACGAATTACCCATGTCGTGTTGCAAGGAGAGAATCTCTACACCATTGCCAATCGTTATGGTGTGACCGCCAAGGACATTCGCAAATGGAATGGCTTGGGATCAAATCGAGTGGCTAAAGGGAAACGGTTAAAACTTTATGTAGATAATGGAGGCATAGCCTTCGCCGCCGCTAAGCCAACCACAAGCACCACAAAAAGTACGGCCTCCTCTTCCACTGCTAAGACGGCGATCACAACAAAAGCAGCAATCTCTACCAATGGCAAAGAATTCATAGCCTATACCGTGAAATCGGGAGACTCGTTGTATTCAATAGCCAAGAAGTATCCCGGTGTCTCCACGAAAGACTTGCAACAGGCCAACGGATTAAAAGGTTCTGACATCCGACCGGGACAGGTTCTGAAAATACCTGTAGGATAGATGCGTTTCGTTATTGTATCATACTTTTTCGTTTTTGCGTAGCCAGCTCCAAAAGCAGTACGAAAAATGTGTTTCTTTGCAGTAACAAAGAAAGAAAGACTATGGGCGTATTAGATAATGATTACATTCGAATCAAAGAAAAACCGTGGCTGATTAGCTTGGTCTGCACCATTTTCGTGGTTTATCCCAATGTGGCTTGGCTATATTGTGAATTGACATTCCTTTCCCACCAAGAGCAGCTGAACTTTATCTTGTTCACACTCTTTCGATTCCTGTTCTTTTGGGCGTTTATTTGGGGAGCCATTCGCTACAACTTCATGCGACTCTCGACCCCTCACTTTCTCCGCCGGTTAGGTTGGAACTCACTGATCACCCTCGTTGCGTTTCTGGTTTATATGGTGATTACCCACCTGACTCAAAACTACGACCGCTTTCTGAGCATCCTTGTCTTCCAGTTCATCGTGATGTGTTTGTTGAATACCTTGGTAGGCTATATCACCCTGCTCTACTCCCTGCAACGGGAAAAAGATCAAGAGATTGAGCAACTGCGTATCGAGAACCTGCAAAGCCAATGTAACGCATTGACCAACCAGATCAACCCTCATTTCTTCTTCAATGCGCTCAATGGCATCAGTGCCTTGATCCGTAGGAAGAATGACGAATCCACCCTGCTGTACGTGACCAAACTATCCGACATTTTCCGCTACACATTGCAAAGCGAGAAGAAAGGCTTAGTCACGCTGGAGGAGGAATTAGCTTTTGCGGAAGCCTTCAGCCATGTCATGGAGGTGCGCTTTAGTGGTAAATTCTTCGTCCATTTCGAGGTACCGGAAGACAAACGGAAATTAAGAATCCCTGTGCTCTCGCTGCTGCCCCTTATCGAGAACACAACCGTGCACAATGCGATCGACCGTGAGAATCCCATGCATATCTATATTCAGCTCAATGAAGAGGATGAATTGATCATTTCCAATTCCATTTGTCCGAAGCTGACTCCTCCCGACACGAACGGGACAGGATTGAACAACCTGCGCAATCGCTTCAAACTACTTATGAACAGTGATATTCGTGTCGTAAATGATGGGAAAACCTTTTCTGTTTATTTACCATTAAAATAGGCATCATGAAAATACTGATCGTTGAAGACGAGACCACCGCATACGAGAATTTGGTCGAGATATTAGCAGAAGTAGCCCCTGAGGCTGAGGTGTTAGACAATACCGAGAGCATTCGTCAAACCGTTCGTTGGCTGCAATCTCACCCCAAACCAGATTTGATTTTGATGGACATCCATCTTTCGGATGGCTCCTCCTTCGCTATCTTCGAGCACACAGAGGTAGAGTCTCCCATTATCTTCACCACGGCTTATGATCAATATGCTATCGATGCATTCAAGGTGAATAGCATTGATTATCTATTAAAGCCGATTAAGCCGGAAGATTTACGCCGCGCATTAGACAAATATAGCAGACTGAACAATCAAGATATATTGAGCTATTTAGCCAAATTAAACCAACTCTCGGAGGCCCCCAAATACAAGGATAAAATCTTGATTCCCTATAAAGACAAATTACTTCCCATCAATATGCGGGAGATTGCCTGCTTTTACACAACGGATAAAAACACCTGTGTTTATCTCACAGATGGCCGTAGTTACCCCTATACAAAAACACTCGACCAAATCTATGCCACACTTAATCCGGCAGAATTCATCCGTGCGAATAAGCAGTATATTTTATCTCGTAATAGCGTGAAAGAGATCACGATATGGTTTGATAGCCGCCTGTTGATTAACTTAACAATCGATGTTCCTGAGCGCATCTACGTTAGCAAGAATAAGGCTTCCGAATTCAAGAACTGGATCGTAAACCAAGAATGAATTATTTGATGGTTCAATTCACTTCCGTTCTTCCATCTCGCAATAGAGCTGGAAAAAGTCTCGATCAATATCGTCGCGGATGCGTCGGAACTCATTGAGCACATGCTCGTAGGAGCCAGTTGCTTTGGACGGATCCTCATAACCCATGTGAATCTGATGCTTTACGTTGCCATGAAAGACAGGGCAGGTTTCCTTAGCGTGATCACACACCGTGATGACGTAATCCCAATCCTCGTTGAGGTATTCATCCACTTGACAAGGCTTGTGGTCACTGATGTCAATTCCTCGCTCACGCATCACCATGACCGCCTTGGGATTGACTCGTTTTTCCGCTCTCACACCACCGGAATAGACCACCACGTCCTTACCATAAGAGGCCAATAACCCGTGAGCCATTTGGCTGCGGCAGGTGTTACCTGTGCATAGGATTAATACTTTGATGCCGTGTTTTCCAGCTGTCTTCGGTTCATTCGCAAAGGTTGTCGCACTGAGCAACAACAGACTCATGCAGGCCATGAGCAAGCCACAAACATGTCTTTTCATTTCTGTGAATTTTTAATGGATGATTAATTGATTAAATGCCCACTTCGAGTACAAAACGGAACTGCCAGCGGTCATAGCCAGCGAGTGCTTCCGTGCGATGATTATAGGAGGCATCGGCTTGCACCTTGAAGTTGTGTCCCATCAGGTATTTAGTGATCCCGAGCGTCGTCTGGTTGAACTGTTTGTAGCCCACCACTGGACGGATCTCCTCCTCAGGAAAGAGTGTGGCGTTACGCAGGGCCAAACTCCAATGTTTCGGCAACATGTAGCTGGCTTGCACATTGACACCCTTGCCGGCGAAAATGGCCGTCTCAGGTGCTGCGTCAAACAGTGGATCAGAGCAGGCTCGTCCCATGAAATCGGCAGCGAAGGCAAAACCTCTGTATTTGAAGACCAAGTCGGCGAAGTAGCTCTTTAAAGAACGGGTCTCACCATTAAGGAGGAAATCTCCCGTCTGCCCATTCAGGCGGGTCGCCTTATCGTTGTAGGAGATGCCTCCGCCCAACATCAATTTAGGCTGTTCCTCATGCTCGTAGTCTCCCTCGAATGCCTCACCTTTACCTTTGAAGGAGCCCAAAGGAAAGAGTTCCAAACGACCGGAATAAGCAAATCCGCTTTGGCTACTGCTTTTGCCCCAGTTGCGTCCCTCGCCCATCGTGATAGAGGCTTTAGCCGCCACGTCAAACGGGCCAGCTACCGTATGATAAAACTCGCCAAAGAAACCGAAATCACGGTCTAACTGAAACTGTCCATCCACGATGCTACGATCCACGAACTCCAAGGCACTCGACGAGGTGCTATGCGCCCGATTGACCTTGATCTTTGCCTGTCCTACACCGAAGTTCCAATGGTTGTTGGGCTTATAAAAGAGAATAGCGTTACGCACGACATTGGAATTACCATTAGGCGCAGTCTTCATATCATTAGGTGCAAAGCCCAACTGGATGGAGTAAATCAATTTGGGCGAGAGCACATAACCCTCGAAGTTGAGGCGGATGCGTTTCACTTCCGCATCGGTCATCGTATGGTGGAAATCCTCATCGAGGTCAAACTCCAACAGACTCTGCATACGGGCACGCATTGTCATCCCGAAAGTTTTGTTGCGTGCCTGGAAGGAGACACCCTTGCCCACCTCGATAAACGGCATGTTCTTCAATTGCTCCATCAGCTCATTAGATTCGCTGACACGGATACCACTGAGTTGCTTCTGCTCTTCCTGCGAAAAGGCTACGGTAGCGATACCGCAGAGCAGGCCAAAGGTCAGCAGGGCCTTGCGCCCTGCATGTCGTCTCACATCCATCATTGAATTGGAACAATTTCAGTGAAACGGTGAGTTGGATTCGGACGGCCCGGTTGCAGGAAGCGCCAAGCCAAAACCTCCTCGCGAAGTGTATCGCCCAAGAGCTCCGTCAAGACCTCTTTGATCAGTCGGTTCAGTTCCTCCGGGGTGGTCTCCACACGGGCATTGAGAATCAGTTTCAGGTCCTCACCCGCTCCCGCATGTCCTCTGAGGGTGAGCGTCTCTCGTGTGCCGGTTAGATTGCCCACGGCATACCCCTTGCCATTCTCTGCGATGGCCTTTACATGACCCACAGCATACCCCTTGGCATCAAAGCGAGTCGCCAATGCCTCCATCAGTCGGCGAAGCCAAGCATCCCAATCGGCACAGGTGCCATGCAGCATTAGCGTACCATTCAACCAACCCAAGACCGCCTCACCATGTGCGTAGGTATCGTAGTCGATCTCTAACAGTCGCTTGCCGGCATCGATGCGACTCATTACCGCCTCCAACCATTCGGTCAAACCGGTACCATGCAGTGCACTGGCCGCTAAGATGGTGGCTTGTGGGAAGGCGGCTGTTGTGCGTGCTTTCAACTCTGCCAAAGCCTCCTCACTCAGCAGGTCGCATTTGTTGAGCAGGATCAGGTCGCTCTCCTCCAACTGCTTCCGGAAGATGTAGGCGGCATCGGGATGCAACCCCGCTGATTCGCCAGATAGGATGGCGTTCAATCGCATCGGATCAGCCAGCACCGTCAACGGGGCGATGCGCAACTCGGCATTCCAATAGTGTTTCAGTGGTTGCATGATGGTGGCGGAGAGGTCGGTGCAGCTACCCACCGGCTCTGCCAAGATCACATCGGCGGCACCCTCTGCTTTGACTCGCTGAAAGGCCTCTACGAAGCCATTGAAGTTGCAACAGAAGCAGCTGCCACTCACTTCGGCCACCTGCAATGCCTGCCGACGAAGCAACTCACTATCCACCAACTCTGGTGCTTGATCGTTGGTAATCAAACCGACCCGCAGGCCTTGCTGCATGAGTCGGATGGCGCTTTCCCACAAAAGGGTGGTCTTTCCTGCGCCAAGGAAACCCCCTACCATGATCAGTCTTGTCTGTTTCATACGGATATATGGTTTAATTGCGATTAATTACAGCCACAGGATGTGTCTTTGCGCTTGATTAGCGGTTCGATGCCATAGGTCAAGGCATAAGCAGCCAATGTGCCACCCAACAAGGGTGAGAAGATATAGACCCAGAAGAAGCCGCCGCTACCCGGCTGCGGGAAAGCAGCCTCTCCCCAGCCCATCAACCAAGCTACCAAACGGGGTCCAAAATCACGTGCGGGATTCAGGCCGGCCTGCGTCAGCGGAGCTACCAAGAAGATGATGGAGGAAACCGTCAAACCGATGAAGAGCGGAGCCAACGCATCGCTGGGACGGCCCACATTGCAGCCCTCTGTCAAGGCAAAGATGAACATGACCAACAGGAATGTGCCAAAGCCCTCGGCAAACATCGCGAGCGGCATAGAAACCACCGCTCCCGTATCCCCCGGATTGGGATAGAACTCACCGAACATACGGGCGGTATCAACGGAGGCCGCCGTACCTCGCACGATCTGATGCGCCGATTCGTAGGCGGCGATGGAGGGGGCGAAAAGCAGGTAGAGCACCAAACCTGCAGCGAATGCGCCAAGCAGTTGTGCCGTGATATAAGGTAATAATTTGTTTGCCGACATCCGTTTACTCAAGACCATCGCCAAGGTGACCGCCGGATTCAGGTGGGCACAAGAGAGATAACGGGTCAAATAAATCGCCAAGGTGACGGCTGTTCCCCAGATCAACCCGACCTGAAAGATGCCACTATATTCACCAAACAAAATCGCCACGGCTACGGATCCGCAGCCAAACAGGGTCAGCACAAAGGTGCCGATACCCTCTCCTACAAATGCTTTCATTTTCTACGCTGTTTTGGGATGGAATGTTCCATCGGATGATTTCTATGTGCGCAAATGTAGGGATAACCGCCTTAATCGGCCCGGTAAAAAGGGAGGAAAACGAAAAGAAAAGGAGGTAAGACGAAAAGCGTAACTCGTTGTTTTATAATCGCAAAACTACGAATAAAGGCTTTCGAAAATCGGCGAACAACGATTTTATTATCCGAGACTAACGCCCGGATAAATCGTTTTAATCATCGCAACAACTGCGTTTCTTGCTGACGCAATCCGCAAAAAACTCAGCCAAAAGTTGGCGGGCAATCTCCCAGTTTTCTCGATTGATACAATACTTCACCTTGGGCGTTTCGATCTCGCCTTGAATCAATCCGGCCTCCTTTAACTCTTTGAGGTGTTGCGACACCGTAGCTTTGGCAATGGGTAGCTCCTCGTGGATTGCGCCGAAGTAGCAAACCTCCTGGCGGGCCAGGAAGTGAAGGATCGCGATGCGGGCAGGATGTCCCAACGCTTTGGCAAAGCGGGCGATCCGTTCCTGCTGTTTGGTGTAATCGTTTCGTTTTTCGTCCATGTTTGTCTCTTTAACTTTTAAATGTGAATACCATAGGTTTGTTTGATCTCATCCATGACGAATGTGCTGCGCAGGGAGCCAAGGCTCTCGATCGTGCCCAGCACATTGAGGATGAACGCTTGGTAATATTTCATGTTTGGTGCATGAATCTTTAGCAGATAGTCGTAGTCTCCAGAGATGTTGTAGCACTCCGTTACCTCCGGAATATCTTGGATGATCTGAGTGAAATTTTCTGCGATCTCCTTGTTGAGGCGGCTCAGCTTCACGCTACAAAAGACAATGAAGCCCTGATTCAGCTTCGTTGCGTTGAGCACGGCGATGTATTTCTTGATGTACCCTTCCCTCTCCAACCGCTTCAACCGCTCGAAAACGGGTGTAGAGGAGAGGCTAACCCGAGAAGCCAACTCCTTGGTGGTCAACCGAGCGTTCTCCTGCAAGATCCGCAGGATCTGCAAATCGATCTTATCCAGTCTCTCTACTGTCTCCATGCCGCTTACCATTCGAAATAACGCTTTGCATTGTAATAACAAATATCCTCCACCATCTGAGCAATGAAGGGCAACTCTGAAACCGGCAACTCGCCTCGCTCCACCTCCTGCCCCAACAGGTCGCACAGGATACGGCGGAAATACTCATGCCGCGGGTAGGAAAGGAAACTACGCGAATCGGTCAGCATACCCACGAAACGGCTCAACAAGCCCAAGCGAGAAAGCGCATCCAACTGTCGACGAATGCCATCCTGCTGATCGAGGAACCACCAAGCGGCCCCATATTGCATCTTGCCTGGCACGGAGCCATCGTTGAAATTGTAGGCATTAGCCACCATCAACTCATTGTCCTTCGGATTGAGGTTATAGACAATGGTCTTCGCCAAAAGCCCCTCGTTGTCCAATCGGCTGAAAAAGGCGTTCATCGACGTAGCGATAGGTTGGTCATCGATGGCATCAAAACCAGCGTCAACGCCTAACAAGTGGAACATGCGACGGTTGTTGTTGCGGTTAGCGCCTATATGAAACTGCTGCACCCAACCGCTCCGTGCGTCCATCGCCGCCAATTCATAGAGCACCGCCGACTTGAACTTGCGTACCTCCAGTTCGGTCAACGCCTTACCCATACGTGCCTTCAGGAAGATCACCTCCACGCCCTGCTGCGTATATTCCTCGGTGTAGAAGGTGTCTAACCCATGGTCAGAAAGCGAGCAGCCGTGGGCGGCGAAATAGTCGTGCCGCTTCTGCAACGCTTCGATCAGCTGCCTGAAGGAGAGGATAGTCATATCGGCCGCCTTCTCCAATTGCGCAAGGTAGCTATCGAATGCCTCAAGCTTGTCGATCGCCAAAATTCGGTCAGGGCGCCAAGCCGGCAGTACCTTCACTTTGCAATCGCTCTGACGGATCGCCTGATGGGCAGCGAGGTCATCCACAGGATCATCGGTCGTGCAGACCACCTCCACGTGCATTCGTTCCATCAACGCCTGCGCCCGGAACTCAGGCGTTTGCAGCAAGAGGTTAGCCTCCTCGTAGATCTCCGCAGCCGTCTGCGGATTAAGCACCTTGTTGATGCCGAAGATACGGCTCAGCTCCAGGTGTGTCCAGTGATAGAGCGGATTGCGCATGGTGTAGGGCACCGTCTCCGCCCATTTCATGAATTTCTCGAACGACGGTTTATCGCCGGTGATATAGACCTCATCAATGCCATTGGCGCGCATCGCCCGCCATTTATAGTGATCTCCACCCAGCCAAGCCTCCGTCAAGTCCGTGAAGGCATGATTCTCTGCAATCTCTTTCGGATGGAGGTGACAGTGATAGTCAATGATCGGCATCACGGCGGCATGTTGGTGATAGAGCTCCCGTGCCGTGTCCGTATGCAATAAAAAATCCGCGTCTAAAAAGGGTTTCATACGTTACGTGTTTTTTCAATAATGGATAATGCGGAGCGGCACAAGTCGGTGATGGCTTGCCACTCCCCTTTGGCGATCGCCTCCTTGGGGAAGAGCTTCGAGCCCATGCCCACGCAGGTGACACCCGCCTTGAACCATGCCGTGAGGTTCTCCTCGGTCGGCTCCACCGCTCCGGTGGCCATGATGAGCGACCACGGCATCGGGGCTTTCATATTCTTCACGAAGGAGGGGCCGCCCACATTGCCCGCTGGGAAGATCTTGCAGAGGTCACAGCCAGCCTCCTGCGCAAAACCAATCTCCGAGACGGAGCCACAGCCCGGCGTGTAGGGGATCAACCGGCGGTTGCACACCTTGGCGATCTCCGGGTTGAACAACGGGCCTACCACGAAGTTGGCGCCCAACTGGATGTAGAGCGCAGCCGTAGCCGGATCGACCACCGAGCCTACGCCCAAGATCAACTCCGGACATTCCTTCGCGGCGAATTTCACTAACTCTCCAAATACCTCGTGGGCGAAATCGCCCCGGTTGGTGAACTCAAACGCACGGACACCGCCCTCGTAGCAGGCCTTCACCACCTGCTGCGCAACAGTCACATCCGCATGGTAATAGACAGGCACCATACCCGTACGGATAATCGCCTGCAACGTCTGTATTTTATTGAATCGTGCCATGATATACGCTTTTTTAACGAGCGACACGCCCCGAGGCATCGCCCTTCATCAGTTTCTCCACCTCCTCAACCGTCACCTGGTTGAAGTCGCCATAAATCGTATGTTTCAAGCAGGAAGCTGCCGCCGCAAACTCCAGCGCCTGTTGATCGTCGCCCGGATAGGTCAGCAAGCCATAGATCAAACCGCCCATGAAGGAGTCGCCTCCGCCCACACGATCCACGATGTGCGTGATGTCATAGCGACGTGAGGCGTAGAGCTGATTGCCATCAAACAGCACGCCGCCCCAAGTGTTATGGTTGGCATTGATCGAGCCGCGCAGGGTGATGATCACCTTCTTCGCCCGTGGGAAACGGGCCATCAGCTGTGTGCAGACCGAACGGAAAGCGTCCGCCTCTACCCGTCCTTCCGTAGCCGTCGCATCGAAGCCCTCCGGACGAATGCCAAACACCTTCTCCGCATCCTCCTCATTGCCTAAAATCAGGTCGCAACCAGCCACCAACTCCGGCATCACCTCCGATGCAGTCTTGCCATATTTCCACAGATTCTTTCGGTAGTTGAGGTCGCAAGAGACGGTGATGCCCATTCGGTTAGCCGCCTGGATCGCCTCCAAACAAACCTTTGCAGCCCCTTCGGAAATGGCTGGCGTGATACCCGTCCAATGGAACCACGTAGCGCCCTCGAAGACTGCCTCCCAGTCGATCATGCCCGGCTGGATCTCTGCGATCGCGGAGTGTGCCCGGTCATAGACCACCTTGCTGGCCCGCGCCACCGCTCCCGTCTCCAGGAAATAGATACCGAGGCGATCTCCGCCGTAAACGATTTTCGAGGTGCCAACGCCCTGCTTGCGCAGTTCCATCACGCAGGCCTGTGCGATGTCGTTTTTCGGCAATCGGGTGACAAACTCCGTTTCAATCCCATAGTGTGCCAATGAGACGGCCACATTGGCCTCGCCACCGCCAAAAGTGGCACTGAAACGGTCGGCTTGGCTGAAACGCAGGTAGTCCGGCGTGGCCAAGCGGAGCATAATCTCTCCAAAAGTGATGACTTTCTGACTCATAATATCGTAGATACGAAGATGATATTCTGTAAAAATTGTAACGCTCGCGAAGATACGGCTATTTTTCAAACGAGGTTTACTCCCACCCGCAAAATTCTGAGCCATCAGACAGCGCCTACAAGATCGAGAATCCCAAAACAGTTCAAGACATGCGTGGAGCGTTTCCGAAAGAGCGGAATGCAATCAGTCCGATACCTTGGAATAGCCAAAATAAAATTAGAACCTGCTTCCATACTGGTATGAAATACTGAAATAGTTCTTTATCGTACTTCCAAACAGTTCAGAAAGCAGGTTTTAATTTTAAAATGGCTTATTCGAATCTAAAGATCCGCTCTTTTACAGCAAAGGAGTAACATCAATAGTCGGTTCCTCGGCCAAATCGCCCAACAGCAAGAGGGGGATCTCGGGGAACTTGATGCGCAGGTATTCCAACGTATTTGCCTCGATTAACGCATCCACATGCGGATATTGATTATAGACGATGGCTTGCACAGGGATGCCATAATGCTGCGCCGCATAGAGGCTGAGCAACGTGTGGTTGATGCTGCCTAACTTGCCAGAGGTGACCAACACCAAGGGATAGCCCTGCTCACGGATGTAGTCGATGGTGAGCGATTGGAAATCGTTGGGCACCATCAAGCCCCCAGCCCCTTCGAGCAAGACAAACTCATACCGTTCACGCAGATTTTCCGTGGCTTGGGTGATCACCTTCAGGTCAATGGTTCGCCCATCCTTCTCCGCCGCCATGTGAGGCGAACAGGGATAGGTGAAGATGTAGGGGCAAGTCAAGCCGGCCTTGTCCTCCTCGGTGAAGGGAATGCCCTGGATGCGCCGGTGCTCCTCGATGTCTTCCGACACCTCCACACAGCCCGTTTGAATCATCTTTTGGGTAATCACTTGCTTTCCTGCTTTCGCCAATGCTTTGGCGATGGCTCCGGTGGCCGCGGTCTTACCCACGCTGGTATCGATGCCGGAGATAAATAATACTTTTCCTTTTTCCATGTTTCTATCTGTTTTTAGGTTACTGTTTACTGGCCAATAGATAAAGGGGCGTGTAAGTGAGTGTGACTTTTCCCTCTGAGGTGGCGAACCGCTCTCGATAGGCCTCGCAGAAATGGGCTTGCTTGCCTTTGGTCCATACACCCGTCGCATTGGCGGTCACACCCGTATATTTGAGGTGGCGCAGCACCTCCATCGGATCGGAGAAGGTGAGGACTATCCGCTCCTCCTCCATCTGCCAGATGTGATAATCCTTTGCGAGCCATGACTGCACCTCCGCTGGTGTGGGATAGTTCAGCCCTTGCCCACTGATTGCTTTGACTTCCAAGAGATTTTCGGGTGTAAAAAGGTTGAATAGCAAGAGCCCTTGCGGAGCCAATGCGCTGGATAGACGATGCAAGAAAGCGGGTAGCTCCTTCATCCATTGCAAGGCGTTCGCTGAGGCAATCAGGTCGAATGAGCCGGGGAAAGCCATTTGCTCCGCATCACCAGCCAACCAGTGCCAATGTTCGCCCGCCATCCGTTTGATCAATTCCGGAGACCAACTCTCGCACAGATCGTTTAAGCACCATTCGCCGACCACGCCCTCCGCTTGCAGCAAATGGGTGAAGCCCCCACTGCCACAACCTATCTCCAACACCCTGGAGAAACAGAGCGGATGCTTCCGCTTCAGCATCGCCAACAGGTGCGCACAGATACGCTGCTGTGCGGCCGCATGTTGATCATAGGTCTGTGCGGCTGCCGTGAAGCGTTGACTGACTCTTTTTGCTTCGATTACCTCCATACACTCGCCGTTAGTTCCGGTTGATAAAAGGGGAGATGGGAGGCCTCGATCGTATGTATCTCAGCCTTCCCCGTCCAATAGGTCTGTTGATTAGCCGTGGGGAAGATACGATCGGCGGAGCTGATGATCGCCCGCTTCCAGAAGGCTGTCGCCTGTTGCGGATCAATCTCCGTGGTACCGATCGCTTGATGGAGCGCCCGAAGTTCTTCAGCCTTATCCGCATCTGGAATCGGTCTCAGCTGTTGATAGCGTTGCAAAGTAGCTCGATCGCCACACATACGACGATCAAAGCGGCGGAATCCATCCGCATCCAAGTGCGCCAAGGTTCCCTCGAAGATGGCTTGGGGTATGCCCCACTCCGCATGAATAGGGAAAGGGGTGCCATTGATCGCTGTGGTGGAGGTGAAAGGAGATGCGCTTCCCCACAAGGCGGTAGCTACCCACACACCCAATGACCAAGCGATCAGGTGCAGCTCCTCAAACCTTGCCAATGACTCAGGGAAGGCAAGCGACCGGTAATCATAACCGACCCAAACATCGGCACCTGCTGGCAAAGGCAACGCCTCAAACAGTTTGGGAGCGGCCGACCAGCCATTGAGGATCAGATAGAGCTTGCGCCCTTCTCCTTGTTGTAACTGATGTATCTTCATGAGCGCTCCTCCCCAATCACTTGGATTAACCGATCTATCTCTTCCGGCTGGATAGCCGCCGTCAAGGAGAAACGGATGCGTGAAGTGCCTTGTGGCACCGTAGGCGGACGAACCGGCAAGCAATAGAAGCCTTTGCGCTGCAACTGCTCCGCCGTCAAGACACAATCTCGACTATCCCCCACGATAAAGGGCACGATATGGCTGTCGCTGATCTCGCCGCCTCTTCCCTGCAACGCAGCGGCTAACCGACGGCTTTGCGTGCGTAGCTGCTCCCGTTCGGCTTGCCAATCAGGCAACCGCTCCCACAGGAACTGTGTCCATGCGATCTGCAAAGGGGGCAAGGCCGTGCTGAAAATCAGTGGGCGCATCTTGTTGATCAAGTAACTACGAATCACCTCGCTGCAAACCACATAAGCCCCCATCGAGGCCAATGCCTTACCAAAGGTGCCGACCAGGAGGTCGATCTGCTCGATACAGCCACACTCCTCTGCCACACCCAAACCACGTTCACCTCGCACACCAATGGCATGTGCCTCATCCACGTAGAGCATCACGTTGGGGTATTGCCGCTTCAAAGCGACCAAGCGAGGCAGATCCGCCACGTCGCCATCCATGCTAAAGACACTCTCTGTCACCACAATGATGGTCTCGTAGGTCGAAGCATTTTTGGCCAACAGACGCTCCAACTGCGTATAATCGTTGTGCCGATAGCGGGAGAAGGATGCCTCTCCTAACCGAATGCCATCAATCAAACTGGCGTGCACCAACCTATCCGCCAAGATCAGGGTCTGTTTATCCGCCAAAGCCGGTAAGATGCCGGTGTTGGCATGGTAGCCGCTATTGAAGAGCAGGGCCGCCTCTCGCCCAAAGTCCCGTGCGATGCGCTGCTCCAAGGCCGTATAAACTGTAAAGTTGCCCGTCAAGAGGCGAGAGCTGGAGGAGGAGAGCGGCCAACGCTGTGCCGCCTCACTCGCCAAGAACTCCGCTTGCAGGTCTGAACGGGTCGCTAATCCCAAGTAGTCGTTGGAGGAGAGATTGAGCATCCGCTGCCCTTCTCGCTCGATCCATCGCCCCTCATGCGTGACTTCAGGCAATCGCCTCAGATTGCCCGAAGCCGCCAACTCACTCAATATCGTTTGATATTTCATCGTTTCTTTTGCTTGTTTCGATCCTCTTCTCTTTACTAAAATCTCTTGCATTCGTATTGAAATGTTTGTTCCACTGTTCGGAACGGCCGTTCGGCTCAGTCGGATGTACGTTCAGCACAGTGGAACGGCCGTTCAACTCAGCCGAACGAAGATTTCATAACGTATGCTTGCCTTTTCTATGCCTACTCCGAAACCAGTTTCTGCCTATTGACCGAACATGGGTTGCCTAATCGTTGAGCACCCGAAGCAAACCGCTCGTCAATTTCGTCAGCTGATCGGGACGGATAATGAAAGGAGGCATCAGATAAACCAACTTACCGAAAGGCCGCACCCAGATCCCCTCCTGCACAAAACGTTTCTGCAAACGAGCCATGTTCACAGGCTCCCGCATCTCCAAGACACCGATCGCCCCCAAGACACGTACCTCAGCCACGGATGGCATGTCCGCAGCCGGGGCTAACTCTGCCTTTAACTGCTGCTCTATACGCCGCACGTTGGCTTGCCAATCGCTTTCCAACAGCAAGGAGACCGAAGCCGAGGCGATGGCACAAGCCAAGGGATTCCCCATAAAGGTAGGGCCGTGCATGAAGCAGCCCGCCTCTCCGCCACAGATCGTGTCGGCAATGGGCTGGGTCGTGATCGTGGCAGAGAGGGTCAAATAACCTCCGGTCAAGGCCTTGCCGATGCACATGATGTCCGGCTCCACGCCTGCATGTTCCCAAGCGAAGAGCTTGCCGGTGCGTCCGAAGCCCGTAGCGATCTCATCGAAGATCAGCAACACCTGGTATTGCTCGCAAAGGGCACGGGCCCGCACCAAATAGGTGGGCGAATAGAAATACATACCTCCTGCACCCTGCACAATCGGTTCCAAGATCAACGCCGCGATCTTGTCGCCCTCCTGCTTCAACAGATCCTCCAACGGACGGATCGCCTCCTCCTGCCAAGGTTCGGCGAACTTCACGGCAGGTTGTGGCAAGAAGTATTGCACCGGCAGACTTCCCGCAAACAAGCCGTGCATACCGGTGACGGGATCGCAGACAGACATGGCATGCCATGTATCGCCATGATACCCGCTACGGATCGTCGCAAAACGATGTTTCTCCGTCTTCCCCTGCGATTGCCAATACTGAATGGCCATCTTCATCGCTACCTCTACCGCCACAGAGCCGCTATCGGCATAGAAGATCTTATCCATCGAAGGCGGCAACAGGGGCAGCAGCTTCGCACCCAGCTCCACGGCAGGTTCATGGGTAAAGCCTCCGAACATGATGTGGCTCATCTTCTCCAATTGAGCCTTGGCCGCCGCATTGAACACGGGGTGATTATAGCCATGCACCGCTGCCCACCACGAGGACATGCCATCAATCAGCTCCGTACCATCCGCCAAGGTGATGGTCACGCCCTCCGCCTTCGCCACGGGATAGACCGGCAGCGGATCAATCGTCGAAGTATAGGGATGCCACAAGTGATCCCGATCAAATTGCAGTAATTCCGTCGTGTTCATCCTACCCAGTCTGTTTGTTCGGTTAATGAATAGCCTGCTTCGGTGAAGAGCCGTTTATCCTCCTCTACCTTACTGCCGATAGTGGTCAGCAGGTCGCCGATGATCGCCGCATTGATGCCCACATAGAGCGATTTCCGTTGCAAATCCTCACTCAATTGCGCCCTTCCGCCAGAGAAACGCAAGTAGGCCGTCGGGTTGATCAAGCGGAAAAGGGCAATCGTGGTGAGCCACTCCTCCTCGCTCAAAGCAGGAGTGTCCTGCAGCGGGGTGCCCGCGATCGGATGCAACAAATTGATGGGGATAGAATGGACTCCGTTCTCCCGGAGGAAACTGGCCATCTCGATCCGCTGTTCCATACTTTCGCCCATGCCAATGATGCCTCCGCAGCAGATGCGGAAGCCGATCTCCCGTGCCATGCGGATGGTCTCCATCTTCTGAGCGATCGTGTGGGTGGAGCAGAGCTTGCCGAAGTAAGAGGGAGCTGTCTCGATGTTGCAATGGTAGTTCTCCACCCCGCTGTCGAACAGGGCTTGCAGTTGCTCCCGCTTCAACAATCCCATCGAAGCGCAGCATTTGATGTCCGACTGCTGCTTGATGGAACGCACCGTGTCGGTAATCTGTTGCATCTCTTTATCCGATACCCGCTTGCCACTGGTCACCAAGGCAAAACGGCCAATGCCCTGCTGACGGTTATAGACCGCATGACGCACACACTCCGCCGCAGGGAGAAGAGGATAGAGCTGTACCTTCGTGGCATAATGGCCCGACTGGGCACACCATTTACAATCCTCACTGCAATTGCCACTCTTGGCATTGATGATGGAACAGGTATCAAACTTATTCCCCATAAAATGACGAGTCACTTGATGAGCCGCCTCATAAAGCGCCTCTTTATTCGGATTGTTCGCCAACCGCAAAGCCTCCTCCGCCGAGAGGGGCTGACCGGCCAACACCGCATCCGTCATTTCTTGCATAGTTTTCATGCTGTATAATATATATAGGTATAAACACAAAAAGGCGGGAAGAGACCACTTGGGTCCATTCCCGCCTTCCTTTTCTTGAATACGTTTCTTGCGCTCACCCACGCCGGGCAAGCTACCACTTGTTTTTGGGAAAGGAGGAGCAGCAAACGTTCCTGCTCCGCTAACGGCAGACTGGCCTGCTCCCTTTCGAGGGCCTGCTCCTTCTGCTCCGCTTGTTCCCGAAGGCTCTCCACCCAATGGCCAACGCCACGGTGCAGGGAGAGTCCTTTTTGATAGAAACGATCGGCCACGGCCGCAGCCAAGCAACCGATCGTCACGGTATGCTTCCGACTGACAAATGCCGCATACCCCTTCCGACTCCATCTACGGAAACGGAGCGTGGATCGCACGGGGCGAACCGCAGAGAGGGAATGTTGCTGTTGCATAGTCAATCGATCTTATTCGTTTAGCAAACCTTGTTCAACTTCTTGATGATCGCAAAGATGAAGAGCGCCGCTACCACACAGATGCACATCAACGTACCCCAAACGATCGTGAGGTCCATATCCCACATGTGACCCGGGATAGACACTAACTTATTACCCAAAGCTGTAGCCACAAACCAAGCACCCATCATCATACCCTGATACTTCGGAGGAGCCACCTTCGTCACCAAAGAGATACCAATCGGCGAGAGCAACAGCTCCGCAAAGGTCAATACCAGATAGGTAGATACCAACAGGTTCGGAGTCACGTCAGCTACATGGTTGGGGTGATCCGAAGCGGGCAAACCGATACAAGAGACGGTCATCAGCAGGTAAGCAGCCGCAGCCACCAACATACCCAAACCAATCTTCACCGGAGCCTTCGGCTCTTTACCCTTCTTAGCCAACCATCCAAACAACGCAATGCTGACCGGTGTCAACATCACCACGAAGCAAGCGTTGAACTGCTGGAAGATCGGAGCGGACAGCGATACCTCCGGAGCCAAGTTCGCATAGTTATAACCCAAAATAGCCACACCGGCAGCGATCACCGCCGCATAGATGCCCTTCGCCTTAGAGGTTGTGCTCTGGAACACACCGAACAGACCATACACCAAGAAGATACAAGCCACCAAGTTAGTCACGTCAAACTGCATAGATTCAATGCCTGAAGACTTCGTAGCCGTGAACTCGTCGGCGAACCAGGTCAAAGTCAAACCATTCTGGTGGAACGCCATCCAGAAGAAGATCACCACGGCGAACACCAAGAGCAAGCAAACGATGCGCTCACGGGTCTCAGCGGGCGACATCTCCTCAACCGGCTTCGCATCCGCCTTCTTCTCCTTCTTCACAGCAAGTACCTGTGCGAAGGTTGATTTACCCAAGTTATAGATACAAATGCTGGCGATCACGGAGATACAAGCCACGGCGAAGGCGAAGTGATAAGAGTCAGCCTTGGAGTAGCCCAAGCTATTCTGCGCCCATTCCATAGACTTGATTGCTGCCGTCGGGGCAAACAACGCACCCACATTGATCAACATATAGAACAAAGAAAAGCCGGCATCTCGTTTATCCGCATACTTCGGATCGTTGTAGAGGTTACCGACCATCACCTGCAAGTTTCCTTTAAACATACCGGTACCCATGCTGACCAACAGCAGAGCCGCACCCATCGCAATGACAGCGATCGTGCCACTACCCAGAGGGATAGCCAGCAGGAAGTAACCCGCAAACATAATAAAGATACCGATCACCACCATGCGGGAATAGCCCCACTTATCGGCAGCCATACCACCAAAGAGCGGCAGGAAATAGACCAGTGTCAAAAACCAAGTGTAGATCTCAGAAGCTACTCCGGCCTCGAAACCGAAGTTCTCACCGAGAAACAGCGCAAATACCGCAAGCATGGTGTAATAACCAAAGCGCTCGCCCGTGTTGGCCAAAGCCAACGACCAAAGTCCTTTAGGTTGTCCTTCAAACATGTGTTTTAGAGAATATTAGTTGTTAGTAAAATGATAATTCCGTTTGTTATTGGATAATCTGTTTGATTGCTCCTGTCTCTGGATAGAAGGTCACTTTCACTGGGGCCTTCTTGTCCTCAAACATCACCGGAGCTAAGCCCTCTTGCGTACCAAACTGCGTGATCTGTGCCTCACCCTTGTAGAGCGACCGTTTGCCCATCGTGATCTCTACGCTGGCCTTGCCCGGCACGTTATAGATAATGCCTTTCATCGATTTCTCTTTCTTCTCTGCCTCTTTCGGATCCAACTCAGGCGCCCGTTCAATCGCTTTCAGATCCATATAGACAGGGGCACCGCCCAGATCGTCCGCATCCACAATGCCTAACTGCTTCGAGAAGCGGAAGATTACCTCCTTCTCCAGCTCATCGGCGGGGATGATATTGACCTCGTAGGTGTCGGTCTCCTTCTCGGTCGTACCGGTGAACAGATGGGTCAGCGCCTGCTCTTGCGCCTCCAACTGCTGAATGACCAACTTCATCGCATCGCCATCGGGAGGAAGATTATCGGCCTCACCGGTCAGGATGTCTAAACGGCTCTCCCGGATGCGATAGATCTGCTTAGCAGCTACCTCCGCTTGGCGGGAGGTCGATCCGGCCATCAACAGCTCCTCCGAGAGCACCGAGGTACCCGAAGCGACCGCTTTGGCCGCCGGTTGCTTTTTCTGTGCGGCATTCGTTTGGGAAGCCTCCGGCGCATACTCTGTATTGATCGCACAGAGCAAGCCCTCCTCCGTCAGGTAGGCATAGGGAGCCACCGTGCCCGGCTTGAACTCCACGATATAAGTGTTATCAGGATCGGGAAGTCCCCGATTGATCAACCGAACTTTACCCAACTCATAATAGACGGCATCCTCTGCGATCACCTCTTTCACGCCCAAGTATTTCTCGGCATATTGGTAATAGGGACCTGCCTTACAGGTCACCTTCGTCACCTCCGCCTCCACAATCAATGAGGTCTTCGGCAGCGAATAGGTAATTCCGAAATTATTGGCTTTCACAGCGTTCTTCTTCACCACCTTGGTCTGTGCCATCAGGGGGATTCCGATCAACAGTGCGGCTGCGATGATTAGATTCTTCATACTTATTTCTTTTATAACAAGCGCAAATTTAATAACAAGCGCAAAGCTATGAATTTTTTTGCGTTTCACCAAGGCGTTGCTTTTCCCATTCTTGGGCGCATTCGTCCAACGCCTTATACCATTCCTCGCCAAACTTACGGATCAAAGGCTCTTTCAAGAAACGATAAACAGGCAACTTCTCTCGCTCGCCCAACAGCTCCGCTGCCTTGCAGACCTCCCAGCGATGGTAATTAACCGCTTGGAAATCTCGATATTGGGTGATGCGAACAGGGTAAAGATGGCAAGAGACAGGTTTATAGAAATCGGTCTTCCCGGCCCGGTAGGCCTTCTCGATCGCACATTTGCAGACGCCATCGGCATCGTAGCAGGTGAAAACGCAATCCTTCCCATTGACGATCGAGGTCACCAAGTCGCCCTCCTCATCAATATAGGCCACGCCCTGCTTCTTGATGATGGCTTGTGCCTCTGGCGAGAGGTCATCCCAGATAAGTGGCAACACCGCCTGCAGCTTCGACAATTCCGCCTCCTCCAACGGAGCCCCCGAATCGCCCTCCACGCAACATTGACCTTTGCAATGCGCCAAGTCGCACAGGAAGCAACGCTCCACTACATCTAAACTGACGAGCGTATCATCTATTTGGAACACAAGATCATTAAATTTAATGGGATCGCATCAAAGTGCATTTTTTGACACAATCCCCAATTAATAAGTAGAGACGTAGCGCGCTACGTCTCTACAACAGGATTATTAATTAGTGAATCAAATTCTTACCGGTCATCTCCTTCGGCTGCTCCAAGCCCATGATGTGCAGGATAGAGGGAGCCACATCGGCCAAGATACCATTCTCCACCTTCGCCTCCTTGTTCTCGCTGATATAAACAAACGGAACGGGGTTCAATGAGTGAGCGGTGTTCGGTGTGCCATCAGCGTTCATCGCATGGTCGGCGTTACCGTGGTCAGCGATGATGATAGTCTCATAGCCATTGGCCTTCGCAGCCTCCACCGTGTCGTGCAAGCAAGCGTCGATCGCTACAACGGCCTTCTCGATAGCGGCATACACACCCGTATGGCCGACCATATCACCGTTGGCGTAGTTCACCACAATGAAGTCATACTTTTGCTCGTTGATCGCAGCCACCAATTTATCCTTCACCTCGTAAGCGCTCATCTCCGGCTTCAAGTCGTAGGTAGCCACCTTCGGAGAGGGAACCAAGATACGATCCTCCTCTGCGTACGGCGTCTCACGCCCACCGTTGAAGAAGAAGGTCACGTGCGCATACTTCTCCGTCTCGGCAATGTGCAACTGGTTCTTGCCCTGTGCGGAGAGATACTCACCCAAGGTGTTCTCCACGTTCTCCTTGTCGAACAGGATGTGGACACCCTTGAAGCTGGCGTCATACGGCGTCATGCAGAAATATTGCAAGCCGGGGATCGTGTGCATACCTGCCTCCGGCATATCTTGCTGCGTCAACACGATGGTCAACTCCTTCGCACGGTCGTTGCGGTAGTTGAAGAAGATCACCACGTCGCCCTCCTCGATGACAGCGACCGGCTTGCCGTTCTCCACGTGTACGATCGGCTTGATGAACTCGTCGGTCACGCCCTCTGCGTAAGACTCCTCCATCGCCTTCACCATGCACTCGGCAGCCTTGCCTTTGCCCTCAACCAACAGGTCGTAAGCCTCTTTCACACGCTCCCAACGTTTGTCACGGTCCATCGCATAATAGCGGCCGATGATAGAGGCGATCTTACCGCCGGTAGTCTTCAAGTGCTCGCTCAAGGTCTCGATAAAGCCCTTACCGCTCTTCGGGTCGGTGTCACGACCATCCATGAAGCAGTGTACGAAACACTTCTCCACGCCATACTCCTTGGCGATGTCGGTCAGTTTCAACAGATGCTCCAATGAGCTGTGTACGCCACCGTCGGAAACCAAGCCCATCAAGTGGATCTGCTTGCCGTTCTCCTTGGCGTAGCTATAGGCCCGTTTGATCTCCGGGTTCTCCATGATCGTGTTCTGGCGGCAAGCGATGTTAATCTTCACCAAGTCCTGGTAAACGATGCGACCTGCGCCGATATTCAAGTGACCTACCTCAGAGTTACCCATCTGGCCATCAGGCAAACCTACGTTCTCGCCCGAAGCCTGCAACTGAGAGTTCGGATAAGTTTCCAACAAAGAGTCCCAATAGGGAGTCGGCGTGCAAGAGATTACATCATCCTTGGCCTTGTCGCCAATACCCCAACCATCACAGATAATTAAAAGCGCTTTTTTGCTCATGATTGTATTTCTTAATTGATTATGTTTACTATTTTTACCGCCGCAAAGATAATGAATTCCCTTGATTTCCGCTTTGCGCTCACCACAAGAATTAAGAAAATGACCGAGGAATATCGCATCAACGATCCCGAGCTGGGGTCCATCACGATCCGGCGATCCAGCCGCCTGAAGCGCTATAAGCTGATCGTGAAGCAGGGGGCTATCTTTGCCAATCTGCCCGCTGTGGGCAACGAGCGGGAGTTGCTGCAGTTCATCGAGACCAACCGGCAGCGGCTGCTTGCGGCCATCCAGCGTACCCCCAAGCCCACCGTATGGGACGAGACCACCCAACTCTCCTTCACCACCTTCCGGATGCGGATCTGCCGCCATCGGCAAGCCGCTTTCCGGCTGCGCTTGAAAGAGGGCGAGCTACTGATCAGCTGCCCGGAGGAGATCCGCTTCGAGGAAGAAGCTACCCAAGAGGCCCTGCGCCGCCTGCTCAAGGCCGCCCTTAGGCACGAAGCTAAACGCTGCCTGCCCCTCCGATTGGCCACGCTCGCCCGCCAGCATGGGTTCCATTACAACGGCGTCACCATCAAGGATATGAGCAGTCGCTGGGGTAGCTGCAGCAACCGGAGGCACATCAACCTCTCCCTGCTCTTGATGACCCTCCCTTGGCACCTGATCGACTACGTCTTGCTCCACGAGCTTTGCCACACCGTGGAGCTGAACCACAGCGACCGCTTTTGGGCGTTGATGGATCGGGTCACAGACGGCAAAGCCCTCCAACTCCGTCAGGCGCTGAAGAGTTATCCCACGTGTACGTGACAAGTCGTTTTAGTGCATCTCTGGCAAGAAGGCCCAGAAGCGTTGGGGCATGTGCTGCCGTTGTAGGCGGGGATTGAGCCGTTCCTTGATGGCGATGGATTGGAAATAGGCTTTCCACATCCGTTGGAACAGGAGCTCGTCTTTGTCCATGATGTCAGGACTCAGTAAGCCATTCTTCAAATGTCCCTCCGGGTCATCGAAGCGCACCTCCATCGTCTCTTTCCCGTCGTAGTAATAGCCATAGCTTCGCTTCAGGTCGTAGAGCAACCAGCATTGGTCAGCAAAGCGGTCGGTGGCATAAGGAAGCACCAAAGGCAACACGTTGTAGAGCGGAGCGACCGCCGCAAAGTAGGTGCCATCCGCTGCCTTCTGAAACCGAAAGAATTGCATCGTCCGCTCCCGCTCGTTGTTCACCTTGCGCCACCATTTGCTCACCGCCAACACATCCGGGTCGCCAAAGTTCAGCTCGATGGAGCGAGGCGCGTCAATCGCCTTGCGGATATAGCGGAAGAGCAACGCATCCACACCCGGTTGCTCCGAGAGCCAGACGCAGGTCAATGCCGAGCAGGCCGAGGTAGAGATTTTCTTGCCTAACCCTTTCCATACCCGATCCGCTTTCACGGAATCAGTCACGACCGTCAGTGCCACCTCACCAAACAGGGGCGCAGCCTCCTCCTCGCCGAGCAGCCCCTCCGGGAACTGCCGACGGGCGTAGGCATCGAACACAGCGGTCAATAGCCCCTCAAACGTCTGGTCATACCGAAAATAGCGCATCCCTCCTATCCTCCTCGATTCATACCTGGGATTCGTCTGCGGCGAAGGGCAGGGAGAGCTGACGCCCCGCCTCACCTTTGGTCAACAGCTGGCGCAAACGGTCGGGATGGATCTCGTTGATCGTGCGGTTGGGAAGCTCCCGGCAGGTGATGAAATAGCGGGCCTTCTTCATCACCACCCCCATCTTCTTCAGCTGGTCGCTCCCTAAGGGGGCAAAACGACGAGAGGTCACGATCAGCTGTGCCGACTTCACGCCGATGCCGGGCACACGCAGCAACCATTCATACTCCGCCCGGTTGACATCCATCGGGAAATGCTCCGGATGGCGCAGCGCCCAAGCCAACTTGGGATCGACCTCCAAGTCGAGATCGGGATAGGCATCATCCACCAACTCATCCACCTTGAACTGGTAAAATCGCAAGAGCCAATCGGCTTGGTAGAGCCGATGCTCACGCACCAAGGGCGGGGTCTTCAAGGCGGGCAAACGGTTGTCATAGCTATTCACGGGGACGAAGCCGGAGTAATAGACCCGCTTCATGGAGGGACGTTGGTAGAGCGCAGAGGAGAGGCGCAGGATGGTCTGATCCGTGTCTGCGGTGGCCCCTACGATCATCTGCGTGCTTTGACCCGCCGGGGCGAAACGAGGGGCATACCGAAATTGCTTCCGCTCCTCGGCGCTGCGCAAGACCCCCTGCTGGATGAAGCGCATCGGGGTGAAGACGCTCTGGTAGCTCTTGTCGGGAGCCAGCGTGCGCAAACCCTGCTCATTGGGAATCTCGATGTTGACGCTCAGGCGGTCGGCATAGCGCCCCGCCTCATCCACCAGCTCCTGGCTGCATCCCGGTATGCTCTTCATGTGGATGTAGCCATTGAAGCGGTGCACGGTGCGCAGGTCTTTGACCACCCGTACCAACCGCTCCATGGTATAATCGGGATTGCGCACCACACCGGAGCTAAGAAATAGCCCCTCGATGTAGTTGCGGCGATAGAACTCGATCGTCAGCTCCACCAACTCGCTGACGGAGAAGGTAGCCCGGGGCAGGTCGTTGCTGCGACGATTGATGCAATAGGCACAGTCGTAGATGCAATAGTTGGTCAGCATGATCTTCAGGAGCGAGATGCATCGGCCATCGGCAGCAAAGCTGTGGCAAATGCCCCAACCCGCCGCGCTGCCGATCTGTCCCGCCTTGTGCTTGCGGGTCGTGCCGCTCGACGCACAAGAGACATCATACTTGGCCGACTCGGCCAGGATCTTCAGTTTTTGTAATACCGCCTCATTCATCTGCTCACTCGTTTTTGGTTGCTCCGCAAAGGTACATAATTTTAAGCGCCCACCTTCACAGGCAGACGCTCTCATCGTTTGTTTTCGGTTCTAAAACTATACAAAGACGTCACAATGTGGCGTCACTAAGGATAGAATGATCGTTAAGCGGCTTATCACCTGCCGTGATCGCCACGATGCTACCGTCGAAGAGGTGGATGGTGCGGTGGGCATACTGTGCGTCCCGCTGCGAGTGCGTCACCATCACGATGGCTGTCCCCTCCTGGTTCAGCTCCGTCAAGAGCCTCATTACCTCGGTGCCGTTCTTGGAATCCAAATTACCGGTCGGCTCATCGGCTAGGATCAACTTCGGATTGGTAACCAACGCCCGGGCGATCGCCACACGCTGCTGCTGACCTCCGGAGAGCTGCTGAGGAAGGTGCTTGGCGCGATGCCCCATGTTCATACGGCTCAGCATCTCCTCCACTCGCTGTTTGCGCTCAGCCGCCGAGACATTCAGGTAGGTCAACGGCAACTCCACGTTCTCATAGACGTTCAGCTCGTCGATCAAGTTGAAGCTCTGGAAGACGAAGCCAATCTGTCCCTTGCGGATGGCATTGCGCTCCTTCTCGCGCAGGTTGGCCACCTCCTGTCCCATTAGGCGGTAGGAGCCCCTCGTCGGGTTGTCTAAGAGGCCTAAGATGTTCAGTAGTGTGGATTTGCCACAACCGGAAGGTCCCATGATGGCGACAAACTCCCCTTCGGAGACTTCCATGTTGACGTTGCTCAAGGCAACGGTTTCCACTTCCGTCATACGGAAGATTCTCTCTATTTGTTTCAGTTCAATGATATTCGACATATTCACTTTTAAATTTTAAGTTTTGAATTTTGAGATTAATACACTCGGTTGCCTCATTCGTTCTTGAGGCTGACTGTCGGATTCTCGTTGGCGATGTGCCAGCTCTTCCAAAGCACACAACCCACAATCATCGCTAAGTTCACGATGGCCACCAAGCCGTAAGCCGCCCAGCTGACAGACACCTTCTCAGTGAAACTATCCACCCAAAGGGAATTCACATAGGCGGCAATGCCTACACCGATCAAGACGGAGGGCAGCGCTACCTCCAAGACATCGCGGGTCAACAACCGCAGGATATCCATCGCTTCCGCTCCATTCACCTTGCGGATCGCGATCTCCTTGCTGCGCCGTTGCACCTCATCCGCCGTGTAGCCAATCAGTCCCATCAGCATCACGAAGAACATCACGATGCTCGCCACCGTCGCCGCATTGCGGAAGATGCGTACTGGCTTGTAGAACTTCTCTTTCTTGGCCTCCAAGGATTGAAAGTTGATATACAGATCTGGATAGGCTGTCTGCATCTCCTGGTTCAGCTTCGCTAAGTTCTCGGCGAAGGGCTCTTTCAGCTTGACCGAAAGCGTGGGGCCTATTATATTCGGACCATACGTAATGGCCACGAAGGGATAAGGAGGTTCGTAGAAGCCGCCGACCACAAAGTCCTTCATCACACCCACCACTTTGTAGGTCTCTCCATCGGCTTTGAATACCTTACCGATAGCCTCGTTGCCCCATCGTTTCTTCTCCACGAAGGTCTCGTTCACAACAGCTTCATCCGGCTCTCGCATGGGTCGCCCCTCCAACAGAGTCATCCCCATCAGCGCAAAGTAGTTCTCCGAAAGTCGATCGTATTTTGTGTGCATATTGGATTGACTGCCATCTTCCACCACGGCACCGCTATAACCGTCAAACGGGTCATTCAAGGAACCAGTAACCTCCTCCACATAGGGCAAATTCCGAAAGAAAACCCGGAGGTTGTCCGCCTCATTCGGTTGAGAGAAGAACTTCAACCAGGAATTGATGGCGATCCGCTCCGTCGAGAAGCCCATGTCCTTGTTCATCACGTAGTGGTATTGCGCCGCCACCATCACCATCAAGCCACTGATAAAGGCCACTCCGGCAAACTGCACACAGAGCAGCGGCCGCTTCCAGCCTTTCTTCCCCTCCGTATAGCGGCGGAACACTTGCGACACGGGTATTTGGGCAAAAAGCCGACCGGGGATCACCCCACCGATCAAGAAGAGCAGTCCTACCGTAAGGGCAGGCACCCACATCCGCTCCCAAGCGAACAGATTCTCCAACGAGGTAGAGGCGGTCTCCTCCACGAAGTCTTGAAAATCATAGAGCAACACCCGCATAAAGAGTAAGGCCAAACTGATCAGAATAGCCGTTTCGAGCAGGAACATCCCGAAGATGCGTGCGCTGCTGGCCCCACTGCATTTGTGTACACCGATCATCTTTGCCCGTCGGGAGAGCGAGGCGATGGCAATCAACGCATAGTTGAGAGCTGCGATAAAGAGGATGGCGAAGCCCATGATCGAGAGGGTCGTACGCATCCGTTTTACCTCTGGATAGTTGCGATAGGTATCCCGCAGTGGAGCGACATAAGTGACCCAGTTCATCCCTTCTGGTAATTTGGAGAGGTATTTGGTATGGACCAGCTCGTCATAGCGTTGGTTGAGCCGCTCCACATCCACACCTGGCCGCAGGCGGGCGTAGGAATAGTAGGAGTCACCGCCCTTCCAGGAGTAGTTGCCCAGTTTCCGTGACCACATAGTCGGAAACGAAACCACCACCGCCGGATGGACCGTCGTGTTGTCAGGCACATCGGCGAAGATACCTCGCACCGTGAGGTCATAGCGTTGGTTATAGCTGATGTGCTGCCCGATCGGATCCTCCTCGCCAAAGATCCGCTTGGCGGTGGAGGCACTGAGGAAGGCTACATCCACCTGTTGCAGCTCGCTGACCGCATCGCCTCGCAGCACCTCGATACCCATCGTTTGGAAGAAGAGCGAATCAGCAATCAAGATATTCAGATCCGTGAAGCGTTTATCTCCCCGATAGAAGGGATCACTCCAACCACGAAAGGTACTGGTGGCTGCCTCTACCTCTTCCGGGAAGTTGGTCAGCAACGCCCCCGCCGTAGGCCCCATGTTCAGCTCGAATGGGCCCCTCCGCTCTCCCCCAATTGTGAAAATCTCCCAAAACTGATAGATCCGGTCATACTCCTTGAAGCAGGTGTCAAAACTTTGTTCATACACCACTCGCGAGAAGAGCAGGATGCTCATCGCCAATCCCAACCCCAGGGAGATCACCTTGATCAGGTTTCCGCCCTTGTCGCATAGCAATAGCTTGAAAACATAATGTAATTGTTTCATTCATCTAATGATTTTAAAGTTTCTCTGCTTACCTACATGCCAAAACCGTGCCAAAACGGGTAATGGGTTCTGTCTCAGCAGAATCACTTTTCTGAGATTTCCCTTTCGTGTCAAAAAATTAGACACTGACTGTCTAAGAATTAGACAAACTTCATCCGGAAGGTGACCGGAGCACCGGAAAGTAGGGTGAGACTTCCCCTGGAGAGGTGCATCAGCTGACGAGAGAGACTCAACCCGATGCCACTGCCCTCGGCCTTGGTGGTGAAGAAGGGGGTGAACAGGTTGGCGGCTACCTCCGGAGCGATCGCAGGGCCATTGTTGGCTATCTCGATATAGATCGCCTCTTGACTGTCGGCATAGGCGCACACCCGTATCTCGCCCTGTGGCTGACCGATCAGGGCTTCCTCGGCGTTCTTCAGTAGGTTGGTCACCACCTGCGTGATCAGTGCCTCATCCGCATAGAGCAACAGGTCTTCCGGCTCCACCTGTAACCGAAAGGTGATCGAGGAGGCCGCATTGACCTGATGCTCGGCCACCTTCAAGGCATGGGTCAGAAAGGGCTTCACATAGAAGAGTGCGGGTTGCGGTGTCGGAATGCGGGTGAAGTGTCGGTAGTTCTCCACGAAGGTCAACAGCCCCTTGCTGCTGTGGCGGATGGCTTCCAACCCTTCGGGAATCTCCGCCGAATGGCACTCGGTGCGCACCAAGGGCAACAAGGTTTCGCTGAGGGAGGCGATTGGGGTGACGCTGTTCATGATCTCGTGCGTCAAGACCCGGATCAGCCGGATCCAGGTGTCCATCTCCCGCTCGTCTAACTCCGTATGAATATCGTTGAAGGTAAGGATGCGCCGGTGATTCCCTCGCAAGAAGATCTCGCTCACTTGCACCTGAAGCTGTCTTAGCTCCTTCGGAAGGTGGCAGGCGGTTTGGAAGCGCTCTCCCGCTCGTGCCTCTCGCAAGCGTTGTGCCAAGAGGGGATCGTTGGCCTTCAGCTGATCGAGGTGAGTCAGCACCTCCCGCTCCAAGAGGCGCAGGGCCTCGCGGTTGTATTGATAGATCGTCCCCTCATCGCCCACGACCAGCACGCCGGTGTGTACCGTCTCTAAGATCAGGGAGTAGTATTTCTCCTGTTGGATGGTGGCTTGCTTCGCCTCTGCTAAAAGTGTGCGGATGCGGTTGAGGTTTTGACGCAGCGAACGATCCGCAGCGGTGCCTCTCGTTTCGGGAAAGCGAAAAGCCGTGTCGTCGTTCTCGACCGCTTGCAGCAGCTGTTGGATCTGACGGTCGGCACGTCGTTGCCGTTTATGCAGGCTCCAAGCGATAAAAAGGCACAAGAGGCCTCCCAAGAGGAGCAGTTGCCAAAAGCCTTTCCCTGTCTCCTCATGGTCGATCGGGAGATAAGCGGCAAAGCCATACCCCACCAAAGCCGCAGTCATGAGGGCGGCTATCAGCAGATAGCCTTCCGGCAGTCGTTCGGTGAGACGATCAAAGGCCATAGCGTTTCATCTTATTATATAAGGTTTGGCGGGTGATGCCCAACTGGGCTGCCACCGCCGAGAGGTTGCCTTCGCATTGCCGGATGGTGCGTCGGATCAGTTGGATCTCCATCGCCTCCAAGGTGATGGTCTGCTCCTCGTGCAAAGTGGAGGCAGGAGCGATTGAAGCAGGAACGGGAAGGAACTCTTCGGTTAGTTCGTCAGCCTCGTTGAGGATGATCGCCTTTTCGATCACATGTTCCAGTTCACGGATATTCCCCGCCCAAGGCAACTCCTGCAACCTCCTGGCGGCAGCTTCGCTGAGGCGAGGCAATGGTTTCTCATAGTGCTCACTGAAATGGGCCATGAAACGGAGAGCCAACGGCACGATGTCCTCCTTGCGCTCCCGAAGAGCGGGCAAGTGGAGGTGGATGGTGTTGATGCGATAGAGCAGATCCTCCCGGAAACTGCCCTCAGCGACCATCTTCTGCAAATCACGGTTAGTAGCCGTGATGAGGCGTACACGGATCGGGATTGGACGATTTCCTCCTACCGGGGTGACACTGCGACTTTGCAAGGCGGTCAATAGCTTCGCTTGCAGGTGATAGGGCAGATTACCGATCTCGTCTAAGAAGAGTGTGCTCTCATTCGCCGTCACGAATTTGCCTGTTCGGTCGGCATGGGCATCGGTAAAGGCCCCTTTCACGTGACCGAACAGCTCGCTCTCAAAAAGGCTTTCTGTCAAGGCACCCATATCCACCGTAACTAATTCCTTGTCGCTATGGGCAAATCCCGCATGGATCGCTCTTGCCAACAACTCCTTACCCGTACCATTCTCGCCGGTGATCAAGACGTTCGCCTCGGTCTTCGCCACCTTCTCCACTAACTGACGCAGCGACTGCATAGCCGGACTCTCGCCCCAGTACATCGTGTGGGTACTTCTCGATGATGGCTTTGGGGCAACGGTTTCCCCTGCACTTTTAGCCTCAGCAGCCACCAAGAGTGTATCGACCAACTTCTGGTTGTCGTAGGGTTTCACCACAAAATCCGCCGCCCCCTCCTTGATGCCTCGCACCGCCAAGTCGATGTCCGCATAAGCTGTGAAAAGCACCACGGGCAGCTCCGGGCACATCTCCTTGATGCGATGCAACCAATAAAGTCCTTCGCCACCACTGTTGATGCCCGCCTTGAAGTTCATGTCTAACAACACCACTCGCCATGCCTTCGTCCGCAACTGTTCGGGTAGGGTGACGGGAGAGTTCAGTGTCACCACCTCCGTAAAGAAGGGACGCAACAGGAGACGCACCGCCTCCAGTACCGCCTTGTTGTCATCCACCACCAAAAGATTTCCCGATTGCTTTACCATCTTCTCTGATTCTTATCTATAACGGCGGCAAAGGTAAACATTCTTTTCTCCGTCTCACATAGTATCGCAAAAATCCCTACTTTTGCAGCACTTATAGCATACAAATTAAATTATGAAGCACATTTTATTCACAACAGCCCTACTTATGGCGGCCAGTTTGACCAAAGGACTGGCCCAAGACATGAGTTACAAAGAACCACCCAAGGCGATCAAGGAGATCGCTTTGGCCAAGATGCCTCCCAGCGTATTGGTGAGCGGAGATGGCAAATGGTTGTTAGAGTTGGACGATGTGCCTTTCCTCAGCGTGGAGGAATTGGCGAAGCCGGAATATAAACTGGGCGGTACCCGAGTGACCGACATCTTTGGTCCGAGCCGTCGGGAGGGCTACTCAGCCGCTCGCCTCCTTGATGTAGCCACGAAGCAGACCTACGAGATCGCTGGCCTGCCCGCTGACGTAAATATATTGGAGGCTGAATGGGCACCGGGATCGAGCCGCATCGCCTTGATGATCCGTGAGAAGGATGGACTCTACCTCTGGATGGTCAACGTGGCCGAGAAGCAGGCTAAACAGATCAGCCGCCGAAAGATGAACCGCACGGCCTCCCAACCGGGTCCGTTGCGTGGAGCCAGCCCGGCCATCCGAGCCAATTGGGTGAACGACTCTGTCTTGATCGTTCCCGCCGTTCCCAATGGGATTGGAGCGATGCCGCTGCCTCCTGCCGCTCCCTCGGGACCGGTCATCCAAGTGAGCGAGGGAAAGGCCGACGCAGCCCGCACCTATCAGGATCTGCTGAAGAGCCCCTACGACGAGCAGCTGTTTGATTACTTCTTCACGGCACAGTTAGTCAAGATTGAGCCGAACAAAGAGACTGAGTTGGGCAAACCGGCCATCTATCTCCAGACTCGGCTCTCGCCCGACAAATCCCTGTTGCTCACCACAACGATTGAGAAGCCCTACTCCTACATCGTGCCCCGTAGCTCCTTCCCTAAACGAGTGGAGGTGCTTGATCTCGGTGGTAAAGTGGTGAAGGAGATCAACCGACAACCCATGACGGCTGACATCATGGGCTACGACACGGCCAACCCCTATCCCCGCAACTTCGGTTGGCGTGCGGACGAACCCGCCACGCTCTACTGGATTGAGGCGCAGGACGAGGGCAATCCGCGCCAGCACAAAGTAGAGTATATGGATGCGGTCTATCAGTGGCAAGCGCCCTTCACGGGCGAGAAGCAGCTGGTGGTAAAGACTCCCTTCCGCTGCCGCTCGATCGACTGGTGCGACGACCAGTTTGCCTTGGTGACGGAGCACTCGCGGGCTACTCGCCGGATGAAAATCTCCTCGTTCGTCCCCTTGCAACCGGAGAAGGGTTTGCAAACAATCTTCGATGTCTCGACAGATGACAATTATGCCGATCCGGGCCGTCCCTACAAACGGAGCAATCAATACCACGAGTCCGTGGTCTATACCAACAAGCAGCACAGCGAACTGCTGATGATCGCTCCGGGGGGATCGCCCGAGGGAGACATGCCCTACCTGAGCCGCTACGACTTGAAGAAAAAGACAAACACCATCCTGTGGCGCTGCGAGGCTCCCTACTACGAGACTATCCTCGACGTGATCAACCCGGAGAAGTTGCAACTGATCACCGCCCGTCAATCCACCGACGAGCCAATCAACTACCTCTTCCGAGACGTGAAGCGGAAACGGAGCGAGGCGTTGACAAATTTCCCCAACCCCTATCCCCAGCTGAAGGAGATGAAGGTGGAGAAGATCGCCTACAAGCGAGCGGACGGATTGGATCTGACCGCCACTCTCTACACACCGGTTGGCTACGACAAGGAGAAGGATGGTCGCCTGCCGGTCTTGATGTGGGCCTATCCCAGAGAGTACCGCAACAACGAGGATGCCTCCCGAGTGCGTGGCTCCAAATACCTCTTCACGGTCATCAACTACCGCTCACCGGTCTTCTGGGTAACCCGTGGCTTCGCCGTGATGGAGAACGTGGAGATGCCGATTGTCGGCGTGAATGGGGCAGAGCCGAACGATGACTTCATCCATCAGCTGACGATGAACGCCGAGGCAGCGGCTAAGGCCATCTATGATTTAGGAGTAGGCGACACGACCCGTTTAGCCGTTGGCGGTCACTCCTACGGTGGATTCATGACAGCCAACCTGCTAACCCATACCCACCTGTTCAAGGCGGGCATCGCCCGCAGTGGAGCCTACAACCGTACGTTGACGCCGTTCGGTTTCCAGACAGAGACCCGTACCTATTGGGAGATCCCGGAGATCTACAATGCCATGTCGCCCTTCATGTATGCGGATAAGCTAAGTGGCGCCCTGCTGTTGATCCACGGTGATGCCGACAACAACACCGGTACCTTCCCCATCCAGAGCGAACGCCTCTTCGCGGCGATCAAAGGTCATGGTGGTACAAGTAAGTTGGTGCTGCTCCCCTATGAGAGCCACAGCTACTCGGCGAAGGAGAACATCCTCCACCTGCTTTACGAGGTAGATGCATGGCTGCAGAAATATGTCGCCAAACCGCAATAAAGCTTAAGTATTCCAGAAAGGCGGCGATTGCCGCCTTTTTGGCTATCTTTGCCACTAACTTTATAACTACTATATCATGAGACAAGACATTTCTTCCTTTGCCTTCATGGCATCCGCACTGTGGCTTGGTGCCTGTACAAGCAGCCAAGAGCCATCCACCCAGAAACCGCTCAACATCATCCACATCATGACGGATGATCATTCCTATCAAACCATTAGTGCCTATGGCCACGCCTTGGGACGCTTGGCACCTACACCGAACATCGACCGATTGGCTGCAGAGGGCATGCTGTTTCGGCAAGCCTTCGTGGAGAACTCGCTTTCCACACCCAGCCGGGCCTGCCTGATGACCGGTCTCTACAGTCATCAAAACGGGCAACGTCAATTAGGCAAAGGCATTGACACGACCAAGGTGTTCTTCTCCGAGATCCTGCGAGAGCATGGCTATCAAACTGGCGTTGTTGGCAAATGGCACATGCAATGCGAGCCCAAAGGCTTCAACTACTACCATGTGCTTCGCGATCAAGGCGACTACTACAACCCGGCGTTCAAGAGCCCTGAAAGCCATGGGGAATATGTCAAGGAGGAGGGCTATGCCACCACGTTGACCACCGATCATGCCATTAAGTTCCTGCAACAGCGAGACCCGGAGAAGCCCTTCTGTCTGCTGGTTCACCACAAGGCCCCGCATCGCAACTGGATGCCCGACTTGAAGTACATGGATCTTTACGAGGATGTTGAGTTCCCCTATCCAGAAACCTTCAACGACGATTATGCCACCCGCTCCGAGGCTGCCCGAACCCAAGAGATGCGGATTGAGCAAAACATGACCCTCATCTACGACCTGAAAGTGGATGAGCTGAAGACCCAACCGGCTTACGAGAAGGAGTGGAACGTCCGTGGATGGGATGCCTCGCTCGATCGCATGACCCCGGAACAGCGGGAAGCCTGGATCGCCTCCTACAAGCCCCGCAATGAGCAATTCATTGCCCAGAAGCTGCAAGGAGAAGAGCTGGTGAAATGGAAATACCAACGTTACATCAAAGACTATGTGCGCTGCATCAAGTCGATTGATGACGAGGTGGGCCGCCTGATTGCCTATTTGGAAAAAGAGGGCTTGATGGACAACACCGTGATCGTCTATACCTCCGACCAAGGTTTTTATATGGGTGAACACGGCTGGTTCGACAAACGTTTCATGTATGAGGAGTCGTTCCGCACCCCGCTGATCATCCGCTATCCCCAGCAGATCAAGGCGGGCAGTGAATGCCAAGCCTTGGTGCAGAATATTGACTATGCTCCTACCTATTTAGCCTTGGCAGGCATAGAGAAGCCGGAGCAGATGGTCGGCCGCTCCTTGGTGCCGCTGTTCAGTGGAGAAACCCCTGAGGATTGGCGAGAGTATCTTTACTACCATTATTATGATTATCCGGCAATCCATCAGGTCCGTCGCCACGATGGCGTCCGGGATGCCCGCTATAAACTCATCCATTTCTACGGAGAGGCCAACAAAAAAGACGCAGCAATTAATGCTAATGAGCTGTATGATCTCCAAAATGACCCCAATGAGCTGCACAACCTTTACGAAGATGCCAACTACGCATCCGTGAGAGATCGCCTGCAAGCCCAACTGGATCGCTTCCGGAAAGAGCAAAAGGTAGATGAATATTAGTGGACGCAGCAGCGTTCAACCACAAAAAAAGGATGCCCCGACGGAGCATCCTTTTTTTATATAATTCGGATAGGAGGGGATTAGCGTGAACCACCTGCCCACCATACTGACTCATCGTAGATGTAGTAGCCATCTCCGTATGCCTCAGCAACCTTCGGGTTGTTGATGACGCTATCGCTACCATACGGCAAACGCTTCGGCAGACGGTTCAGACCGCTCTGCGTGTTCATTGGGTTGGTCAACTTGATCCAGTTCTCACCCATTGCCTCGCAACGACGTATATCGTTGAACGTCTCTACCTGCTCGTCATTGCTCTGAGCCAAATACTTCTGCTCAAACAACTTTTGGAGAGAAGCCTCACCCAAAGAAGCTGCAAAGTCTGCAGCTACGCTGGCATCCTCACCACAGATGGTCATGATTTCAGTCACGGAAGAGGTTACACCCTTTTGGAAAGCGGCAGTTGCAGACTTGCCTTGACGCAACTGTGTCTCAGCCAAGATGAAGTAAACCTCAGATTCACTCAATAAATGAAGCGGCTGTGAACCAGTCTTATACCAAGCCGGATATGCTACGGAAGCTGAAATCTTAGCGGCTTCAGCATCTCCCGGATTGTAAGCCTCGCCACCATTCAAGTAGAGAGGTAAACGAGGATCATTATTAGCCTTCATCATCTTGGATACCGTAGAAGAGCTCGCTACATAGCTACGGCTTTTGATGTAGGCCGTCCAAGGGTGATAAGCACTTGAACCATTGAATTCAGTGATAGTCATACCTGCAAAACCTAAATCAATTGCTTTCTGTGCAGCAGCTTCTGCTGATGCATAGACACTGTTATCCACAGCAGACTGGTGCAGCAGATAACGTGCTTTCAGACCGTAGGCAGCAGCCAACCATTTTGAAGGATCGCCGTTATAGACCAAATCTTGAGCACCTGCGTAATTCAGATCTGCATCAGTTGCTTTTTGCAAATTAGCGATTGCGTCCTCCAATGTGTTCATTACTAAAGCGTATACATCCTTCTGAGCATCCAACTTCGGTTGCAGAATTTCAGAACCTTTCAGTGCCTCGCTACAAGGAATATCTCCAAACATATCTGTCAAGATGCCATACTGGAGCGCTTTAAGTACTTGAGCCATACCTAAGATGTCCACTTGAAGACCTGCACCAGCCACGTCTCCCTCCACCTTGTCAATCATCTGTTGAACGTTCATCAAGTTACTGTATGTGCCACTCCAAACGTTATTGAATGTAGAAGAGGCGGTCCACTCAATGGAGTTACGCAACTCTGCTTTCATCAGCTGGTTGTTACCCATACCGAACTCCTGCTCCGTCCAAGAGGAGAGGTAGAAGGCCAAATCGCCCGATACCGTACTGTAACCAGTGCTCATGATTGCCTCTGTCAACTGCAATTTGACAGGAACAATCTCGGGCTGTGGATGGAGCGTATCCTTGTTGATGTCATCCATCGTATCCTCAGAGCATGCCGTGAAACCGAGCATAGCTACTGACAAGGCTACTAATATATTTTTCTTCATAACTTATATTTCAGAATTTAGATTGTTAATGATTAGAATGTTACCGTTAAACCACCACCGAAGCTGGACGTGTTGGGCACAGAGAAACGCTCGAAGTAACCACCCATGTTGTTGTTACCCTGAGATGCCTCTGGATCGAAGTTAGGCAGATCGGCCCAGATCAAGATGTTACGAGCGAAACCATAAACAGACATGTCAATACCACAGAACTTCGGCAACTGATAGGTCAAGGTCAAGTCGCGCAACTTCATGAAAGAGGTGCTATAAACACCCGCTTCAGTTACGTCATAGTAAGTCATCCAGTAGTCCTGCTTACTAACCTCGATGGTATTTTTCTGGCCGGTTGCCTCGTCGATACCGTCAACCACCATCGTACCCTCGTGGTAGGGCAAAGACTCCTTGGTCGCACCGAAGTAGTTCATCGTCATATTGGTACCGTGGTACATCAAACCACCCTGCTGCCAGCTCCAAGTCGTTGACAAAGAAACACGCTTGTAGCGACCGCCGAAGTTGATACCGGTCGTGAAGTCGGGCGCACAGTTACCCAAATCTACGCTCTCACCAGTTCCTTGGGGCAGACCATCGAGCAACAGGAGGTTACCTGCCTCGTCACGCTTGAAGGCTGTACCATAGATGTTCGGATAGGTACAACCGGCCTGTGCGCGAATCTGCGGCTCTACGAAACCACCCAAGAAGATAGACTCTACACCCGGAGCCAATTCGATCACCTTGTTGTTCACGCGAGTGAAATTAACACCCAAGTTCAAGTCATAATCCTTTGCCTGGAGGATGGCGAAGTTCAACGACAACTCGTGAGACTTCGTCTCCATCTTACCAGCGTTCGTCTTCATCTGCGAATAACCTGTTGTTACGTCAATAGGAACTGAGAAGATCTGATCCTTCACGTTCTGCAAACTGTAGGTATATTCTGCCTTGATGCGACCACCGAAGAACTGCAAGTCAGTACCGATCTCCCAGTTGGTCGTGTTCTGCGGCTTCAAGTTCGGGTCATACAACGTGCTTGATGGAGCGTAAGCAGAGACACCGCTGGGCAACGGGTAATTAACTGTTGTAGAGGTATAGAAACCACCACCGTAGCTCGGCTGCGTATAATAGGTCTTGTAGTAGGTACCAGCCTGACCTACCTGTGCGAAAGAGGCACGCAACTTACCGTAGTTCAAAATGTTGTTGTGCTCCTCCAACCAAGGCAGCTTCGTGAACTCCCAACCCAAAGAAACAGAGGGATAGAAGAAGCTGCGGCTGCCACGCGGCATGGTGGAAACATAGTCGTTACGACCAGTCACCGTCAAATATAGCTGATCCTTCCAATCCACCGATACACTGCCGAAGAAACCAATTGTACGCTCTTGACGAGAATACTCCTGAGAAGTATAGCTGGTTGCATTGCTAATGATCGGCATACCGAAGAAGTTGAAGTTAGAACCATAGTAGTCCCAAGAACGACTATTCTCATGGTTCACCTCATTACCAACAACTACATTCACGCCCCACTCCTGCTCAGAACCGAAGTTACCATCGAAATTTACTGTGAACAAGTTGTTGAACACGTTGTGCTGTGAACCATAGTTCTCGATTGAACCGTCACTCATTTTGTAGCCATAATAAGCATCATAGTAGATCTCATCGACATCGGAATAGTCTGAAGTCCAGATATCCAAACCAGCCTGCTCACGGAAACGGAGGCTCATATTCTCTGGCAAGCCCCAACTCTTCGGCTCGTACTCTACGTAGGCGTTACCAAAAGCACGGTTGGTATGCTGGTTGTAGCTGTTGTGATCTTTCCACCAATAGGGGTTGTGGAAGGATGCATAACGGAAGTTGATCACTTGTGAGGGATCACCCGGTACATGGCAAGGAATTCCCTTCAAGTCATACTCAGCCGGTGCGGAGTAAACCACGTTGGTGATACCCGAGTTTGCACCTGGTGCTGAGGTGATCTTGTTGCCTGAATAGTTCACAGAGAAACCAGACTTCCACTCGCTATTGATCTTCCAGTCCACCAAACCACGGGCACCCCAACGATCCATACCCGTTGAAGGAATGACGCCATTTTGATGAGAGTTACTGATGCCTACCGAGTAGTTGACACCGTTCAATGCCTGAGAGATGTTGAAGTTAGTGTTCTCCGTGAAGCCGGTGCCGAAGAAATCATTGACATTATCATAGATCTGCGGAGTGGTCCAGCCATCCAAGCCTGCCAATTCACGCTTCGGGTTGTAGTACATGCCCTCATGACGACCATATTCTTGGGTCAATGCATTATCTACGTTACCACCATAATTCTTGTCATTAGGTAGATCCGTGATCTTAGGACCCCAGCTCATGGATGATGAGGGATTGTAGGCATTCACGCCATTACCCTGTGCATATACTGTCTGATGCTCAAATGGACGTGACACTTTCTGCGCACTCAAGTTGGTAGAAATCGTTACTTTGGGACGACCCATAGCCTGCTGGTTACCACGCTTCGTGGTGATGACAATCACACCGTTAGAGGCACGGATACCGTAGAGGGCGGAAGCGGCCTGACCCTTCAAGACGTTGATCGTCTCGATGTCCTCGGGGTTAATATCAATTGAACGATCGGCATAGTTCGCACCCGATACAGAAGAACCGGTAGAAAAGTCAGCCTGTGTATTGATCGGCATACCATCGATCACATACAACGGCTGGTTGTTTCCATCGAAAGAACGTGCACCACGAATCGTGATCTGTGCGGAAGCACCCGGTGCACCAGAAGACTGACGAATATCGACACCGGTCAACTTACCCTGGATGGCGTTCGCCAAAGAGGTCGTACCGGCCTTGTTCAACTCGTCTGATTTCAAATCCTGGGCAGCGTAACCCAAAGCCTTACGGTCGCGCTTGATACCCATCGCTGTTACGACCACCTCGTCGAGGTCTTGCGTATCAGCTGATAACGTTACGTTTACTCTCGGTGAAACCATCACCTCCTGGCTCTTCATACCCACGAAGGTGATCACCAACTGCTTGCCATTCGCAGGCACATCCAAGGTGAAATTACCGTCATAGTCAGTCACTGTACCTACAGTGGTGCCCTTAACGACAATGGCTGCGCCGATAACCGGCTCACCATCTTCTGCGATTACCTTACCAGTAACCTTTGAAGTCTGCGCTGAAGCTACTCCTGCGCTCATCGCGAGCAACAGAAGTCCTGAAGTTAACTTTTTCTTCATAAACACACTCTATAAATATAACTATTAATAAAATTGTTTTCACTTATTCTCGTCATGCGTTCCTCCCTCAAACCGGAGAATCGCACGCTTTCTACACACACTAATACCTATAATCTGCCTATAGAAAATCAAAAACGGTTGCAAAAGTATTAAGAATATGTGAATTGAGCAATAAATTATCACACCAATGTAAATAATTATGCAAATCTTTAAGCCGTGTGGATTGTCAGAATGTTATACATCATCCCTAAAAAGAAAGCGAAAGGTGCTCCTTCCCCTTTCTAAATGTCCGAAATCAAACGAATCTTGCTCAATCTGTTAAATAAATGTTCTTTTTTATTACATTACTTTAACACAGTTATTTAACGGTTGTATGACGGCTATTCCGCTCACAGACCTCCTGCTTCTCCTACATATCCTCCATGGTCAGCAGTTTCGCTTCAATTTTAAAATCGAATAGCAGCTTTTGGCGAATCGTTGCGACCTTCTCTTGAAAGGCTTCGGGTTTGAAATTCTTCCGTTGCCGTTTTACCTCAGCCACCAAGGCCTGTTGATTTTCTGCGTAGATGGCTACGATGTCTATCTCGCAAGGATCTTTTTCTTTCTTGGCTTGCCACCAAGAACCGATGTTCCTGAATTGCAGGCTTTCTCGCAACTGCTGGCGGAAATAGATCTCTAACGTCAATCCTGAATAGGTGGGGTAGTCGTTTTTGATCAACGTGCCTAAGAGCGGTAGGTTTCCCATTTCAATCAGATCGCTATACTTGGTGAAATAGCGAAACCAGAAACGAAGGAAGAGATCGGTGATCTCAAAACGAACAGTCTGCGTGCCCTCCTTGGCAAAGATTGGACGTCGCTTGGTGATCAATTCATAGTCCTCTTCCAACCGTTTCAAGTGGCCGGTCACACCACTTTCGCCAGTGGCTTGGGTGAGGCGAGGAATCGTATTGTCGCCATTGGCAATGGCCGAAAGGATGGCAAAGTAATTTCCATATTTCTTCCCAAACTCTTGGATTAGCAGCGCCTTCCCTTCTGACTGGAAGATGGAGTCGGGTTGCATCATTTGATCCACCATCTGCTCCATGCTCAGACTGCCGTGATCCACAAAGTTCTCAATATATTTCGGTACTCCTCCCGTGAAGGTATAGAGTGCCAACAAATCCTCGGACGAATAATCCGGCTTGTAGTCCGCCAAGATTTCTTTCAGGACGGTTGTCTCGAAAGGCTGTAGTTTCATCAATGCGTCGCAGCGGCCGTAGAGTGGTTCTTTCATGTCCATAAAGAGGCGGTGCATCAGGGTATAGACTGATCCGCTGGCGATAAAACAGATGTGTGTTTGGTCTTTTAGTCGATCCCAGCAATCTTGGATTAGGCTGTAGAGCGATGGATTGATGTAGTAGAACTCTTGAAATTCATCAATCACCAAGTTGAAGGCTATCTGTTTGCCTATTTCCATCAGGATGCGGAAGAGTTCCTCAAAATGATCCACACTTTCCGGTACATAGCAAGTTGGTAACGCCTGCTGAATGACCCGTATGAAACGTCGGCACAGCATTGCCTCATTCTCCCGGCTCACAAACAGATAGACGGTGGGAGTACTTTCACAGGATCTCAGAATCAAACTGGTCTTCCCGATGCGCCTTCGTCCAGTTAAGGCAACTAACTGGGAATGATTTTCAAAAGCCACTGCACGTAATTGGTGCAATCGCTCTAACTCCTTCTTTCGATCGTAGAACCTCATCTTGTTACTTCGTTTGAATTTATAACTGCTGTGATTATAACGGTGGTTATATTTTTAGGTGCTCTGCAAAAATAAGACATTCCTTGTGAATAGCCAAGGAATGTCCTGTTTTCTTAGTGCTTCACCAACTCAAATTGCTTATCCACGCAAGTCGGTAACTCATGCGGATAGTGGGTGACATAAATCAAGGTCTTGCCCGGTCGTTCGCAAAAACGCTCGATGATGGCAGCCGCTTGCTTCTTGTGGCTCACATCCAAACCGTGCAACGGCTCATCGAGAATGATCAGGTCGGGATCCTTCACGAAAGCCCTCGCTAACAATACCAAGCGTTGCTCACCATTAGAGAGGGTTTGGAACATCCGGTCATGCAGATGATCAATGCCAAACAGCCGCATCCAAGCCAATGCCAATTGCTCTTGCTCCTCGCTGCATTGCTGATAGAGTCCGATGGAGTCAAAGAACCCGGAGCCGACGATCTTCATGGTCGAGACGTTCTGCCGATAGTAGAGGTGCATCTCCGGGGAGACATAGCCAATACGCTTCTTGATGTCCCAAATGCTCTCTCCCGTACCTCGCTTCTTGTCGAATAGATAGAGCGTATTGGCATACGACTGGGGATTATCGGCATAGACTAAACTCAACAGCGTGGATTTTCCGGAACCGTTAGGCCCGAAGAGTGCCCATTTCTCACCGTTCTTGATTTCCCAGTCAATGTCTTGCAGGATCGTGCGACTGCCATAGCGCACCTTCACCTTCTCCATACGCAAGGTCACCGTATGCGTAGCCGGTTGCTTCTCCGGATCAACGGGTAGCGCCGGAACTTCCACCGGTTGTGCCTCGGCTAATCCTTCCGTAGGGAAGAGACGATGAACCAAAGCATTGTCGGCCAAGAAGGCTTCTCGGCTCATGGCAGGGAGCAGGGTTCGATTCACCACGGGCAATACCCGATTCACCATCGCTGGAATGTCTTGCGGATTGGAAAGCAGGAGAATCACCTGTACGCCATGCACCTGCGTCATTCGTTGCAACATCTCCACCAAGAGTTCACGCGAAGAAGCATCCAATCCGATGAAGGGATTATCAAGAATCAACAGACGGGGATGTTTGAGCAATGTCCGTACGATCAAGAATTTGCGCAACTCTCCGCTGGAGAGATAGATCACCTTCTTGGGCAGCAACTCACGCACACCGAAAAGGTCGATCAACTCCTCATTCCTCATTCCTAAATCCTCAATTCCTAACAGCTCGGCTGCCTGGGGTACCTCATCGTTCTCCGTGGCGTGCCAACGCTGTTGGTAATAGGTGTTCTGACAATCCGCCAATGAATAAATATCCTTGAAAGTAATACACCGCACGAAATCGCTTACCCGTCCGTTAGCAGCGAAGCTCACCTCTCCTGCCTTCAAGGCAAACTTCCGTTGCAACAGATCGATGAGCAGGCTTTTTCCCGCCCCATTCGGACCAATCACAGCCCATTGCTCACCGGCTTGGATGGTCCAATTCACCGGCTCGGTAAAGGCCAGTTCCGGCAGGCGAGGTACGGCATTCACAATCTCCGCCACGTAATTCTTTTCTATCTCCATTTTCTCTTATACCTATTATTATATAGTATATGGTCTATCACAAAATACCCTATATCTTATTTCCAAATAACCCGGGTCTTTTTCTTAAAACACCCGGGTTCCCGTTCCCCGATGAATGTCGGAGGCTTGCGTGATGACCACTTGTCGTACACCCGCATCAATAGCTTGGTAAGCGTTCTCTAACTTTGGAATCATACCGCCTTGGATCACTCCCTCCTTCACATAACGGTGGAATGCCTCTCGGTCAATCTCCGGAATGACACTCTCGTCATCTTCCGCATCCCGCAAGACGCCCTTTTTCTCGAAGCAATACATCAAGGTCACCTCAAAATGCTTCGCTAACGCTTTGGCTGCCTCTCCGGCGATCGTGTCCGCATTGGTGTTGAGCAGATGTCCCTGCTTGTCATGGGTCAACGGAGCCAATACAGGCACAATACCTTGATGAATCAGTGTAGCTAACAGGTCGGCATTCACCTCCTTCACATCGCCCACGAAACCATAATCCACCTCCTTGACGGGCCTTTTGTCTGAACGCATCAGATTCATATCCGCTCCGGTCAATCCCAAGGCATTCACGTCTAAAGCTTGCAAGCCGGCCACAATCTGTTTATTCACCAATCCGCCATATACCATCGTCACGACACGCAGCATAGCCTCGTCGGTGATGCGTCGGCCATCCACCATCTTGCTTTCAATACCCAATTGGGCAGCTAATTTCGTGGCCGATCGTCCACCGCCATGCACCAAAACCTTATGTCCCTCGATCTTGGCAAAATCCTGTAACAATTGACGAAGCGTCTCCTCTTCCTCCACAATCTTTCCGCCTACTTTGACGACTATTAACTTCTCCA
>JALFJR010000094.1 GCA_022775005.1 Parabacteroides sp.
GAGTGGTGCAAGAAGATTCCTTTGCGCCGTGGTGGTACGGTAGAGGATGTGGCTAACATCGCTACCTTCTTGGCATCGGATATGTCTTCTTACGTCTCTGGTCAGGTGATCCAGGTTGATGGTGGCATGAACATGTAATAAGGAATTTTGGGTTTTGGATTTTGAGTTTTGATTGAGCGCTCAAAATTCAAAACTCAAAACTCAAAATGAAATGGTTGTAGTATGGAGGTCATTTACGAAGACAATCACCTGATCGCGGTCGATAAGACCTGCCGGGAGATCGTCCAGGGAGACAAAACGGGAGATACGCCCCTTTCTGAGCAGCTGAAGGCTTGGTTGAAGGAGAAGTATCAGAAGCCGGGGAATGTCTTCGTGGGGGTCACGCATCGGCTGGATCGGCCGGTGAGTGGGGTAGTGCTTTTCGCCAAGACCAGCAAGGCGCTGGCTCGCTTGAACGAGATGTTTCGCTTGGGGCAGGTGAAGAAGACCTATTGGGCGATTGTCAAGAACAAACCGGAGCAAGAGGAGGGCGAACTGGTCCATTGGTTGGTGCGCAATGAGAAGCAAAACAAGAGTTATGCGTATGACACGGAGCGCCCCGGTGCCAAGCAGGCCATTCTGCACTATCGGTTGATTGCCAGCTCTGATCGCTACTACCTGTTAGAGATCGACTTGAAGACAGGGCGTCATCACCAGATCCGTTGTCAGTTAGCGCGCATGGGCTGCCCGATCAAGGGCGACTTGAAGTATGGCTTTGAGCGTTCTAACCGGGATGGCGGTATCAGTCTTCACGCACGCAGTGCGGCATTGATCCATCCCGTCTCGAAACAAGCTTTGTATATTGAGGCACCGGTGCCCGACGATCCCCTTTGGCGGGCGTTGGCGGCGGCTGTGAAATAGCTTGCATGGATTAAGGGCAAAGGATAGTGAATTGCCGAATTTTTTCGTAAGTTTGCGCTATCATTATCATTTGAACTTAAAACAGTAAGCTATGTCAGTAAAATCGTATATTGAATCCAATAAGGATCGTTTTTTGGAGGAGCTGTTTTCGCTCATCCGTATTCCGTCGATCAGCGCGAAGCAAGAGCATCAGCCGGATATGCTGGCTTGTGCCGAGCGGTGGGCGGAATTGTTGTGTGCATCGGGTGCTGACCGGGCGGAGGTGATGCCGACGGAGGGCTTCCCCGTGGTCTATGCCGAAAAACTGGTGGATCCCGCCGCTCCTACGGTGTTGATCTATGCGCATTATGATGTGCAGCCCGCTGAACCTTTGGAGTTATGGAAAAGCCAACCTTTTGAGCCGGAAATCCGAGACGGTCGCATCTGGGCCCGTGGTGCCGACGATGATAAAGGCCAGGGTATGATCCAGGTCAAGGGATTTGAGACGGCGATTCACGAGGGATTGCTGCATTGCAACGTCAAGTTCATCTTTGAAGGTGAGGAGGAGATCGGCTCACCCAGTTTGGAGGCCTTTTGTCAGGCAAACAAGGAGCTGTTGAAGGCCGATGTGATTTTGGTGTCAGACACCAGCATGGTGAGCAAAGAGACACCCTCATTGACGACGGGTCTGCGTGGCTTGGCTTACTGGGAATTGGAGGTGACCGGCCCTAATCGTGATTTGCACTCTGGCCATTTCGGCGGTGCGGTGGCGAACCCAATCAATGTGCTTTGCAAGATGATGGCCGACATCACCGATGCCGACGGGCGCATCACGATTCCCGGTTTCTATGATGACGTGGAGGAGGTCTCTCCGGCAGAGCGAGAGATGATCGCTCGTATTCCTTTCGATGAGGAGAAGTATAAACGTGCTATCGATGTGGATGCCCTGTTTGGTGAGAAGGGCTATTCGACGTTGGAGCGGAATAGTTGCCGTCCTTCGTTTGATATTTGTGGCATTTGGGGCGGCTACATCGGTGAGGGTAGCAAGACAGTGCTGCCGTCGAAAGCCTATGCCAAGGTATCGGCCCGTTTAGTGCCGCATCAGGATCCGGCAAAGATCAACCAACTTTTCATGGATTACATTGCTCGGGTAACGCCTCCCTACGTGCGGGTGAAGGTAACACCCAGCCATGGCGGTCTGGGCTATGTGTGTCCGATCGATCTGCCTGCCTACCAAGCGGCGGAGCAGGCGGTCGCTGTGGCTTTTGGGCAGAAACCGTTAGCGGTGCGTCGGGGTGGTAGTATTCCAATTATCTCTACCTTTGAGCAGGTGTTGGGCATTAAGACCGTCTTGATGGGCTTTGGTTTGGAGCAGAATGCGATCCATTCCCCCAATGAGAGCCAAGAACTGGAGATTTTCTTCAAGGGCATTGAGTCTGTAGCCGAGTTCTATCGGATTTATAAATAAACGTAGGTCAGGATGAGCCTATTGATTAAAAATGCGTGGTTAGCGGGCGAAGCAACAGATATTTATATCGAGGGCAATGAGATTCGCCAAGTAGGATCCTCATTGTCTTGCGTTGCCGATCGACAGATAGACGCTACCCATAAGGCGGTGATTCCGGGGTTGGTGAATGGGCATACCCATGCGGCCATGACCCTGTTCAGGGGTTTTGGCGATGATATGCCCCTCAAACCTTGGTTAGAGGAGAAAATTTGGCCGAATGAGGCGAAACTGACGCATGAGGATGTCTATTGGGGCGTGAAGCTGGCCTGCTTGGAGATGATCAAGAGCGGGACGACCACCTTCTTGGATATGTATATGCACTTCGGCGCTGTGGCGGAGGCAACGGAGGAGATGGGCTTGCGAGGCGTCTTGTCGGGGGCCTGTTTCGACCATTTCGATCCGGAATTGTCGGAGCGTTGCAAGCGATCGAATGAGCGGTTGCTGCAGACGATCCGGCAGTATGGCTCCCGGATTCAAATGGCTTTGGGCCCTCATGCCATTTACACGGTCTCTGGCCCGTTGCTGCAATGGTGTGATGCGTTTGCGAAGGAACACGCCTTGTTGATCCATCTGCATTTGGCGGAGACAGCGGGTGAGGTAGAGGATTCCGTGCGTCGTTTTGGACTGACCCCGGTTCGTTATTTGCATAAACTGGGTGTATTGTCGCCTCGTTTGGTGATTGCGCATGGGGTTTATGTCGATGAGGAGGAGCTGCGGATGTTGGCCGACAATGGGGTGAAGGTGATTCATAATCCTGCCTCTAACATGAAGTTGGCCTCAGGCTACCGCTTCAAATACCAGGAGATGCGCGCCTTGGGGATTCCGGTGGGGATTGGAACTGACGGTTGTGCCTCTTCCAACAATTTAGATATGATCGAGGCGATGAAGTTAGCTTCGCTGTTGGGCAAGGTATGGCGAAAGGATCCCGAGGCGTTGACGTGCCGGGAGATGCTGGCTTCGGCTACGGAGATCGGAGCCTCGCTGTTAGGACTGAAAGCGGGAAAGATCGAGGCTGGCTATTTGGCGGATCTCTGCTTGATCGACCTGCGTCAACCCGCCTTTACGCCCAATTTTGATTTCGTGTCCAATTTGGTCTATGCGGCGAATGGCAGTTGTGTGGATACTGTCATTTGCGACGGGAAGGTATTGATGGAGCATCGGCATGTGCCAGGTGAGGAGGAGATTTTGGAGCGTGCTGCTGCGCTGGCGTATGATTTGGTGAAACGATAAAAAGGAGGAATAAATATGGAGATGATACCTACTCAACAGTATCAAGAGGCTGCGGCCTATTTGGCCAGCCGCATCAAGGGAGAGCCGCGGATTGCGATTATCTTAGGGAGCGGTTTAGGGGCATTGGCCGATCAGATAGAGGATCCGATCGTGGTGCCTTATGCGGAGATCCCGCATTTTGTGCGCTCTACGGCGGCCGGACATAAGGGTAATTTCATTTGCGGACGGTTAGGCGGCAAGGCGGTCTTGGCGATGCAGGGGCGATTCCACTATTATGAGGGCTATACGATGCAACAGGTCACTTTCCCGGTGAGGGTGATGAAGCTGCTGGGCGTGCAGAACCTGTTAGTCTCGAATGCGGCGGGCGGCATTAATCCGTCGTTTAAGTTGGGCGATCTGATGATTATCCGCGACCATATTAATATGTTGCCTAATCCTTTGATCGGCCCCAATAATGCTGATTTTGGCACTCGTTTCCCGGATATGACACGGGCATACGACCGGGAATGGATGCAGAAGATGGAGGAAATCGCGGCTAAACTGTCTATTCCTGTAAAGAAAGGAGTCTATGTGGGCTTGACAGGCCCTTCGTTTGAGACACCGGCTGAGTATGCTTTCTATGGCAAGGTTGGAGGAGATGCGATCGGCATGAGTACCGTCCCGGAAGTGATTGTGGCGCGTCATGCGGGTATGCGTGTGTTTGGCATGTCGGTGATCACGAACGAGGGTTACCATTTTGCGGATGATTTTGTGAATGATGGGGCTGATGTGATCAAAGCGGCTAACAAGGCGGCTGCCATTATGTCTCAGTTGTTTACAGAACTGATCGGAAAAATGTAGAAAAAAAGTGGTGCAAAGGTTTGGTGGTTTCTCAAAAATCATTACCTTTGCATCGCAATCGAGAGAGATTGATAAGCAATGCGGAAGTAGCTCAGTTGGTAGAGCATAACCTTGCCAAGGTTAGGGTCGCGGGTTCGAGTCCCGTCTTCCGCTCTTTACTTGATGGAATGCCCAGGTGGCGGAATTGGTAGACGCGCTCGTTTCAGGTGCGAGTGGTTTTGCGATCGTGCAGGTTCGAGTCCTGTTCTGGGCACATCAAAGCTGCGTAGGTGGTGGAATTGGTAGACACGCTACTTTGAGGGGGTAGTGCCGGTTTACGGCGTGTGAGTTCAAGTCTCATCCTGCGTACAACTTCAATTCATATCAAATAGTTGTTTTAATCAGGGGTACGCATTCGTGTGTATCTCTGATTTTTTTTGTTTTAAGCGGTAATAGTTGTGTGTGAGGGAATGAAAATTTCTGTATTTTTGTCGCCTTGCATAGCGAAGTGAGATGAAGAAAGACGAGAATCAATTGGGCAGGGTGTGGGTGCTGATGCTTTTCACCTTGCTATTTTGTTTAGGTGCCTATTTCTTTCCGGATCGGATAGCTGGTTATCCGCTGAAACGCTTGGATTTGCTGTCTGATTTCAGTGATACACGGAGCACGATCGAGCTGATGGACTCTCTGCGTCAGCAATTGGCGATGGAGATCGATTCGGTAGAGGTAGATTCCGTGGCGATGGAGCGTGAGCAGATCGCAACCGTTGGCATTGATTCAACGGCGTTGGCTTTGCGGGATTCATTATATTGTGCGATGTATGCTGTCGAGGGAGCGGATAGTTTGGGAAGCCGGATCGAGGATTACTCTATGGGCCATATCGGTTTAAGCCGTTTCTTCGCATCGTTGACGCAGGAGGCCGCTCAGCGCTCTGTACGTATTGCAGTGTTGGGCGATTCATTCATTGAAGGAGATATCATGGTCGGTGATCTACGCAGCGGTTTGCAGCGGCAGTATGGTGGGCGAGGCGTAGGTTTCGTGCCCATTCATTCTGTAGCGGCTCAATACCGTCCTACGGTGTCGGAGCGAGCGGAGGGGTGGAAAACGTGGTCTATTTTGGAAGACCGTGAGCTGGCTTACACCTTGCCGGGAATGCTGTTTACGGCGGAGGAAGAGGAAGCAACGATTCATGCCAAGATGAGCGATCGTTATCCGGAATTGGTAGAGGCCTCTACGCTGAAGGTGATTTATGCGCAGAATCAGCAAACCATCATGCACTTATCGACGAATACGCTGGTAGACACGTTGACGCTGCCGCTTCCAGCTACGGAGCAAATCACACAGATGGAGTGGCAGGGAGCCTTCAATGAGGTCGATATTCGTTTCACGCGGGCAAAAGGTTTTCAGGCGTTAGGCATTGTGATGGAAGATGCCACCGGTGTGGTGGTTGATAACTATTCCTTGCGAGGCCATTCCGGATTGAGCTTGGAACGGTTGGATTCAGCCTCTTGTGCGGCGTTTCGCCAGATCCGTCCCTACGATTTGATCATCTTGCAATATGGTTTGAATGTAGCTCGGGATAGCGTGATGAACTACGATTGGTATGCGCAACGGATGTTGAAGGCCATCGCGCAGGTGAAACGTTGTTTTCCGGAAGCGGATTTACTCATGATGAGCGTATCCGATCGCAGCCGGCAGGGTGAACAGGGCTTTGAGACCATGCCGGCCGTATTGGCTTTGCTGCATGCCCAGCGAAAAGTGGCCAAGCGAGCAGGCATCCCTTTCTGGAACCTATTCGGAGCGATGGGAGGTGAGAACAGCATGGTGCGCTATGTGGAGAATAATTGGGCAAGCAAAGATTATACACATTTAGGTTTCCGGGGAGGCCGGGAGGTAGCTAAGGCGTTGCTGGAGGCTTTGGCGGCAGAAAAGGAATTTTATGATGAGATGGAGAAAAGGATGGAATAGGAGAGGCCTGTTTGGCTTGTGGCTGTTGGCGATAGCCGCATGGCTACCGATGGCGGCCCAGACTGTAGTCCCGGAAACGGTTGTAAAGGATTCGGTGATGCAGTCGGAGCGAGACACTGTGGCTTTGCCGTCGTTAAACTATTCCATGCGAGTAGGAGCGGATACGTTGGTGTGGCCTGATACAGCTGTGGTATGGCGTCGTTTTTTTGCGGAATTAGATTCACTGCGTGCGGGCAAAGACACGGTGATCAGTGTTGTGCATCTGGGTGATTCGCATATTCAAGCGGGTCATTTGACAGGACAGGTGATGCGTGCGTTTCATCGTGTCTTTGGCAATGCTGGCAGGGGATGGATCGCTCCCTTCAAATTAGGGAAGAGCAACGAGCCGGATGATTACTTCATTAAGTCGAATGTAAAAGATTGGATATGCGGCAAGTGTATACAGCATGAGCGGAAAACACCTATTGGGATTGGAGGCATCGGTATTCGCTCGTTCGCTTCTTCTATCCATTGGGATGTCATTATTACGCCCGTCAACGGTGCGGGCTATGCTTTCAACCGAGCTGTTTTGTATCGAGGAGATGAGGCCATGCCTTTTGTCCCGACGGGCCGTTCAACGGCTGAGGTGCGTTTGGCTCATGCGGATACGCTTTGTGCCCCCGGTGTGATGGCAGATACCCTCTATTGCTCCCAGCTGGTAGATACGCTGTTCTTACAGAGTAGCCGACGCAAGGCGGAGAGTGGGGAATTGCGGCCTGCTTCCACCTTTAAGAATCTCTATTATGGACTGTCGTTGACCAATGGATCGCCTGGAATCTTGTATCATGGCATAGGAGTCAATGGAGCGATGTTTACCCATTATACAGATACTGCTTACGTGAAGCAGTTGGCGCTTTTACAACCTTCCCTACTGATTATCTCTTTAGGAACCAATGAGACTTTTGGACGTCGGTTTCAGTCGGCGGAGTTTGCGGGACAGGTGAGACAGTTCATGGCCATGGTGAAACACTATCTACCTGAGACGGCCATTTTGTTGACTACGCCTCCCGAATGCTATAAGCGTATTTGGGTGAATAAAAAACGACAGTTTACACGCAATACGCAGACTGAGGTAGCGGCAGCGACGCTTCGCAAGGTGGCGAAGGAGGAGGGTGTCGCTTGCTGGGATCTGTTCCAGACAACAGGAGGCAAACAATCTTGTAAGCGTTGGCTCAACCAGCATTTGTTGGGGAGAGACCGTATCCATTTCACACGTGAGGGTTATCATGAGCAAGGCTTGCTGCTTTTCAGAGCGCTCATGCGAGCCTATAATCAATTTGAATGAAACAACATGGAGATCACATCAATAGGTACAGAGTGGATGGAGGCGCATCACTTCTCTTGGGAGAAGTTGATCGACCTACTGTCTTATCATCCAGAAGCTCCGATGCTTTTTAGTAGCGGATTGTTCTTTTTTCTCTTTTTCGGCTTTCTATCCATCTATGTGTTGCTACGTCGTTGCACGTTGGCACGCTTGGTGTATGTCACCCTTTTCTCGCTTTATTTCTATTACAAGAGTAGCGGATTGTGGTTTGTCTTACTCTTGTTCACCGCTTCATCGGATTACTACATTGCCCGCGCCATGCAGGAGACTACACAGGTAGTACACCGCAAGGCTTGGGTGACGCTCAGCCTTTGTGTGAATTTAGGGTTGTTGGCTTATTTCAAGTATTTCAACTTCTTAGGGGAGACAATCACTCAACTTTTAGGAGGCGAATGGGAGCGATTGGATATTTTCTTGCCGGTCGGTATCTCTTTCTTCACCTTTCAAAGTTTGAGCTATGTAATTGATGTCTATCGGGGGCGTATTGTGCCACTCAATCGTTGGATTGATTACCTGTTCTATGTCTCTTTTTTCCCGCAGTTGGTGGCTGGTCCGATCGTGCGAGCGAGGGATTTTATTCCGCAGATCTACCGCACTCCCAAGGTGAGCCAATCGGAGTTCGGCGAGGGATTGTTCTTGGTGATCTGTGGTCTTTTCAAGAAATGTATTATCTCTGATTACATCAGCTTGAATTTCGTCGATCGGGTGTTTGATGCTCCCCTGCTCTATACCGGAGTGGAGAATCTGTTGGGTGTTTATGGTTATACATTGCAAATCTATTGCGACTTCTCGGGTTATTCCGACATGGCGATAGGTATTGCCCTGCTATTGGGATTCCGGTTCAATATAAACTTTGATTCGCCCTATCAATCGGCTACGATCACGGAGTTTTGGCGACGTTGGCACATCTCCCTTTCCTCTTGGCTGAAAGACTACTTATATATTTCGTTAGGAGGTAATCGTCGAGGAAAGGTACGTACCTACATCAATCTGTTGATCACGATGCTGTTAGGTGGTTTGTGGCATGGAGCCTCGATGCGTTTTATTTTGTGGGGAGCGTTGCATGGTGTCGCTTTAGCGATCCATAAGTGGGTGATGAATCTGGCGTCCAGCTGCAAGGCCACCGGAGCGGAAATGCCTGTTTGGAGACGAATCATCGGCATCTGTTTGACGTTCCACCTGGTCTGCTTTGGATGGATTCTGTTCCGGGCTACCTCGATGCAAAGCGTAGGTGAGATGCTGTCGCAAATTGTGACACAGTTTCATCCGGAAGTGTTCCCGCAGTTTGTTTGGGGATATAAAGGGGTGTTTAGCTTGATGCTGATCGGGTATCTCCTTCATTTCCTGCCGCGAAGCTGGGAGAATCGGTTGCGCCAGGTGGTGTCCGATTCTCCGGTGCCTCTGCAGGCCTTTTTCTTAGCTGTCGCTATCTATCTTGTCGTGCAGCTGAAGAGTGCGGGTGTGCAACCCTTCATCTACTTCCAATTTTAAGCTCTTGCAACTATCTTATTCCCGAACAATTTGGTGAATGTGGATAGGCTCCTTGCCGATGGTCGTAAGCTCCAATGAAGAGAAGCCCTCAAACATGGCTTTGCTCAGCTTAACGTAACCGACATTGCCTTGATAGAGAATTTGGTTCTCGTCTTCAGCGTTACGGCCGATGATGGAAACTAAACTCTCATTGTCGCCCGAAAGGAAAAGGCTGATCTGTTGCACGTCATCACACTTGATCTGCACCAGTTCACCTGGCTTGAGCGCCTTGTAGGTGTTCAGGTTCATATCAAACATCATCAGTTCCTCTCGTACAGCGGCATCTTGCCGTGTAGTCACTGTGAAGTTTAAGACACGAGTCTCGATCGGTTGATTGGAAGCGTTGCGCACACGGAGGTAGCGTGCTTTTGAGTCAATCGAGCGTAAGGTGTCACGAGCTTGTGAGGTGTTGGCCTCCTCGATGCGAGTCCATTGCTTGCCATCTGCAGACCATTCAAACACGCGACCTTCCACATTGCTTTTCGGCAGGTTATAGGCTAACTCCACAGCCTCTTTTTGTACTTCCCAGCCGATACCGATGTAACCGCCCGGTTGCATCTTGAAGACTTCGAAAACAGGTACATAGCCAATCGTATTGTCTCCTTCTGCCAGTGGTTGGTTTTTCAGTTGCTCAATGTTGGTGAAAAGGAACGGCTGGCTGATTTCCACCTCTTCCGGCTTGGTCTCTTCGGTAGAGAGGAGGTTGCGGCTGGTTTGGCGATAGAGATCCATGATGAAAGGATAGAGCACTCTTGATCCACATTTTACTCCTTTCGGGGAGGCCTTCTGGTTGAGGGTGCGGTTGATGGTTTGCATAGTCCGAATGCGCTGGGCGGTCTCTAAATAGAGTTGCCATGTGTATGCCTTGTCTTTGCTGTACCACGCATGTGCCATCTGCAAGGCTGAGGTACCTGCCCTACCTAACGCCTCGAACTGGTTGAGCCAAGGTGCGATTTGCTCCACCATGCGGCGATTGCGGTTTTGTCCGAAGATCATACTGGAAGAGGCTGTGATCTGGGCAAAAAGTGTACCTAAAGTGTTAGCCTCCTTCTCCGGGAACTGGTTGCGCTTATAACCTTCCATAAGGGTTTGGATGGGTGTGACATAACGTGCGGATTCCTCTCTGCGATAAAGATGGCCGTTGGGGCCCGGATCGCTGTTGTGCTCACAGAATGTCTGGAAAGCCAAGGCTGCCTCTGGCATGATATAGGCACAGGCTGCCTGCCACGCTTGGTTGGGATCATATTTACGGATATTCCATGTGTACATGCCCACACCGAAGATGGCTACCTTGGAAGCTTCTGCGTATTCCATCGGGTTAGAGACAAATCCCATCATCGTGCCGGCTGCCTCTTGATCCAGTCCGTAAGCCGGACCCATCAGTAGGTGATCTTGGCAATAGTCGCTGACGGGGAAATTCCACCAAATGTAAGCAGGGCGGCGAATGCGTTTGTTCACCCACTCAATGCCCTCTTTCGTGATGTCGGTCACTACCTTATCTCCTGTCCACATGATTTGGATCGCAGGATCCAGTTGTGCGCCTAAGATATCAAGGTAATCGGTCTTTGCCCATGAGCGGTTGTATTCGGTCGGGCACATGATCAAAGGCTGTACATCCGGCTTTTGGGTAACGAAAGCCTGATGAATATAGTTCAGCAAGCCGGCCTGTTTCTCTGGGCGAGTGCCCTCTCCGGAAATATCATCAAAGAATACGGCGAAAGCGCGTACGCCTAAGTCATACATCTTCTCAAACTTTTCCAAGATATTTAGGCTGTCTGTCTTGTTCCATTGGATATCGAGTCCCGGATGGATCGCCCAAACGAAATTCACCTTATTCTGTTTAGCCACTTTCGTTAACTCCCGGATTTGGGTAGCCTCCTTCTCCGGATAGGGTTTGCGCCAGTTGGGCGAGCTGTGGTAGGGATCATCTTTCGGCCCATAAATATAGGTGTTCAGTTTGATTTGCCCATAGAAGCGTATTTGTTCCAGACGATCGGCATGGCTCCAGGGTTGTCCGTAGAATCCCTCCACCGTACCCCGGAAGAGTACATCTGGATAGTCGGTGATCTCGCAAAGTGGCAGATTGCGTTGGCCATCTTCTATCTTCGCCAATTGCTTCAGCGTTTGGGCGGCGTAGAAGAGCGAATGGTCGTCCACAATACCTATCTTAATGCCTTTTCGAGTGATAGAGAGGGTATAGGCACCTGAACGTTGAAGTTCTGCCCGTTTGTCTTTCAGCTTTTTGATTTCTAAAGGGAGTGCTTTCCCTGACTGAGCGAAAGTCACAGCCTCTTTCAAGAGGGCTACGGCATCCGGATCAGGATTCGTAATCCCTTTCAACACATACCCATACGGCGGTGTATAGGTTCCACTTGAAATTGTAACCTCTTGTGGTTCAGGATAGATACCCAAAGTGAGGTTCTGGCTCCAAGACAAGCCTAAGGTTGTCCAACAGAGCAGGGCGGTTAGGAATAATCTGCATGTATTCATAGCTCATGATTATTAAAATAGTTAACGAGGCTAAGGTAGGCATAATCATTTAAATAGTGTGCATTATTTGTCTTTTTTTTGTAATTCAGCGGCTAAACTTCGGCAAGCGAGGCGATTGATTTTTCCGGTCTCGGTCAGAGGAATCTTCTGGGTATAAAAAATAGATCTGGGACGTTGGTATTTGGGCAGGATTTCCAGCCTTTCGGGTTCCAGTGCATCGCCGGTATAGAGCAGAACAATCCGTTCGCCAAATTTAGGATCGGGTAGGGAGGTGATGGCAAAAGGTTGCGAGAAGATAGACTTTAGGGCTTGCTCCACCTCCTCGATCTGCACCTTGATTCCTCCTGTGTTGATGATGTTGTCTTTTCGTCCCAAGATGGTGAAACTTCTATCGGGATAGAGGCGAGCCATATCGTTGGTAACTAACGGTTGGTCGCAGACTAACGGAGCCTCGATGCGTAATGTCCCTGTCTCCGACAGAGAGACATGCACGCCTTCGAGTGGTGTGTAGCGAGGAGAGGCCTGTTGGCCGTTCAAACGTCGTAAAGCAATGTGAGAGAGTGTTTCTGTCATACCATAAGTGGAATAGATCGCACCAGGGAGGGTGCGAATAGCCTGTTCCAATGCGGAGTCGATGGCTCCTCCTCCAATCAGCAGCTGCTTGATGCCCATTAGCTTGATCTGTTCTTCCTTGCGCTGTAAACTGTTGTAGATTTGCAGGGGGATCATGGCGGCAAAGGTGGGGGAGCTCTCGATGTGGGCTAACGGATGACCGGATGGTACCGCTAAACGCAGGTCTAACTGGGCAACTAATGTGCGTACAACCACCATCTTTCCGGCGATGTAGCGCAAGGGCATGCAAAGCAGTGCGCTATCTCCCGCTTGCAATCCTAAATAGCGGCAGGTCATCTGTGCGCTTGCTATCATCTGTGCTTTCCGGACGCAGAGCGCTTTAGGAACTCCAGTTGATCCGGAGGTGTGGACTGTCAATGTAGGAGAGGGATCAAACCATTCTTGTAGGAAACACTTCAGTTCCTCTACGAAATGAGCCATTTCTGGCGTACTTTCGGGCAGGGAGATATGGTCAATCTCCGCTGCCGTGTAGGTTACTCCCTCTACTGTGATCCGTTGCTGGGAACGCTCCAGTTGATAGCTTGGGTTCATCGGGTGAAAGTTTCTATAGTTGGAAAAGAACCATTAGGATCAAACCACAGACAATCTTGGCGAATTTGCAGGGGCATGTCAATGTTGTCAGTAAAGAGCATACCTGTTCCCAATCCTTGGGGAAGTGTAGGTTTCATTTGTGCGGTCCATTGGGCGATAGCGTTGAGGCCGATGTTGCTTTCCAGTGCTGAAGTGATCCACCAACGCTCCATTTTCTTTTCGTCGTTGAGCTGTTGCATCAAGTGGATCCATTCTGCACAACCTTCTATACCTCCATGGAGCGAGGGTTTTAAGATGATGTAATGGGGCTTGATGGTTTGTAGGAGAATCTGTTTTTCCTCTTTGGTTTGGATACCGATCAATTCCTCATCCAAAGCGATGGGAATAGGGCTTTCATGCACTAAATAGGCCATTCGATCCCATTGGCCAGCGGCAATCGGTTGCTCGATCGAATGGATGTCCCATTCGGATAGGCGTTTGAGCTTCTCCAAAGCCTCGTTAGGTGAGAAGGCGCCATTTGCATCCACCCGCAGCTCAATGTCGTGGCTGGAGAAGGTTTGGCGGATACGTTTAAGCAAGGTGAGCTCTTGCCCAAAATCGATATTCCCGATCTTGATCTTGATGCATCGGAAGCCTGCCGCTAACTTTTCCTCAATCTGTTTCAGCATGAAAGGATAATCCCCCATCCAGATCAATCCATTGATGGAAATACCGGCTTTGCCATTGCCAAACAGACTGTTCTCTTGCCATGCGCCGTGTCGTTGAAGCTGCCTGAGTCCGGTCTCTAAGGCGAAGAGCACGGAGGAATGGCGTGTAATCTCCTGCAATCGGATTTTCCGAAGGCTGTCAATAGCTTCCAGTTTTTGCGTGGCTATCAACAGTTCATTTTCAAACGTGGGGGTCAGCTCCGGGCTTAAGCCAGGAAGCGGAGCGCACTCGCCAATACCAAACTGTCCGGGCAGCAGGGGAGAACGAAAAAGTAGATACCATACTTTTCGCTGCAAAAGCACGCCACGTGAAGTACCGGCCGGACGCTTGAAATGAAGCGTCCGGGGGATAATCTTAATGGTTAGCGGTTGCATGGATCAGGGGAATTTTGGATAATCTTCAAAACGGGGACGGCGTTTCTCCAAGAAAGCCTTTCCGCCCTCTTGCGCCTCGTCGGTCATGTAATAAAGCATGGTAGCATCGCCTGCCAATTCCTGAATACCGGCCTGTCCATCCAGTTCCGCATTCAATCCGGCCTTGATCATGCGAAGTGCCAGGGGACTGAGTAACATCATCTCTTCAGCCCATGCCACATATTCATCCTCTAATTGTGCTAAAGGAACCACCTTATTGACCATACCCATTTGCAATGCTTCTTGGGCGTTGTATTTCCGGCAGAGGAACCAAATTTCGCGGGCTTTCTTTTGGCCAACGATGCGCGCTAAATAGGAGGAGCCGAATCCAGCGTCGAAGCTTCCTACGCGAGGACCGGTCTGCCCAAAGATGGCATTCTCTGAGGCAATGGTCAAATCGCAAACCACGTGCAACACATGGCCTCCACCAATGGCGAAACCATTTACGGCGGCAATCACCGGCTTCGGGAGCGAACGGATTTGCTTCTGTACGTCCAGCACGTTGAGACGGGGAACGCCATCCTTGCCGACATAGCCGCCACGTCCCTTGACGTGCATATCGCCTCCTGCGCAAAAAGCGGTGTCGCCGGCACCGGTCAAGACAACAACATTGATGTCTGGGCGTTCACGGCAGATATATAGTGCGTCGCTCATCTCTGTGGTGGTCGTAGGGGTGAAGGCGTTGCGATAGCGTTCACGATTGATCGTGATGCGGGCGATGCCCTTGTAGAAATCGAACAAGATCTCTTCGTATTGTTTAATGGGTGTCCATTCTCTATGTGTTGTCATTGTGCAAAACTGTTTTTTAGTTGATGATAATAGGTTTTTAATAATTCCATATCGTGAGCGGCATCCGTGAATACCTCAATCAGCATAGGCTGTGTAGAAGCGGTCTCTGTTTGGGTGAACGGAGGCAGTGCTGCGGCCAGCTCCTCGGCGTTGTGTACCGCTTGGTAGTGGAAACCTCGCTCGGCTGCCCATCCCTTGGCGGAGGTTTGGTGCTTGCCCGTCACGAGTTGATGAGCTTTCTCGGAGAGTTGCAGGCCTGGCAGGGATTGGAAAATCTCTCCACCACCGTTGTTCAGCAACAGGATGTGTAGATTCGGCCGCAGGTTACGGTTCCACAGCGCATTCATATCGTAGAAGAAGCTGAGATCGCCTATCACCACGAAATTGAGGCGGGCAGAGGCCAAGGCATACCCCATAGCGGTAGAGAGCGTTCCCTCAATGCCATTCACACCACGGTTACAGCAAACCTCTACGCTATCGGGGAGGGTGTATAGCTGGGCGTAGCGCACCGCCGAACTGTTGGCCAAGTGTAGGGCTGATTCAGCGGGTAGCGCATGGAGCAACGCACCGACAGCGGCCATCTCGGAATAGTCAAACTGAGGCTCCGGAATCCGTTTGGAGCGGTATTCCCAACCTTTCGGGTATTCCACTTGGCGATTATCCAACAGGTAGGCAATCTTCTCTAAGAACTCGAAGGGATCCATCTCGATGACGGTGGTCAGGCAGCCGAAGGTATCGACTACCTCTCCATCGAGCGAGACATGCCAATGCTCTTTGGGCGGATGATTCCGCAAGTAGGTCTTTAGGCGTTTAGAGACAATGTGTCCCCCATAGGTGATCACCAACTCCGGTTTCAGCTGCTCCTGCTCCGCTTCGGGAAGCGCATACAGCAAGGCATCAAAGTTCTTGATTGGCAATCCCGGCACGATGCGGTTTCCGATGTGCTCGGTCAGCCAGGTGAAATGCTTATAGAGTAATTTGCAGATCTTCTTCTCGAAGAGGTAGATCAGGCTCATCTGCCCGGCGATCACCATCCGTTTGCTATAACCGTTCAAGCGAGCGATCAGCTCGTCATATTGACGGTCATAGACGTTCAGTCCTTGGTAGCGGGTGATCACACGCACCTCGGGCAGCTGCTCCGTGGTGAATTGGAAGAGCGGCTCAGCGATGGGCACGTTGATGTGCACCGGACCTTTCCCGTGGTGATGCAAAGCGAGCAGGGCTTCGTTGATCAATCGGTTGCAATGCCATTCCTCCTCCTCGGTATGGATCTCGGGCAATTGCACCGAGCACTTAACTAACGAGCCGAATACGCCCGGTTGGGGGAGGGTCTGTCCATCCATCTGCCCGATCCATGCGGAGGGACGGTCGGCGGAGATGACCACTAAAGGAACTTGTTGGTAGAAGGCTTCCGCTACTGCGGGATGGATATTCAGCAAAGCCGATCCAGAAGTACAGCAGACAGCGGCCGGTTTGCCTCCATGCAGGGCCAATCCCAAGGCGAAGAAAGCTCCACTTCGTTCATCGGTGACCGCATGGCATTGAAAAAACTCCTCCTCGTTCAACGTTTGCAAGAGGGGCGTGTTGCGACTGCCCGGACAGCAAACGATGTTGCGTACGCCGTGCGCTTTTAAGAGCGCCACTAATTGTAGAATATTCTTTTTATCACTAAACACCTGTTATCTGAATTTCGAGGTTTAACATGTTGTATGAAGCAATCGGCGCATTGTGTCTAATTTGATCTCAGTCTCTTGCCATTCCTCGGCCAGTTGTGAGGCTCCCAATAGACCGCCTCCGGCATACAGCTCGAAATGGGTGGACTTGATTTGCATGCAACGCAGGTTGACGTAGAGGTCGCTGTGTCCTTCCGGGTCGAGCCAGCCGATAAAGCCGGAATAGTAGGTACGATCATATCCCTCTGCCGCTTGGATGAAACGCAAGGCCCACGCTTTGGGCAATCCGCAGACAGCTGGCGTGGGATGTAGTCGCTCCAATAGCTCACCGATTTGCGTGGGATCGGGTAGGGAGAAATAGAAGTCGCTCTTCAAGTGGCAGACCTCTCCCGCACGGACGGGGTAGGGACCCTGCTCTTTTCCCTCGATCCCTAAGGTTTGCAGTTGGTCGTGGATGTATTGCGCTACTAACCGTTGTTCATGTCGGTTTTTGGGGTTCCATTGCTCCTCTATCTGCCCATTGCGCAGAGGTTGTGTCCCCGCCAAGGCTACGGTATGCCAGTTAGGCTGCTCGCCAGAGAGCAGGATTTCCGGTGTGCAGCCCATCCAGGTGCCTGTCTGTGGTGTGTGGCAGAGATAGACAAACGAACGGATATAACGAGCCACGCCCGCCAAGAAACTCTTCCCTACGGAGAATCCCGTCTGTCTTGGGACCGATTGCTTACGGGAGAGCACCAATTTACGATCTGTATGGTGGAGTAACGGCGCTGTGAAGTCGGCGAAACGCTGGGCATAAGCTGCCTCCGGCACCGGGAAGAGACGCTTCTCGGAGGATGCCTCCTTATCGCTCGCTTTCGTGAAGGCAGGAACAGCCCATTCCCCCAGCTCGTCGGGTTCCAATACCACGATGGGATGCGCCTCGCTCAGTTGGAAAGGAGCCATCACGAAGCCCCGCATCCCTTTCAGTTGGGCAATGGAAGATAATTCGTGCGGACGGCCTTGTCGCTGGAGGGCATAATGAATCTGTTGTTCGCCCGGCCCGATCCAAGCGGCGAAGGCTTGGCCCGCTGCGATATGATTGTCGATTGTTTGGTCTATGGCATCCATTATTTCTTTTTCAAAATGCTGTTCACGACACGCACGCTGGAGACCAGCTTATCGGTCGAAGTGAACACATCTACATTCCACACGTGCGAGGAGCGTCCCTTATGGATTATGGTACCGACCGCACGCACCGTGTCGCCCTCGTGTGCTGAGGAGACGTGGCTACCGCTGACCTGCATACCTACCACCATCTCATCCGGCTTGGCTAAAATCATAGAGCCCATACCGGCTACAGTCTCTGCCAAAGCCAAGGTCGCACCTCCATGCAGGATGCCAAAAGGTTGGCGCGTCCGCTCATCCACCGGCATCGTGGCCTCCACTCGGTCTTCCGAAGCATAGGTGTATTGAATGCCGAGATTACCCATCAAGGCATGTTTAGAACGGGCGTTCAGCTGATCCAGGGGTACATCCGCCGGGCGGATTGTAGCTAAGATCGCCTTCTCGACCGCTACGGCCACACCATCCATTGTGTTAGGCAGTGTCGTGAAATCGGCACAGGCCTTCACGGAATCTCTTGCGTTGCCCATCGCCACGCCTGTGCCTGCCAATTGCAGCATCGAGACATCCGCTACACCGTCGCCAATGGCTACGACCTCCTCTGTGGTCACCTTCAGCATCTCCATCAAGACGGCCAACGTGTTGCCTTTATTGATGAAATGGGGAGCTACCTCCAAGAAATAATCCTCCGTGAGGAAAGCCTCCAGCACACCATCCAACCGCCGTTTCCAGTGGTTCTCCAAGCCACGCAAGGCCTCGCCATCATCGCTGGTCAAAATACATTTGCAAGGCGAGAAATCGACCGCCTCGATAAACTTGTCGGTCCCGATGATGCGCATCTTGTTCAGTTCCGCCTCCTCCTGCACATGCGGGTTGTGCGGATCGTTCGTCAAAATGAAATCTTGGTGATAAGTGAAAATGGTAAAGCCATTCTCGTTCGCTTTCCGGTAGAGATAAGGAATCATTTCCGGATTGATACGCTTTTCAAACAGCAGCTCACCTGTTTGAGCATTGATGATTTGTCCGCCGTTGTAGGAAAGGATAAAGCCCCCATAGTGGTTCAGTTCCAAGGCTTCCGCCAAGGGCTGTACTCCTTTGGTAGGGCGTCCGGAGGCTAATACGATATGTACACCCATCTGTTGTGCCTTCAATAGGGCGGCATGGGTACGCTGTGTAATCTCTTTTTGGTCATTCAATAATGTACCATCTACGTCTAAGACTAATAATTTGCACTGCATAGCGATCCGATTTTTTTAAGTGATAACCCATCTGGCACTTTCCTGGAATAACCGGAAAGTGCATGATGGATTGAGCGAGCAAAAATAACGATTCTCCCCGCATTCCCCAAGTCTTTTTCTCCTTTATAGTGGAAAAAAGTTGCTCTGTTCTGAGATAAACTTTTCGAAGAGCCGGTAAAACTTAAATCCAAACTTTGGATTATACAATCCAAGCCTTGAACTGTATAATCCAAGCTTTGGATTACAAAATCCAAGGCATGGATTGAAGTTTTGGTGGCGCATTCAATAAGTTTTAGAGGCGCATTCAATAAGTTAATGACTCGTTTGCTTGGATTACTATAAGCGCAGTTTCTCATACATCCGCCGGTAGGTTGGTGTAGCGATGCCTAACTGTTCGCCTAAACGGATGACGTAACCGGTGAGGCTTTCCAATTCTGTGGGTTTGCCGTTCTTGAAGTCGGTGTGCATGGAGGTGGTTGAGCCGGGAGGCATCATCTGCTGAGCGGCTAAGGAGGACGCAACGGTGTCTTCAGGCAATCCTGCATGAGCGGCATGTGCCACAGCTGCCAACTCCTCGCTGATAGCGATGAAGTCATCATGATGCTGAGCGATGACTTCATTCAAAGGTTGATCGAAATAGCTGGTGGTGGTGGCTGCGGTGGAGATCATATAAAATTTCTTCCAGTATAGACACACCCGCCCCAAATGGTTCGTCCTGGGCATAAGGCTTGGATGCGTTCGGGGATACCCAATCCGTTCAGTAAGGGGATGATGATTGTATCTGGACCAATCATCGGTTGAAGCTGACGGATGTTTGCCTCCAAGTCGTAGCCTTTTGTGCAACAGAAGAGGTAATCGACGGGGCCGATCTCGGCTGGAATATCGGTCGCTTTGTCGGGATGGGCTACGATCGTTTTCCCTTCCTGTTCGAGCTGGATTGTGATTCCTTGGGATTGGATCGCTCGCAAGTTCTCCCCGCGCCCCATAAAATTAATTTCCACTTGTGGATCTTCCGCATAGCGAGCAGCCATCCGTCCTCCATAGTATCCTCCAACTCCTCCAATGCCAGAGAATGCGATCTTTGTTTTCTTCATGTTGCTTTTACTGTTATTTCTTCTTGCCTTTGCCTCCCTTGGCTGCTTTCGTGATCCGCTTGCCGGTCAGGTCGAACTGGCTGAGCATGTCGCCCGTCACTTCGTTCTGATTCTTCTTCACGAGCGTCATGTCTACGTCGAAGCCGTTGCCGTTGAAGTAGAACGTGATCGATTTCTCCCGCTCGGTCACCTGCTCCACCTCGATCTGCTGTCCATCTGCGGAGAGATTCACCTTCAGTTTTCCATCCACACGAGTTACATCTACTGTCATCTCCTCGATATCGACGGGCAGATCTTGGATTTTCACTAACCATTGACCAATGAAATAGTCTTTGGACTCTCCTTGTGCGTGAGCTGCGAGTGTGCTGGCAGCCATCAGCATGCACATCATGCAAAATAATGCGATTTTCTTCATTTTTCTTTGGGTTTTATTGATTTGATTACGGGGACGAAGGTAGCCAAAAATTGGGTTATCTCGTGCGCCCCATCGTCCATTTTGAACCCGTTTTTCGACGAATCCCCCTGTTTGATTCGATGAATTTACGGAGGGTGCCGGGCGGCGGATCTTTTCTCGCTTGATCTTTGTGTGAGATCGCCATAAAATCGCTATGTTTGCGCTGCTCTTTTTTAGATTTTTAGGACAAACTACGAATGATGAAAAATAGAATCACGATGTTAGGAACTGGCAGCGCGCTGGTCACAAGGTGTTTTAATACCTGTTTTGTCTTGACAAGCAGCAGTGGTAAACATTTGTTGGTGGACACCGGAGGTGGCAATGGCATCCTGAGTCAGTTGGAACGTGCCGGTATCGAGCGAGGAACGATTTCGGATCTCTACATCACCCATGCGCATACGGATCATGTGTTAGGCGCTATCTGGCTCATCCGTTTGACGTTGCAACGGAAAACGCCTGCTGTGTTGTGTATCTTCAGCCATCGACGTGTGTTGGATGTGTTGACCTCTTTTTGCCAGATGCTGCTGCCTAAAAAGTTGATTGATAAGATGCCGGATCGCATTGCATTCAAGGAGTTGCGGGAAGGGGATCGTTTCGAGGTGGGCGACATGCGGCTGCAATGTTTCGACATCCATTCGACGAAGGAGCAGCAGTTTGGCTTCACGGCCCTGTTGCCGGGAGATATTCGCCTGACCTGCTTGGGCGATGAGCCTTATAACGAGGTCAATGCGCGCTATGCGGAGGGCGCTGACTGGCTGATGAGCGAGGCTTTCTGTCTTTATGCCGATCGGGAGCGGTATAAGCCGTATGAGAAAAATCATAGCACGGCCTTGGACGCGGCTCGTGATGCGGAGCGCCTGCATGCGCGCAACCTGATCCTCTATCACACCGAGGAGGACACGCTTGCGCAACGCCGTGCGCGCTATACGAAGGAGGCGGCCACGGTTTTCACCGGTTCTATCCATGTGCCCGACGATTTGGAGGTAATCGAATTGGGATAGGGGAGCTGCAAACCTAAAAATCCATTCAAATTGCAAACTCAGCATTGCAAATTCGATAAAATGTGTATCTTTGCGCCTGCATAATCCCGAAAGGGAAGGTGGGCCGTAAAGTAAGTAAAGTGGAGGCATTTTTTAGGACACATAAATACTTGGTGGATCATCTCTACGCTCCGGTGCGGAGAGGGTTGATGGACGAGATCAACTGGGAGGATCGCTTGATTGGCATCAAAGGTTCCCGAGGTGTCGGCAAAACGACTTTCTTGCTTGATTATGCGAGGGAGCATTTTGGAGCAGATAACAGGGCTTGTCTTTATATCAATCTGAATCATTTCTATTTCACGGAGCGTACGTTGGTGGATTTCGCTACGGCGTTTAGGGCGAAGGGTGGACGTGTATTGCTGATCGATCAAGTGTTTAAATATGCCAATTGGTCGAGGGAGTTGCGCTACCTTTATGACACGTTCGAGGATTTGCGGATCGTGTTCTCTGGCTCGTCGGTAATGCGCTTGAAGGAGGAGAATCCGGATCTCTCGGGGCGGGTGGTCTCTTATAACTTGAGGGGCTTCTCATTCAGGGAGTTCTTGAACTTGATGTCGGGCAATGCTTTCCCGGCTTATTCGTTCGAGGAGGTGATGCATCGACATCGGGAGATTGCGCAGGAGATCTGTACGAAGGTGAAACCGTTGGATTATTTTCAGGACTATCTGCATCATGGGTTTTATCCTTTCTTTTTGGAGAAGCGAAACTTCTCGGAGAATCTGTTGAAAACCATGAACATGATGCTGGAGGTGGATGTGCTGTATATCAAACAGATTGAGCAAACCTATCTGCCAAAGCTGCGACGATTGCTCTATCTGCTTGCAGTGACGGCGCCTAATTCGCCGAACGTGAGCCAGCTGAGCAAAGAGATTGGCGCATCCAGAGCGACGGTGATGAATTACATCAAGTATCTGTCGGACGCACGACTGGTGAACATGCTTTATCCGGAGGGAGAGCGTTTCCCGAAGAAGCCTGCCTATGTGTATCCGTATAACTCGAACCTGATGTATCCCGTTCGCCCGGCTGAGGTGAATGTGCAGACGGTGAGGGAGACGTTCTTCTTCAATCAATTGTTGAAAGATAACAAAGTGAACGAAGGTGGACGCAACGCTCGCTTCTTAGTGAATGGTCGCTATCCTTTCCGAGTGGAGGAGGGCTTACCAGCGAGGAACAATGCGGAGCTGTTTTATGCGGTGGATAAGGTTGAGGCTGGTGCTGGCAACGTAATCCCGCTCTGGTTGTTTGGCTTCTTATATTGAATGTAAAATTGAGAGAGATATTTTAAAGTACTAATAGTTTTAAGTCTATGACAAAGGAAAAGAAATTTATCACTTGTGATGGTAATGAGGCTGCTGCGCATATTTCTTATATGTTCAGTGAAGTTGCCGCAATTTATCCCATCACCCCGTCATCTACTATGGCTGAGCATGTGGATGAATGGGCTGCCGCAGGGCGTAAGAACATTTTTGGCGAGACCGTCAAGGTGCAGGAGATGCAATCTGAGGGTGGTGCTGCCGGTGCTGTTCACGGCTCTTTGCAAGCCGGTGCGTTGACTACGACTTACACGGCTTCTCAGGGTTTGTTGCTGATGATCCCGAACATGTATAAGATCGCCGGTGAGTTGCTGCCGTGCGTCTTCCATGTGTCTGCACGTACGTTGGCTTCTCATGCGTTGTGTATCTTCGGTGACCATCAGGATGTGATGTCTTGCCGTCAGACAGGCTTCGCTATGTTGTGCGAGGGCTCTGTGCAGGAGGTGATGGACTTGGCGGGCGTGGCTCACTTGGCTACGTTGAAGAGCCGTGTGCCGTTCGTGAACTTCTTCGATGGTTTCCGTACTTCTCATGAGATCCAGAAGATCGAGAAGTTGGAGAGTGATGATTTGGCTCCGTTGATCGACCAGCAGGCATTGGCAGATTTCCGTGCGCGTGCGTTGAACCCGGAGCATCCGGTGGCACGTGGTATGGCAGAGAACCCCGATCACTTCTTCCAGCATCGTGAGTCTTCTAACGCTTTCTATGACGCAGTGCCGGCTATCGTTGAGGAGTATATGAACGAGATCAGCAAGATCACGGGTCGTCCTCATGGTTTGTTTGACTACTATGGTGCTCCCGACGCTGAGCGTGTGATCATCGCCATGGGCTCTGTAACGGAGGCTATCCGTGAGACAATCGACTACTTGGCCGCTAAGGGTGAGAAGGTTGGTTTGGTATCTGTTCACTTGTATCGTCCCTTCTCCGCTAAGCATTTCTTGGCGGCTGTTCCGGCAACGGCAAAGCGTATCGCCGTGTTGGATCGTACGAAGGAGCCGGGTGCAAACGGTGAGCCGTTGTATCTCGACGTGAAGGAGTGCTTCTATGGTAAGGAGAATGCCCCGTTGATCGTAGGCGGTCGTTATGGTTTGGGTTCTAAGGACACTACTCCGGCACAAATCTTGGCGGTTTATGAGAACTTGGCGTTGCCGATGCCGAAGAACCAGTTCACACTGGGTATCGAGGATGACGTGACTTTCACCTCTCTGCCTAAGAAAGAGGAGATCGCGCTCGATGCTGACGGTATGTTCGAGGCGAAGTTCTACGGTTTGGGTGCAGACGGTACGGTCGGTGCTAACAAGAACTCCGTGAAGATCATCGGTGACAACACCAACAAGTATTGCCAGGCTTACTTTGCATACGACTCTAAGAAGTCTGGTGGTTTCACCTGTTCACACTTGCGTTTCGGTGATCATCCGATCCGCTCTACTTACTACGTGAACACGCCGAACTTCGTGGCTTGCCACGTACAGGCTTACCTGCACATGTATGATGTATTGCGTGGTTTGCGTCAGAACGGTACCTTCCTGTTGAACACCATCTGGGAGGGCGAGGAGTTGGCAAAGAACTTGCCGAACAACGTGAAGCGCTACATCGCTCAGAAGAACATCACGGTTTATTATATTAATGCGACAAAGATTGCGCAGGAGATCGGTTTGGGCAACCGTACGAACACGATCCTGCAGAGTGCTTTCTTCCGCATCACGGGTGTCATCCCTGTTGACTTGGCGATCGAGCAGATGAAGAAGTTCATCGTGAAGTCTTATGGTAAGAAGGGTGAGGACGTTGTTAACAAGAACTACGCTGCCGTAGATCGTGGTGGTGAGTATCATCAATTGGCTGTTGATCCCGCATGGGCAAATCTGCCTGCTGACGAGAAGGCGGCTAACAACGACCCGGCTTTCATCAACGAGGTAGTTCGTCCGATCAACGCACAGGATGGTGACCTGTTGAAGGTTTCTGCGTTCAAGGGTATCGAGGATGGTACTTGGTATCAGGGCACTGCGAAGTATGAGAAGCGTGGTGTGGCTGCCTTTGTTCCGGTATGGAACAGTGCGAACTGTATCCAGTGTAACCAGTGTGCTTACGTTTGTCCTCACGCATCTATCCGTCCGTTCGTATTGAACGACGAGGAGCAGGCTGGCGCAAACTTTGCAATGATCGACGTGAAGGCTCCGGCTGCCATGAAGGGCATGAAGTTCCGTATGCAGGTGGACGTTATGGACTGCTTGGGTTGCGGCAACTGTGCGGATGTATGTCCGGGCTTCAAGGGCAACAAGGCGCTGTCTATGGTTCCGTTGGAGGGTCAGCTGCCTGAGGCTGCTAACTGGGATTACTGCGTAGAGAAGGTTTCTTCTAAGCAGCACCTGGTTGACGTGAAGTCTAACGTGAAGAACTCTCAGTTCGCTACACCGTTGTTTGAGTTCTCAGGCGCATGCTCCGGTTGTGGTGAGACTCCGTATGTGAAGCTGTTGACGCAGTTGTTTGGCGACCGTCAGATGGTGGCTAATGCAACAGGTTGTTCTTCTATCTACTCTGGTTCTGTACCTTCAACGCCTTACACAACGAATGAGAAGGGTCAGGGTCCGGCTTGGGCAAACTCATTGTTCGAGGACTTCTGCGAGTTCGGTTTGGGTATGGTCTTGGCAGACGAGAAGATGCACGAGCGCATCGAGGCGCTGTTGAAGGCTGCGTTGGAGTCTGAGGCTCCCGCTGAGTTCAAGGCTGCCGCTGAGGAGTGGATCGCAGGTCAGAAGGATGCTGAGGCAAGCAAGGCCGCTGCCGCTAAGTTGGTTCCGTTGATCGAGGCTGGTGCCGCTTCGGGTTGCGAGATCTGTGGTAAGCTGAAGGGCTTGACGCAATTCCTCGTGAAGAGAAGCCAGTGGATCATCGGTGGTGATGGTGCTTCCTACGATATTGGTTACGGTGGTTTGGATCACGTGATCGCTTCTGGTAAGAATGTAAATATCTTGGTATTGGATACAGAGGTATATTCTAACACGGGTGGTCAGTCTTCTAAGGCTACGCCGGTAGGTGCGATTGCGAAGTTCGCTGCCGCTGGTAAGCGTGTCCGCAAGAAGGATCTGGGCTTGATCGCTACGACTTATGGCTACGTTTATGTGGCTCAGATTGCGATGGGTGCTGACCAAGCTCAGTGCTTGAAGGCTATTCGCGAGGCAGAGGCTTACGATGGTCCGTCATTGGTAATCGCATACGCTCCCTGTATCAACCACGGTTTGAAGAAGGGTATGGGCAAGTCTCAGGCTGAGGAGAAGGCTGCTGTTGAGTGTGGTTACTGGCACTTGTGGCGCTACAATCCTGCGTTGGAGGCTGAGGGTAAGAACCCGTTCACGCTTGATAGCAAGGAGCCGGATTGGAGCAAGTTCCAGGATTATCTGAAGGGTGAGGTTCGCTTCGCTTCTGTGATGAAACAGTATCCGGCTGAGGCCGCTGAGTTGTTCCAGGCTGCTGAGGACAATGCGAAGTGGCGTCTGCGCAGCTATAAGCGTATGGCCGCTCAGAACTGGGATGTTGAGGCATAAATCACTTTTCCTAATTCATAAGGCGGGGGGCGGTACATCTTTGTAGGGTGCACCGCCCTCTTTGCTTCTCAGTGAAAACGAACGAGACAATGATAAAAGCAGTTTTTTTCGATATTGACGGGACGTTGGTGAGCTTCAAGACTCATGAGGTACCTCCCTCGACTGTGGCCGCTTTGGCGGCGTTGCGGGAGAAGGGAGTGAAGGTGTTCATCGCTACCGGCAGGCAACGAGGCTCTATCAATAACCTGGGTACACTCCAATTTGATGGCTATATCACTTTAAATGGAGGCTATTGTATCGCAGGCAATGAGGTGATCTACAAACGTTCCATCCCGAGTGCGGACATCGAGGCATTGATCCGCTACCAGCAGGAGAAACCTTTCCCCTGTGCGTTGGTGGAGGAGGATGGGCTTTTCCAAAACTACATTGACGATAATGCTCGCTCCCTTTATGGGTTGCTCAATTTTCCCTTGCCTCCTATCCGTCCCTTGGAGGAGAACAACGGGAAGGAGGTCTTTCAGCTGATCGCCTTTTTTCAGGACGATAATGAGCAGGAGATCATGTCCGTGTTACCGCATTGCGAGGCGACCCGTTGGAACCCGCTGTTCGCCGATGTGGTGCCCCAGGGGAGCAGCAAAGCGATTGGTATCGACCACATCATTGCGCACTATGGCATCGCTTTGGAGGAGACCATGGCCTTCGGGGATGGAGGTAACGACATCCCGATGTTGCGTCATGCAGGCATAGGCGTAGCGATGGGCAATTCAACCACTGAAGTGCAAGCGGCTGCCGATTGGGTGACCACCTCAGTGGATGAGGATGGAATCATGAACGCTTTGCACCATTTTGGTGTTATATAGGAAGATAAATAAAGGTCGAATATAATAGAACGAAATATGATAGACGAATTATTAAGTTTCAACGAGACGTTCGTAAAGAACAAGGGGTATGAGCAGTATATCACCAATAAATATCCTGATAAGAAGATCGCGATTCTCTCTTGCATGGATACCCGCTTGACCAAGCTGTTGCCTGCGGCATTGGGCATCAAGAATGGGGATGTGAAGATCATCAAGAATGCGGGAGCGATCATCTCTCACCCCTTTGGTAGTGTGATTCGCAGCCTGATGGTGGCGATCTATGAGTTGGGTGTAGAGGAGATCATGGTGATTGGCCATACCGATTGCGGTGCGAAGCACATGAATGCGGAGGAGATGATTCGCCAGATGCGTGCGAGAGGCATCAAGCAAGAGAGTATCGACATGATCCGTTACTGCGGTATCGACTTCGAGAGCTGGCTCTCCGGTTTTGATACCTCTGAGGGCTCTGTGCATGAGACCGTGGAGCAGATCCGTAATCACCCGTTGCTGCCGCATGACATCACTGTGCGTGGCTTCGTGATCGACTCGGTAACAGGTAAATTGACAGAGATAGCTATCTGATTTTTGGAATAGATACACGAAAAAGATATAGGTATGGAAGAAAATACTTTTTTGATCCCGTTGTCCATGGCTATCATGGGGCTGGTCGTAGGTGCGTTGTTGAGTGTCCTGCTTCGGCAGACGAGAATACCCTATACGGTGGGACTGTTTGCGGTGGGCCTTGGTGTGGGCACACTCAATAGGATGGGGCTCTTCGGGGCGGAATCGGCTATATCAATGGGCATTGACTCCGTGGTCAATATCCATCCGGACCTGATCCTTTATCTCTTTCTGCCTATCTTGATCTTTGATGCAGCATACGAGCTGAACATGCACATTTTCAAGAAGACCATGGTCAATGCCGTCTTGTTAGCGGCACCCGGCTTGGTGATCTCGATGTTGCTGACCGGCTTGCTGATGGTGGGTATCGGAGCTGTCGTGCCCCAGTTTGCCGGATGGGGATGGACCTTTGCCTTGATGTTTGGTGCCTTGATCAGTGCGACTGACCCAGTGGCGGTGGTCGCCCTGTTGCATGAGTTGAAGACCAGTAAGCGTTTCTCTACCTTGGTCGATGCGGAGTCTATCCTCAACGATGGTACGGGTATCGTCTGCTTCATGCTTTTCATTGGTCCCTTCCTGACGGCGGGTGAATCGTATGGTGCCCCTCTTCTGGAGTTTTGCTATGTGATGGTGATGAGTCTGTTGTTGGGTTTCGTGATGGCACAGGGGGTGATCTGGTTCATCACACGCATAAACTCGGAGGAGAATGTGCAGAACAGTGTGATCATTCTCTCCGCTTACCTCACCTTTATCTTAGCACAGCATAGCTTGGATGTTTCTGGCGTGATCGCGCTGTTGGCATTTGGTCTCACCATCTCTTATGTGGGTAAGCCTCGTTTGCGTCCGGAGGTGAATAACTTCATGGGACGTTTTTGGGATTTGCTGACCTATGCCGCCAATACCCTTATCTTTATTATTGTTGGTGTGATCATCGCCGGCAAGATTCATTTCACCTGGACTGCCTTTGGCATCCTCTTGTTGGTGTATGTGGCGCTCAACCTGATTCGTTACGCCATGATCACCCTGCTCTATCCCTTGATGAAGCGCATTGGCTACGGACTGAACCGGAAGGAGTCGGTGGTCTTGACTTGGGGAGGACTGCGTGGTGCGTTGGGTATGACGTTGGCCTTGATGGTCTCCTACACGCCAGGCATACCGGAGGAGATTCGCGACCAAGTGTTGTTCCTGACCGCCGGTGTCGTGACGCTGACGCTCTGTGTAAATGCCACCACCATGCGCTGGCTGCTCAATCGTTTGGGATTAATCAATACCTCCACAGCCCGCAACCTGATGAACTTCAACATCCGGGGCTATCTGCGTACCGAGGGAGAGAACACCTTGCAGCGTTTGCAGCAGAGTGAGGATCTAAAGGCGGCAGATTGGACACAGGTGGAAGCCTATCTGCCGGAGAAGCCGGAGCGTCCCCGTTGCTACCTGCAGAAACCAGAGTTGTTGGCCGAGATACGCTTGCGCATCCTCGATCAAGAGAAATCGGAGCTGCATAACCTCTATGAAGAGGGAGCTATCTCGAAGGCCGTATTCCGTCGGTTGATGAACTCGCTTGACGAGCTCTATGATGCGGACGGAAACCATCCACTGAATGTGCGTCCCTCCATCTTCCACTATTGTGACCGTATTTTCGTGTTGGGCGATCGTTTCCGCCTGCCCAACCTTTTCGAATGGATCAGTTTTGCCTATCGTCGGCAGATCACGGCTGTTTATGAATTAGGATATGGTTTCTATCTGTTGCAACAGAGTAGCTTGCATTTTCTGGAGCAGTCACTTTCGGCGAACGTGATGAGCCGAATGGGCAAGGAGCAGCAGAAGGTGATCCATAAGGAGATCGAGGAGAACATCAGTCGTATGGATGCCGTGCGAGAACGGGTGATCAAGCGCTACCCGAAGGCCTATCGCCATGCGGTGACACACATAGCCATCCGTATCCTGCTCAGCGATGAGAAGCGGAAAGTGGAGCGTTTCGGCCAGCAGGGCGTGCTCACGGAGGAGGAGGTCAGCGCTTTGGAGCATACGCTTGATGTTCGTAGAGGTCAGCTCTCCGGTTTCACCCATTCTACCTTCTACCTGACATTGAAAAAGCTGTTTTCATAGGCTGCGAAAATTTTTCTAACTTTGCGCCTTGAAAGCAAGATTAGATTTAGATTATTTAAGTTATTCTTATTATGGTAAGACAATGTTTTATTTTATTCGGCTGCCTCGCTTTTGGTGAACTCATAGTCAGAGTAACGGGTGTGAAATTGCCGGCAAGCATCATTGGTATGCTCACTCTCACGCTTTTATTGAAACTTAAAATCGTTAAACTGGAATGGGTGCGTGGTCTGACAGATTTTCTCATAGCCAATCTTGGGTTCTTCTTCGTACCGCCTGGAGTGGCACTCATGCTCTATTTTGACGTAATAAAGATGGAAATCCTGCCCATAACTTTGGCTACGCTTTTGAGCACCATCATTGTGCTACTCGTCACAGGCCACACGCATCAAGTGGTGAGCAAAGGAGAGAACAAGGTGCTTGAGAAAATACATTCGAAGAAACAGGAATAACAGATATAGGAAATTCAAAATCAGCAAACATACGACAATATGAAAACAATCCTATGCAACGAATATTTCATGCTCGCTTTCACGTTCGGCGTGTTCTATGCCGCTAAGATCATACAGCGTCGTCTGGGTTGGGTACTTTTCAATCCCATACTTGTGGCAATAGCAGTCATCATCGTCTTTCTTCTCTCGATGGATATTCCCTATGACACCTATCATGAGAGTGCCAAGATGATCGATTTTTGGTTGAAGCCAGCGGTTGTAGCCCTTGGTGTACCGCTCTATCTTCAGCTCTCCTCCATTAAGCGTCAGTTTTTGCCCATATTGGCATCGCAAATGGTGGGTTGCATCGCCGGCATCGTGAGTGTGGTGATCATAGCCAAGGTGCTGGGAGCCTCTGATACAGTGTTAATGTCGCTTGCAAGCAAATCCGTAACCACTCCGATTGCTATGGAAGTGACGCAGGTGTTGGGTGGAATCCCTTCGCTTACAGCAGCTATCGTAGTGATAACGGGACTTATCGGAGCAATCATTGGATTCAAGACGCTCTCCGTGGGGCATGTCAGCAATCCTATGGCGCTCGGTCTATCTATGGGGGCTGCTTCTCATGCCATCGGTACCTCTGCGGCCATGGATCGGGACCAGTTTGTTGGGGCATACGCCAGTCTTGGACTTACACTCAACGGTATCCTCACGGCTTTGCTTACCCCTACGGTTATTGACTTGATCCAACACATCCCGTAGCGATAAATTTCATTGCCCGTAGTTTTGAAAAACATAGCCCATCGTTTTAGAAAACGTTGCCCGTGGATTTGAAAAATCATGGGCAATGTTTTTTCAGCCGTTGCCCATTGTTTTTTGAGCTTATGGGCAATGTTTTCTCGCATCAGTTGTATCGATATTGAAGCTGACAAGATCAGCTGTCTTCAATCCAGCATCAGGCTGAGGAAAGCCGCTCGTTGCGGATAATCCAAAACGAGTTGGGTGAGGAGCTGGGGCGGCATCGCTCGCAGCTCCTCCATCGAGGCTGCACCGGGATGATGACGCAGCCAAGCTCGGCAAAGCACATCGGGATCTACCAAATGTGCCATGGCGAAAGGATGCCGCTCGGCAGCGGTTGTGGCTGGGGATTTGATGAGCACCCGCTTCGCTTGAAAATGGCGTAGCAGTAGTTGCGCAAAGTGGTGTGCTGTGGATTCATCTTCCGTCAGCCACTCCTTGATCAGTAATTCGTGGATCTCCGCCTCGAAAAGCACGAAGGCCATTCCTGAGATTTGTTTCGCTGTGTCTCGCAGCGTGAAGAGACCACCGCCCGATTGCCAAAAGTCGATGAGATTTACCTTTAAATCAGCAACTGTGTGGAGGAGGCAGATGGGGCGTTCCCGCAGTTTCCGATCCAAATAGGTATGCAGTGCCGGAAGATCCGCATCGGGAAGTCGCTCCGCTTGCAGAAAAAGATCGGTGGGGCTCTCTGCCCTTTCCGCAAGTTCATAGCTTTTCCATGCGTAATCGAAGGTGGTCGTATAACCCATGCGGGCATAGTAGTCAAACAGCCAAGGCTCAGCAGGAATCAACGTGGCGAGGGCGAGACCTCTGCGTTTCAGTTCCACTTCCGCTTGTGCCATGAGCTGCTTCATGTAGCCCTTGCCCCGCTCTTCTGGTAGCGTGGAGACCCCACAGATATAACCTACCGGAATCATCTCGCCATAATAACAGAGGGTGTAGGGGAGGATTTGCAGGGCGGAGACGACACGCCCTTTCCGCTCCCATGTCAATGTATATTCGTCTCGATAGACCTGCTCGAAGAAGAGCCGGATGAAAGGTTCCGGGTCTCCGAAGCAGGTGCGCCAGAGGTCGATGACCTGTTCTTTCCGGCTGTTCATGACTCCGGCGTTAATTCGGGCAGTTTCTTTATGGCTGCGCCTTTTTCCAACAAGATCGCAGGCTGGTAGGATAGTTTGGCTTGCCGTAAACCGGGGATGCCCAGATCCTCCTCTCGATTGACGTAGGTGTATTGCTCGGGAAGGTGAGCGGCAAACTCCTGGTTGATCACCGTGTAGGCCCCCTCATAGCTCACGTCTGCCTTTTCTACGTGCACACCGAAGGTGTCGTGGTTGATCGGTGCACCAAACGAGAAGGCGATGATCTTTCCTTCCACCCGGATTGCTCCACCGGTCAAGTCCAGTTCCTCGGCGTGGTGCAAGGCGTAGGTCAGTGAACGACGCTCATCGCTCAACTCCTCCTCCTCTTCCGCGCTTTCGTTGTTGACCTTGAACCATTGACGTTCCAGCTCTAAGCATTGCGGCACGATCTCCGGCGTGATGGGGAGGTATTCGTAGGTGTATCGTTTCTTGAAGTTATTGATGTGGTTGCGCTTGGGTTGGTACTTCTTGCCCTTGAGCGTAGCTAAATCCTCCCGCAGGTAGATGTAGTCGAAATAATCTCGTTCGGGGATATAGAAGAATCCATCGGGATGGGTCGCTTCCAGGAGCGAACGGTTTTCCGGCGTGATGCCCAGCATGCAGAGCGGATGGCCATTGGCAAGCGAATCCTCTTCTAACCAACGAATGGCCTCTGCCATATCAGCAGCTGTCTTGCCCGGCAAACCTATGGGCATCATATAGGCAAAACGACTTTTGTCTTCGATGAGGAAACGGATCAATAGAAAACCATCTACCACCGCATAGCAGCTATCGTAGAGGAATCGCCAACTACACATATTGGCGAAGGAGAAATCGCAATTCTTATAATCGCTGGGGAGTGTGAAAGCGGTGATGGCCGCCTTGTCTGCCAACGTAATCGGCTTAAACGAAATTTGCATACAAATTGTAATCCTTATGTTTTTTCGAGGGGCAAAGATAATAGGAATTTACATACATTCCCGCGCCTTGTGCAGGGATAGCGGCGAAAGAAAATGCCTTCGCCTATCCTTGCACAATATCCAACAGTTCATTGGTAATGGCTTGCTGGCGACTCTTGTTGTATTGATGCGTCAATGTCTGCAACAGCTCGTTGGCATTGTCGCTGGCGATCTGCATTGCGATCATGCGGGCGGCATGTTCGGCGGTAGAGGCATCAAGCAGTGCCGCATAGAGAGAGAACTTGAGCCATCGGGGCAAGAGTAGCGCAAGCAACTCCTCGGCAGAGGGCTCTAAGAGCGTTTGTCCCGTGGTTTCCGCTGCGGGAGGCAGCGTGAGGGGCAGGAAAGTCTGCTCCATCAGTGGCTGCGAAGCGCTGTTCTTAAAATGGTGGTAGAGCAATTCCACCCGATCCACTTTCCCCTGCAAGAAGTGGGCAATGAGCTGCTCGGCAAAAGAGGCCGCCTCCTCGTAAGTGGAGGCGGTGCTTATCGTCGCGCTCTCGGTGGCATAGCCAGCCTTTTGTAATTCATTGACGAGTTTTCGGCCGATCGGGAAGAGCCGCACCTCGACACCTTGTTGTTGATAAGCCTCGATTCGAGCGTCCACTCGTTTCCATACATTGGCATTGAAGCTACCGCATAGACCGGTGTCGGAGGCGCAAGCCACAATCGCTACGCATTTGACGAGGCGCTCTTCTGTGAGTGGCGAGGCGCTGTTTGTTGTCGCAGCTATCAAGGCACGCAACAACTCCGATAGCTGCTGGGCGTAAGACACCGTATGCCCGGTGTGGCTCTGTGCCTGATGCAGCTTGGCCGAAGCGATCTGCTTCATGGCTGAAGTGATCTTCTGGGTGCTCTGGATCGACACGATCCGATTCTTTATCTCTTTGAGCGAAGACATAAACTCCTAACTTCTAATTCCTAATTCTTAACTTCTTTCTTCTAATTCCTCATTGAGCGCAGCAGCTACCTCCTCTATCGTTCGCTGAATCTCCGCATTGATCAACCCTTGTCGGAGTGGGGCGAGCACATCTTGTGCGTGCGTAGTGCGCAAAGTCTCTAAGAAGCGACGCTCGAACGCATGAACCTGCTCGATCGGCACGTTTTTCAGCAATCCTTTCGTGGCGCAATAAAGGATGGCGATCTGCTCCTCTACGGGCATAGGGCTATGCTGTGGCTGAATGAGTAGGCGGGTGTTCTTACGCCCCTTGTCGATGGTAAAGGCCGTTACCGGATCCATCTCGCCACCAAACTTGGCGAATGACTCCAACTCTCGATATTGCGCTTGATCCATCTTCAAGGTGCCGGCTACCTGCTTCATCGCCTTCAATTGCGCGTTGCCACCTACACGAGAGACAGAGATACCGACATTGATCGCTGGGCGATTGCCTTGGTTGAAGAGATCGGTCTCCAAGAAGATCTGGCCATCGGTGATGGAGATCACATTGGTCGGGATATAGGCAGAGACATCTCCTGCCTGTGTCTCGATGATGGGAAGGGCGGTCAGTGAGCCACCACCGGTCACCTTGTCGCGCAGACTCTCTGGGAGATCGTTCATCTGCCGGGCTACCTCTGCCTGGTTGATGATCTTCGCAGCCCGCTCTAACAATCGGGAGTGCAGGTAGAAAATATCACCCGGGTAGGCCTCTCGACCGGAGGGACGACGCAAGATCAAAGAGACCTCCCGATAGGCTACGGCCTGTTTGGAGAGGTCGTCATAAACCACCAGCGCATCCCGACCGGTATCGCGGAAATACTCCCCGATAGCTGCGCCGGCAAAAGGAGCGAAATACTGCATGGCGGCAGGATCGGAAGCGGTGGCACTGACCACGATGGTGTAATCCATCGCTCCGTGCTCCCTTAGGGTGTTGACCAAGGCGGCGATGGTTGATCCCTTTTGTCCGATTGCCACATAGATGCAATAGACCGGATGCCCCGTTTTATATCCCTCACGTTGGTTGATGATCGTATCCATGGCGATGGAGGTCTTGCCGGTCTGACGGTCTCCGATGATCAGCTCACGTTGTCCCCGTCCGATCGGAATCATGGCGTCGATGGCCTTGATACCGGTTTGCAGCGGTTGGTTGACGGGTTGCCGGTAGATAACGCCAGGCGCTTTACGCTCCAAAGGCATCTCGCAACGCTCACCGCCAATCTCGCCCTTGCCATCAATCGGATTGCCTAAAGGATCAATCACACGACCCAGCATCTGCTCGCTGACTTGGATGGAGGCGATACGTCCCGTCCGTTTCACCGTGTCGCCCTCCTTTACCCGATCGGTCGGGCCTAAGAGCACGGCACCCACATTGTCTTCCTCCAGGTTCATGACAATGGCCTCCATGCCGTTATCGAACTGCAAAAGCTCGCTGGCTTCGGCATTCTCTAATCCATAGATGCGCACCACACCATCGCTCACTTGCAACACGGTGCCGACCTCCTCCATGTGGATGGTGGCCTGCAGACCGGCTAACTCCTGTTTGAGGATAGCGGATACCTCACTTATCTTTATCTGATCTGTCATACTTTCTTCATTTAAATCTGTTCACACTGTTCCTTTTGCGACTGGTTAGGCGTGCGAGGGGTTGAGCCACTGTTCCCGAATCTCGGCTAACTGGCGGGCGAAGCTGGCATCGATGCGTTTCCCCTCCATGCGCAGGCGGAAACCACCAATCAGTTCCGGGTTTACCTGCTCATGCAGCTCGATCTGATTGCCGCTTGTCGCTGTCAACTGTTCGATGAGCCGTCGTCGGGTAGCGGCGTTAAGCGGCGTGGCACTCTCCATCTCTACACGCATGAGTCGCTGTGCCTTTCGATAGCGCATCAGGTAGCTCTGCACCAGGAAGGGGAGGAGGGCTTCCCGATGATGGGCGATCACTACCTCCATGAAACGGCGATAAAGGTCGCCTACTGGCTCTCCTCCGGCGATGAGCAAGAGGCGTAGCTTCTGTTTCGTTGAGAGCACAGGATTGCTTAAAGCCATCTGTAAGGCCGGCTCTTGGCGGAGCTGTATCGCCAACCGTTGAAAGTGGTGATAGAGCTCCTTTTCGCAGCCCTCCTCTTGCGCTTGGGCGAAGAGTGCCTTGGCATAACGTGCTGATAGAATACCCATATCCATAACCGTCAAGATTTAGAAATTGTCGCCTCATCCAATAGGCGATTGATCGCCTCCGCTTGTGCGGTGCCTCGTCCCAAGTTTTGTCGCATGATCTTCTCTGCGATGGAGAGGGAGAGATCGGCCAGTTCGCCACGCATCTCCCGGATGGCTTGTGTCTTCTCCTCCCGGATGCGTCGGGTAGCCTCCTCGATCAGCCTCTGCCCTTCGTGTGTAGCCTCTTGGCGAGCTGCTTCGAGGATGCGCTCCTTCTCGGCGTATGCCTCCCGAAGGATGACGTTTTGTTGGGCTTTGGCCTCCTCAAGCCTTTGGGCGCACTCCGCTTGGATATGGGCTAATTGTGCCTCGGCTTGGCGAGCTGACTCGATGGAATGGTCAATATAGGCCTTCCGCTCCTCGATGGCTTTCACGATGACCGGAAAGCCAAACTTGGAGAGGATCACCAAGACGATGCCAAAGGATAGCAACATCCAGAAAAGCAACCCGCTGTCTGGTGTTAATAACGACATAGTAGCTCCTCTTTAGTTATTGAAACAAGGCCAAGAAGCATACTACGATCGCAAACAGCGCCACGCCCTCGATCAACGCACCCATGATGACCATAGAGGTACGGACCTCGCTGGCCGCTGAAGGCTGCCGACCAATCGACTCAACGGCACCTTTTCCAATCATTCCAATTCCGATTCCCGCGCCAATAGCGGCGATTCCTGCGCCTAACGTGGCACCAATCTTTGCGATGCCCGCTCCGGCTACTTGTAACATAATCGTAGATAACATAAACTTGAATAATTAAATGATTAAACTTTTTCCTTTATACTAATTCCTTTATTCCTCCTTGGCCATACCGATAAAGTTCGCGGAGAGGATGGTGAATATATAAGCTTGCAAGCAAGCTACCAAGATCTCCAAACTGTTCATGAAGACACAGAAGAACACCGAGACGACCGTCATGCCCGTGTGAATCAAGACGCCTTGTGCCGCTGTGATAAAGATCAAGCAGGTAAGTGCCAAGATGATGGTGTGCCCCGCCATGATGTTGGCGAAGAGACGGATCATCAAGGCGATCGGCTTGGTGAAAATGCCGAAGAACTCCACGAAAGGCATGATGGGAAGCGGTACTTTCAAATAGATCGGCGTATGGGGCCAGAAAATCTCCTTCCAATACTGCTTCGTGGCGAATGCGTTCGTCGCGATGAACGTGCCGATCGCTAACACGGCGGTGATCGCGATGTTGCCGGTCAGGTTCGCTCCACCCGGAAAGATCGGGAGGATGCCAAGCAGGTTGTTGAGCAGGATGAAGAAGAACACCGTCAACAGGTAGGCAGAGAAGCTGTGGTAATGCTTGCCTACGGATGGCTTGATCACCTCCTCTTGGATGTAGCTGATCAGCACCTCCATCACGCCGACAAAACCTTTCGGTACCTCCATCGGGTGTCGTTTGTACCAATGCGCGATGCCCAAAACCAGGCTAACCAACAGGCCGCAGCTGATAAATAGGGCGCAGACATTCTTGGTGATCGAGAGATCCAAGGGGCGTATCTCGGCCCCGGTCGCATCCTGTGCGACCACCTTCCCGGCATACTCGCCCGTCTGTGCGATGTGATAGCCTTCGTAGGTGCCCCCATGCGCCAGTCGCTCCGCGGAAAAAAGGCTCCATTCGCCCGCCTCGTTGCGCACGATGATAGGCAGTGGAATGCAGATCTCCCTCCCTTGCCACTCGGTGATGTGCCACGAGTAGGCATCCTGAATGTGCGTGAAGACAATCTCCTGCACATCTACCTCCTGCTGTGCCTGTGTCGGGACGGCGCATAGCCAACAGAGGGCCAAGAGCCATCCCATCCATTTATAACCTTTTCTCCTCATGCTGTTTCTCCTTTTCTTCTCGTTCTCGTTTCATTCGTTTCTGCTCATACAGATAGAGCATGTAGGTCTCCATGCTGAGATAGATGAAATAGAAGAGCATCAATGTGAATCCAAAAGATCGCAAATGCTCACGGACAAGCGCGGCGTAGAGCCAGAGGAAGATCAGCGCGAGCGTGAACTTACAGAGGCGCACCAACATGTAGGTAGTGATGGTCACGTCACCCTTCTGGTGTCTCACCTGGTCAAGAAAGAAGAGCATAGCCAAAGCGGTCAACCAATAAAAGAGGGGGATCGTGGGATACCACGTGAAATAGTGGTCGGGCCAGATCGTATAGAGCAGGCCGCCCAGCGTGATGCCGATCACCGCATTGACAAAGGTGATCAATCCCAGCAATCTTATTTTTAATCTTCTGCTCATAATTGATTCTTTTGCTGATTATACATGCTACAATAGGTCTATTCATCCGGCACAGACTTGCAGGCAATCGTCTCTGACGGTCACGAATCCCCCTTTGATAGGTTGCTCCTGCCAGGTGTCACCTATGCGAAAGCGAATCGTGCCGTTGGTCAGTGCGGCGATAAATGGCGCGTGGTTAGGCCATACGTCAAACGAGCCACAGAGACCGGGGAATGACACGGCATCCGCTGTGCCCTCATACAAGGTTCCTTCCGGAGATACAATTGTCAGTTTCATCAGGTCGCCTCCTTTCATTGTGCTTGTGCGGAGAGCCGTTTCGCCTTCTCGAAAACCTCCTCGATTGTACCCACGTTGAGGAAGGCCTGCTCCGGCAATTGGTCGGTCTCGCCGTCTAAGATGAGATTAAATCCTTTGATTGTATCCTCGATGGAGACCATCACACCCGGTACGCCCGTGAACTGCTCCGCCACGGCGAAGGGTTGCGAGAGGAATCGCTGCACCCGTCGGGCACGGTTCACGGTCAGTCGGTCTTCGTCGGAAAGCTCCTCCATGCCGAGGATGGAGATAATGTCTTGCAGCTCCTTGTTGCGTTGCAAGATCTGTTTCACCCGTTGGGCCGTCTCGTAATGCGCTTGGCCTACTATGGCCGGATCGAGGATGCGTGAGGTCGATTCCAACGGATCGACCGCCGGATAGATGCCCAATTCCGTGATCTTTCGGCTCAACACCGTGGTGGCATCGAGGTGGGTGAAGGTAGTGGCCGGAGCCGGGTCGGTCAAATCGTCAGCAGGCACATAGACCGCCTGCACGGAGGTGATGGAACCTCGGCGGGTGGAGGTGATGCGCTCTTGCATGGCGCCCATCTCCGAGGCCAAGGTCGGTTGATAGCCGACGGCGGAGGGCATACGTCCCAAGAGGGCTGACACCTCCGAGCCGGCTTGCGTAAAGCGAAAGATATTATCAATGAAAAAAAGAATGTCTCGTTGTTCTCCCTCCGGTGCGCTATCCCTAAAGGATTCCGCCACTGTCAATCCGGAGAGCGCCACGGAGGCACGTGCGCCGGGTGGCTCGTTCATCTGTCCGAAAATCAAGGTGGCTTGTGATTGGGCCAACTCGGCCGCATCCACTTGGGTCAGGTCCCAGCCGCCCGCTTCCATGCGCTGCTTGAACGCCTCGCCATAGCGGATCACGCCGCTTTGGATCATCTCTCGCAACAGGTCGTTGCCCTCACGGGTACGCTCACCTACGCCGGCGAAGACTGAGAAGCCGTGATTCTTCTTGGCGATATTGTTGATCAACTCCATGATCAAGACTGTTTTGCCTACACCCGCGCCGCCGAAGAGGCCGATCTTTCCACCCTTGGCGTAGGGCTCCAAGAGGTCAATCACCTTGATGCCGGTGTAGAGCACCTCCTGCGTGGTGGTCAGTTCCTCAAATTTGGGGGGCTCCCGATGGATGGGCAGTGCGCCATCCCGGCTTAACGGGCTCATGCCGTCGATGGCATCTCCGGTGACATTCATCAATCGTCCTTTCACCTGCTCTCCGGTAGGCATATTGATGGGTGATCCCAACGCGATCGCCTCCATGCCTCTCCGTAGTCCGTCGGTGGTGTCCATCGCCACCGTGCGAACCGTGTTCTCGCCGATATGCTGTTGCACCTCCACAATCAACCGTTTGCCGTCTGGCCGTGAGAGGGCCATCGCGTCATGAATGCGAGGCAGTGTGGTTGGCTGATCCTGTTCTCCTTCAAAGCGTACATCCACTACCGGGCCGATAACCTGTGATACATAACCTTTCAATTCTCCCATATTAGTGCATTCTATGTTGGTTTTATTGCCAAAACAGCTTCCTCGGCAAAAAGTTTTGAACATTGATCAAGAAAATACGTTTTGACCAATTTGCCCGTTCAATGTGCCAATCGGGTGTAGCGTCCGCTGCGACAGCCGGTAAATGAGTCAGTGAGAGGTCTCTCAACCTCGCGAAACGAGCAAAAATCTTTTTGAGAGACCCTCGCGGATGCGCGAAACATGAAAAAAACTTTTTTAGGCCGTTTCGCGCACTCGCGAGACCTACTAAAAACTTTTTTAGGTCGTTTCGCAAGCTGCGACGGCACAAAAAAACTTTTATAAGCCGTTTCGCAAGCTACGACAGCACGAAAAAACTTTTTTAGGTCGTTTCGCAAGCTTCGACAGCACGAAAAAACTTTTAGAGGTCGTTTCGCGACCGTTTTCAGCGGTCAAAAGAGCCTGTAACAGACAAGTCATAGTGTTGAAACAGTTTTGTAACATCCATTTCGTTCATTCGCGATACAAAACTAAAAAGAGTTTATTTATGGATATTGTTTTCTTGGGGATAGTTATCTTCCTCTTTTTGTTAGCGATTTTCGACCTATCAGTCGGGGTGAGTAACGATGCGGTCAACTTCTTGAACTCGGCGATTGGCGCCAAGGCTGCTTCCTTCCGTACGATCATCACGATTGCGGCGATCGGTGTGTTTATGGGTGCGGCGATGAGTAACGGCATGATGGACATCGCGCGGCATGGCATTTTCAGGCCGGAGTATTTTCATTTTTATGAGCTGATCTGCATCTTCATGGCGGTGATGACCACCGACATTGTGCTGCTTGATGTGTTTAACTCGTTGGGTATGCCTACCTCTACGACGGTCTCGATGGTGTTCGAGTTGCTGGGAGCCAGCTTTGCGTTGGCCATCTGGAAAGTGGCGGCTGACGCCTCTGGATTGACCTTCCTCGATCTGTTGAACACGGAGAAGGCGCTGTCGGTCATCTTGGGTATTTTCCTCTCGGTGGGTATCGCCTTTTTCTTTGGCTCGTTGGTGCAATATTTGACCCGTCTCTTTTTCTCGTTCGATTATCGACGCAAATTGGCTTGGAAGATCGGTATCTTCGGTGGCGTGGCTACCACGGCGATCATCTATTTCTTGCTGATTAAGGGTGTGAAAGACTTGGCTTTCATGACACCGGAAAACAAGGCTTGGGTGGACGCGCATACTTCGGTGATTATCCTGAGCTGCTTGGTGGGATTCACCTTGCTGATGCAGCTGCTTCACTGGTGCCGGGTGAATGTCTTCAAGATCGTGGTGCTGCTGGGTACGTTTGCCTTGGCGATGGCTTTCGCCGGCAATGACTTGGTGAACTTCATCGGTGTGCCTTTGGCGGGTTTCTCCGCTTATCAAGATTACGCGGCCAATGGCATTGGCGATCCGAATAACTTCCTGATGGGTTCGTTGAACGCACCGGCGCGCACGCCGATCGTTTTCCTCATCGCCGCGGGCGCGATCATGGTCTATTCGTTGGCTACCTCGAAGAAGGCGTATAACGTGGTGAAAACCTCGGTCGATTTGGCGCGTCAGGATGTGGGCGATGAGATGTTTGGTTCCTCTCGGGTGGCTCGCTCGTTGGTGCGTCGATTCATCTTGGTGTCTAACTGGGTGGTGACGGTGACTCCCGCGCCGGTACGGGCCTGGGTGAACAGCCGTTTCAACACGGAGGAGAGCATCATGGAGCAGGGCGCGGCTTTCGACTTGGTGCGTGCCTCGATCAATCTGGTGCTGGCCGGCCTTTTGGTGGCGTTGGGCACCTCGTTGAAACTTCCGCTCTCTACCACTTACGTGACCTTCATGGTGGCGATGGGTACCTCGTTGGCCGACCGGGCTTGGGGACGTGAGACGGCGGTCTTCCGCATCACCGGTGTGCTGAGCGTGATCGGTGGTTGGTTCATTACAGCGGGTGCGGCTTTCATTGCGGCGGCATTGGTCGTTTCCGTGATGTATTTCGGTGGCAAGCTCGCAATTCTTGCGATGGCTGTGTTGGCGGTCATCCTGTTGATCCGTAGCAATATCCGTTATGCCCGCAAGAAGCAGGAGGAGCAGAAAGACCAGCTCTTCTTCGCCATGCTGGAGTGTGATAACAAAGCGGAGGTGTGGACTATGCTTCGCCAGCACATCAACAAAGAGCAGCATCGCTTCTTGGAGTATGCCATGTCGCTCTATCAGCAGATTACCAACGGCTTCTTGGAGGAGGATCTGCGCACCCTGCGCAAGGCGGAACGCTCGCTGACCGACGAGAAGAGCGTGCTGAAGAATGTGCGACGGAAGGAGACGCTTTGCCTGCGTCGTGTGCCGAAAGACGTGGCTATCGAGAACAACACCTGGTTCCACTTGGGATGCAACAGCTGTACAGGCATCATGTATAACCTGCGTCGTATGGCGGAGATTTGCCGGGAGCATGTCGATAACAACTTCATGCCGTTGCCCGAGCGCTATGCGCAGGAGTTTAAACCGGTGCGTGACCGCATCCTTGCGCTTTTTGAGCGGGCCACCGCGATTTGGGAGCAGGGCGCGTACGAGGAGACGATCGGTTTGCGTAGCGAGTGCGAGGAGATGAAAACGGTGCTGTCAGAGCGATGCAAAGCGCTGTTCCGTCAGATCCAAGAGGATGACCCCGCGCAATTGACAGTGATCTATGTTTATCTCAACATGTTGCAAGAGTCGCAGGAGATGCTGAGCGTCTTGCGTCAGTTGCTGCGTAGCGGGCGGAAGATCCAATTGGCAGGATGATCGCTTCGCGCAATGAGGAGTTAGGAGTGAGGAATTAGGACTTATCATTCCTAACTCCTCATTCCTAAATTTAATACACGAATTGTTCTACCTTCTTGCGATCGGTCTGCACCGTCTCAAACTCGGAGGTGACGGCACTGCTGCCCATCGGCACCTCCTCCTTGCGATAGGCCATCTGGCTATAGACCACGCTGCGGGCAGAGGTGTGAAACTCCTTGGCACCCGTCTCGGCCTCGATGCGGGCGATGTTGTTCTCCCGCACGCCACAACCCGGCATGATGATGATGCGGTCGCCGGCACGCTCCACCAATTGCTTCAAGAGGGGAATGCCCTTCTCGGCGGTAGATTGCTGGCCGGAGGTCAAGATGCGATCGCAACCCAACTCGATCAGCTGCTCCAAGGCGATAAACGGATCCCGGCAAACGTCGAAGGCCCGGTGGCAAGTGACGGAGAGCGGTTTGGCCGCCTCGATCAACCGACGCATCAGGGGCACATCGATGTCTCCCTCCTTCGTCAAGCAACCGAACACGACACCATGCACACCTAACTGCTTGCACAGCTCGATGTCGAGCAACATGGATTGCACTTCGGCCTCGGTGTAGAGAAAATCGCCTCCACGCGGACGGATGATCACGTTGATGTCAATCTGCGAGGTCAAAGCCTGTGCGGTCTTGATCTCGCCATAGCTGGGAGTGGTTCCTCCCTCGGGAATGCCGGCGCACAGCTCCACGCGGCTGGCTCCTCCGGCTTCCGCCTCCACGCAACTCCAAGCGGAGTTGGCGCAAATCTCAATGATACGTTTCATACGCTATAATTTAAAATTCAACATTCAAAATTTAAAGTTCCTGATAGTCCATCCACACCTTCATCTGTCCGGCCTCGCGGTTGTCCCAGCTGTAATAGGGGATGAGGTGCAACGTCTGGCCTTCTGTGGTGGCATCAATGCGGACAATACCGCCCAGGAGGGAGGCGTCGAAGGTCGTTTGGAACTGGGTCTGTTCGCTCAACTCGGCCTTGGCGTAGGTGGCCTTGTTGTCGATTTCCTCCATGCAATAGACTAACGGCCCTCGCTGGATTGCTCGTTTGCCCTCGTCGGCTTTCACCCGAGGGTCTGCGGCTACCTGCTCTACCGGCATCTCCATGTCGAGCGTGATCTCGTCTCCCGCTTGCCAAGTGCGATCCAGCACGGCATAGCCTTTCTCCTCAGCGGCCTCAGTGGGCTGGCCATTCACAGCCAATCGGTATTGCTTGCACCATCCGGGCACACGCAGGCGGATCTCCTTTTGCAGCGGGGTAGCGGTCTGCACGGTCAGCTTCACGGCTCCATCCCACGGATAGCGGGTCTCTTGCTTCAAGATGATCTCTCCTCTATCTAAGGGGATCGTTGCCGTACTTCCGATGTAGAGATTCACCCAGATGGCCTCTTTAGAGGTGCCGTAGAGGTAGTTGCCGATAGAGGGAAGGAAACGGGAGATCTGGCTGGGGCAGCAGGCGCAGCCATACCAGGCTTGGCGATGGTGATCGCCTTTCGACTCCAACGGATTCACGTAGAAGAAGCGGTCGCCCGAGAGGGAGATACCAGCCAGTGCGCCGTTGTACATCGAACGCTCCAAGACATCAATGTATTTGGAGTCACCCGTAAATTGGTTCATGCGCAGATTCCAGAACACCATGCCCACTGAGGCACAGGTCTCGCAATAGGCCTCTAAGTTGGGCAGGTCGTAATCCTCCGTGAAACCCTCGTTGTGCTTTGAGGAGCCGATGCCTCCCGTGACGTACATGTTGCGCAGCACCACGTCATCCCAGAGACGGTTCATGGTGGCGATGTAGGCGGTGTCGTGTTTCAAGGCGGCTACGTCGGCCATGCCGCAATAGAGATACATGCAACGAACGGCATGGCCGGCAATGTCGCTCATCTCCTTCACGGGTTTATCGTCTTGGTAGTAGATGGGATTCCACGTCCCCTCGTCACCCATCGACCCGAAGCCGTGGCCTCGCTCTTCTAACAGCCAGTTGGCGAAGTCGAGGTATTTCTGCTCACCCGTCACCTGATAGAGCTTCACCAAGGCCAACTCGATCTCCTCATGGCCGGGCACCCAGTCTCGTTTCCCCGGGCCAAACACCGACATCATGTGGTCGGCCATGCGGATAGCCACGTCGAGCAGCTTGCGCTTGTCGGTTGCTTGATAGTAGGCCACGGCGGCTTCGGTCATGTGGCCGGCGCAATACATCTCGTGTTTATCCATGTTGCTCCAGCGCTTGTCAAGCCCAGTCAAGGTATAGAAGGTATTGATGTAGCCATCCGGCTGTTGGGCGGCGGCGAATTTGTCGATCCATTCGTCCGCTTTCTGCTCCAGCACCGGATCGGGATGGTTGACTAACGTGTAGGCCATACCCTCCAGTGCTTTATAGACATCGGAGTCGTCGAAGAAGATGCCGGAGTGCTCACCCTCTCCTTTGGCGGCGTTTTCAAAGTTACGGATACGCCCGGTCTGGTTCTCAATCTGGTCGATGCAGACAGGCAAGGTAGCTGTGATGTGTTTCTCCAAGCGGGGAGACCAGAAAACATCCTCGATTTTTACGTGCGAGAAGTCAACGGCTTGGATCGGCTTGAATGGGATTTCTTCCTTGGCGGGTTGCGTGCAACTCATCCAGGAAAGACAGCCCAAAGCGATGGGTAAGAATGCTAATTTCATGCTGTTTACAGATTTTGTAATGAATGTATGCGCGAAAGTAGAAAAAATCTGTCATCGCGCATACGCATAGAGCTTGCGATAGAAGGGATGATGGGAGAGGGTGGAGGCATCCCCCAAGATAATCAGCTTCATCCGGGCACGGGTCATGGCCACGTTCATCCGACGCAGGTCGCTGAGAAAGCCGATCTTCCCCTCGGCGTTGGCGCGCACCAAGCTGATGAGGATCACGTCTCGCTCCTGCCCTTGGAAGCCATCCACCGTATGGATGGTGATGAGGGAGCGGAGGGGCTTGAAAAAGGCCTCTCGCTTGACGAGCGAACGCAGGTAATAGACCTGTGCCTTGTAGGGGGAGATGATGCCGAAGTCGATCCGCTCCTCTAAGATCCGCTCCTTCGTGATCTTCTCTACGTAGGCTTTCAGCTGGGCGATCAGCAGCTCCGCCTCCGGGCGATTGATGCGGCTTTGGGTCTCCGTGTTGAGCTCCTCGCCGGCCTCTAACTCAGCCGTGTCGATCCAAGTGATCGGGCTGTCCCATTGCAGGATGCCCCGCTGGCTCACCTCGGGAGCGGCTTTCAGCTTGCCCGCGTAGAACCAATCGGAGGAGAAGCGCATGATCGCCTCGTGCATCCGGTATTGGATGGTGAGCAGCGAGACGGTCTCCGGCCATCGCTCGGCGATCTTCTGCAGCAAAGTCCTTCCCAATCCCCCACGTTCGGCCTCGACGCATTTGATGGTCGGGGGCAGCTGCTGGTGGTCGCCGGCCAGGATGACCCGGTCAGCCTTCCCGATCGCGATCCAGCAGGCCGCTTCGAGGGCTTGGGCGGCCTCGTCGATGAAGAGGGTGGTGAAATGATGGTTGGTCAATACCCGGTGAGCCGCTCCCACCAAGGTGCAGGCCACGACACGTGCCTCGTCGAAGAGGGCGGCATCGATCTGGATCTCTAACTCCGTGGCCCTTCCTCGCAAACGGGAGAGGCGGTTGCGCAGGGAGTCCCGGTCCGCTCCGCTTCGTTTGCGCAGGGCCTGCTGCGCCTCCCGGATCGCTTTGCGAATGCCCCATAGCTCGGTGTAATCCGGATGGCTCTCGAAACGGCGCTCATAGGTGAAGGAGAGCATCTTGTCGTTCACTCGGGTGGGATTGCCGATGCGGAGGACGGGGATGCCCCGATCCACCAATTTCTCGGAGATCCAATCGACGGCCGTGTTGCTCTGGGCGCACACCAACACTTGGGTCTCCCGATGGAGGGTCTCGTAGATCGCCTCCACCAACGTGGTGGTCTTCCCGGTGCCGGGAGGGCCATGTACGATGGCCACCTCTTTGGCAGACAAGACCCGGTTGACAGCGGCCTCCTGCGAGGTGTTGAGCCAGGGGAAACGGAGCGGGAACAGCTGACGCACGTGGGGGCGTTCGCTCCCTAAGAGGGTCTCCCGGAGGTGTGCCAACAGGTTGTTCTTGGCCGTGAGGGTTTGGTCGAGGGCGGCGAACATCGTCCGATAGCTCGTCTCGTCGAAATAGAGCTGCACGCCCACCTCGCTGCTTTTTCCCTCCAACTCCACCAAGGCGGCGGGAGAGGGGAGCGCCACCACCATCCGATCCTCTTGCACATAGCTGATGGTGGCGGAGAAGGTGAGGTAGTGGAGCCGTCCGCTGAGGTCGGCGGTGAAAAAACAGACGGGGCGACCCGGCTCGAAGTTGTGCTCCACCTCCTGGTCTTGCGTGCGACTCACCTCCACGACTAGCTGATTCAAGGCGTTGTAATAGCTTCGTCCCGTGCGGAGGGGATACCAGCAAAGTCCCTGTTGGATACGTCGTTGCAATCCCGTGCGTTCCGTCTGTTGCTCATACTGCGCCTTCTCATAGGCATATTCCTCCTTCAGCAGCGCTTGCTGCCTCAGCAGGTCGGTGATGGCCGATGCGTAGTTGTTCTTTTCCATTTCGTCCGCGAAACTACGAAATAAACAGGTTTCAACGGAGAACTCCCGTTGTTTTTGCTACCTTTGCCACTCCTAAAAGCATTGAACAGTATGGATGAGCAGACAAAACAAAGTATTATACGTTTGATCCATCGGGAGGTGATTCCTGCCATTGGATGTACGGAGCCGATCGCTGTGGCCTTGGCCTGCGCGAAAGCGGCGGAGGTGTTGGGCGATCGCCCCGAACGGGTGGAGGTCTATTTGAGCGCGAATATCCTGAAGAATGCGATGGGAGTCGGCATTCCGGGCACCGGCATGGTGGGATTGCCCATCGCCATCGCCTTGGGTTCGCTGATTGGCCGCTCCGCCTACGGCTTGGAGGTGTTGAAGGATCTCGATCCCGAGGGATTGGCCGCGGGCAAAGCGATGGTGGAGCGCAAATGTATCTCCATCGCCTTGAAGGAGCAGGTGGATAAATTGTATATCGAGGTGGTGAGCCATCGGGGCGACGATGAGAGCCGGGTGGTGATCAGCCATGCCCACACCCATTTCAGCTACATCGCACGAAACAGTGAGGTGCTCTATAATGAGGAATTAGGAGTGAGCGATGAGGAGTCTGCCGAGGAGGAGGATATTGCTTTGAACTTCGGCTTGGTCTATGACTTCGCCATGCAGATGCCCTTAGAGGAGATCCGTTTCATCTTAGAGACCGCTCGGGTGAACGAGGCAGCCGCTAAGGCTTCAATGGAGGCCGGTTGCTATGGCCACACCGTGAGCCAGACCTTTGCCGGGGAGTTCGGCAAACGTTTCCTGGGTGATTCCCCTTACACGCACATGTTGGCGATGACGGCCGCCGCCTGCGATGCCCGCATGGATGGAGCGATGATCCCCGTGATGAGTAATTCGGGCAGCGGCAATCAAGGCCTCTCCGCTACGTTGCCAGTCGTCTCTTTTGCCAAGGATATACAGAGCAGCGAGGAACAGCTGATCCGTGCGCTGATGCTGAGCCATTTGATGGTGATCTACATCAAGCAGAGTTTGGGTCGTCTCTCCGCTTTGTGCGGCTGCGTGGTGGCCGCTACGGGCGCCAGCTGTGGTATCACCTACCTGATGGGTGGCACGCGGGAGCAATTGACCTATGCCATCAAGAACATGATCGGCAACATCACCGGCATGATCTGCGACGGGGCGAAACCCAGCTGTGCGCTGAAGGTCTCCAGTGGTGTCTCTACGGCCATGCTCTCCGCCTTGATGGCGATGGAGCATAAGGTGGTGACCCCCGTGGAGGGCATCATCGACGAGGATGTGGATCGCTCGATCGCCAACCTCACCTCGATCGGCTCGAAGGGTATGGAGGCCACCGATCGGCTCGTGTTGGACATCATGACCGCTAAAGCCTGAAACCTATGGCAACAGCTACGGATCAACGTAAGAAGTCGATCGTGCGGGTCACCTTGCTTGGCTCGGTGGGCAACCTCCTGCTGCTGGTCTTCAAGTTCATCGCCGGTATTTGGGGACACAGTAGCGCCATGGTGGCCGATGCCGTGCACTCCTTCTCCGACTTTGTGACGGACATCGTGGTGCTGCTCTTCGTGCGCCTCTCTTCGAAGCCGAAAGATCAGGATCATGAGTATGGCCATGGCAAGTATGAGACCTTGGCGACTACCTTCGTGGGGATTGTCCTTCTCTGCGTTGGTTTTGGTCTCTTCTGGGAGGGCAGCCAGAAGGTCTATCAACATTTCTTCTTGAATCAACCCTTGGAGAGTCCCGGTTGGATCGCTTTGGTGGCGGCCGTGGTTTCCATCGTCGTGAAGGAACTGCTCTATCAGGTGACTGCTTGGGTGGGGCGCAAGGAGCGAAGCCAGGTGGTGATTGCTAACGCTTGGCACCATCGCTCGGATGCCTTCTCCTCCATTGGCACGATGCTGGGCATCGGTGGAGCCATCCTCTTGGGGGAGGATTGGCGGGTGCTCGATCCGTTGGCAGCTATTATCGTCAGCCTTTTGATCGTGAAAGTCGCCTTGCAACTGGTCATCCCCGCCATTAACGACCTGTTGGAGAAGTCCCTGCCCAAGGAGATGGAGGAGGAAATCCTCACCATCATCCGTCAGACACCGGGAGTCGGCTCACCGCATAACCTGCGTACTCGCCACATCGGCAACAACATCGCTATTGAGGTGCATATCCGAGTGGATGGTGCTATGACCGTTCATGAGGCGCACGAGCTGACCCGGGAGATCGAGCGAAACCTGCGTCGGAAATATGGCGAGGAGACTCACGTCGCCCTGCATGTCGAACCTAATAAATAATGCGTTAATCCTTCTCCCCGAAAGCCAGGTCACCAGCGTCGCCCAAGCCGGGGACGATATAGGCATGTTCGTTCAGCGAGGGGTCGATAGCAGCCACCCAGAGAGTCGTGCGCTCGGCGGGCATCAGCTTTGCTACGTAATCCACCGCCTGTTGGCTGGCGATGATCGCCACCGCATGGATGTGCTCCGGTTGGCCTTTGGTCAGCAAAGCCTGGTAAGCCAACTCCATGGAGCTACCTGTTGCCAGCATCGGATCGACCAGCAGCAACGTCTTTCCCTCCAAGCGAGGAGAGGCAATGTATTCGATATGGATGTCGAAATGCTGATGCGCTGGGTCGGTATATTGGCGGAAAGCGGAAACGAACGCATTGCCCGCCCGGTCGAAATAATTGAGGAACCCTTGGTGGAAAGGAAGGCCGGCGCGGAAAATCGTGCCGATCACCAAGGACTCATCCGGCAGGGCCATGGAAGCGATGCCTAACGGCGTTTGTACCGCTTTCACTTGATAATGCAGCCGTTTACTGATTTCATAGGCCATGACCTCGCCGATGCGCTCGATATTGCGACGGAAGCGCAAGCTGTCCTGCTGAATATGTACGTCCCGCAATTCGGCAACGAACTGATTGAGGAGGGATTGCTTTTCTCCCAAATTGATTATTTCCATGTGCTTATGATATGTTTCAGTTACTGATTGATGAATCTTGTTTTTGATGTCCGTTTGCAAAGGTAGCTATAAACGGGAAAACTTTTGATGGTACTCGAAACTTTGTCCAACGCTGCTGGAAACATTGCCGATGAAAGTGAAAAATATTGCCCATGGTTTCTAAAAACATTGCCGATAAAAATGGAAAACATTGCCCATGATTTTTTCAAGCGTTGCCCATCATTTTGGAAAACCATGGGCAACGTTTTCTGGCCTTGTCGCCGTCTCTTATTGAAGGCTTACGGACATCCACACGAATAGTTCTCCTTAATGCCCTTTCAGGGCGGATAGCGTAATAAATTGCATGGAGCGTAGTGAACATGAGATTCTGATGATTGCCCAAATGCCAGGAAAAGGTTATTTTTGCCTTGCGAATCATGTTCCCCTGAAAGCGTGGCTTATGGGGAGGATTGTTGAACCATAAACAAGGAAACGATGGAGACATTTAAGGAGGTTATAGCGGGCGATCAGCTCGTCTTGGTGGATTTTTACGCTACTTGGTGCCAACCATGTCGGATGATGCATCCCGTCTTGGAACAGCTGAAGCAGGTGTTGGGCGACAAGATCCGCATCATCAAGATGGATGTGGACAAGTATAGTGAGACGGCGCATCAATATCAGATTCAGTCGGTTCCGACGCTGATGCTGTTTCAACGGGGTATCTTGAAATGGCGGGCCAGTGGCGCCGTGTCGAAAGCGGAGTTGTTATCTACGATTGATCCGTTCATTTAATAATAAGCAGAGATGATGGAAGAGGAGATTACCTTACGTGACGTGGCCAACTATTTAGATAAGGTAGGTATCCAGTTTATGGCCACAATCGGATTGGATGGCAAGCCGAAGGTTCGCCCCATGCAGTATATGGTGCTGGAGGACGACAAACTTTGGTTTTGCACCAATTCCAAGAAAGAGGTGTATGCGGAGTTGCAAGCGAATCCTTGCTTGGAACTTTGTGGTTGCAAGCTGGAGCCGGACGAGTTGCAAACGCCTTGGATCCGCTTCTCGGCCGAGGCGGTGTTTGAGGAGCGGCAAGACATCCGAGACGCGATCATCGAGAAGAGCGCTATCGTGAATGCGCTCTACAAAAATATGCGAGACAACCCGATTTTCAAGGTGTTCTATCTGAAGCACATCGACGGATGGATGACCAATTTGGGCAACGTCAAAGGCTTGGAAAAAAGGGCAGAATTCGCTAAACCAATCCATTTTGAATTTTAAACGTATGAAACGAATTATCAACCCGTGGGAGGGAATGCCTGGCTATCATTGCATAGGCTGTTCTCCGGATCATCCTTTCGGATTTCATCTCCATTTCTATGAGGATGGAGAGGATATTGTCAGTCAGTGGCAGCCTACGCCCGATTACCAGGGATGGCTGAATACGTTGCATGGCGGCATACAGGCTTTGCTGCTCGATGAGATTTGTGGTTGGGTGGTGACCCGAAAGCTCCAGACGGCGGGTGTGACCTCACGTATGGAGACCAAATACAAGCGTCCGGTGTCCACGGCTGACTCGCTCCTTACCCTGCGTGCGCATATCACGGAGCAGAAACGGAATATCGTCCTGATCGAGGCTACCCTTTCTGACTCGACAGGAACGGTTTGCACGGAGGCGACCTGTACCTATTTTGTCTTTCCGAAGGAGAAGGCAGAGCGTGAGATGCACTTCAAGGAGTGCTTAACGGAGGAATGATTATCACATAAATAGCTATAAATATGAAAAATTTTGGACAGAAAGCGTGGATGCTTCCACAGCCGGTACTGATTATCGGCACATACGGCCAGCGTGGGAAACCCAATGCGATGAATGCGGCATGGGGAGGACAATGGGACGCGAAGGAGATTATGATCGCTATGGGCGCACATGCCACTACAGAGAACCTGAATAATTGCCCAGACTTCACCGTGGCATTTGCTACGCAGCAAACTCTGGTGGCGGCAGACTTCGTGGACATTGTGAGCGCGAAGAACCGACCTGATAAGATAGAGAAGACGGGATGGCAATGGGTAAAATCGGAGAACGTAAACGCACCCGTTTTCACCGATTTTCCCATGACTTTGGAGTGCCGTATCAAGGAGAAGATTGGTGAATCGGAGGAAGGCTATTACATAGTCGCTGAGATTGTGAACATCCTGGTGGATGAGCGTTATTTGGCTGCGGATGGCAAACCTGACGTGGAAAAGATGCAGCTCATCACGTTCGATCCTGTTCATCATGGATATATCGCTTTGGGACAGCGTGTGGGCAATGCCTTTTCGGATGGGAAACAATTGAAATGAGTTTGAAAAGATGGATAGAAAGCAATTTATCAGCGATTATCGGGAGGCGTTTGGAGAGGCGGCTGCGTTGCCTATCCTCTTTTGGCATAGCGACGTGCCTGTGGCTGAACCGATGGCTATGAACGGTTGTTTCTTCCCTGCCTTTGAGCTGGTTAGGGATGGAAAAGCCGTTAGCTTTGATGCGGAGACAATGAAATGCGGCGGGGGAAAGTTTTATTGCGGCCTTGCGCCGATGCCGGAATATGTGCCCACCTTCGTCTCGGAGAAGGAGCATTACAAGGCAAGTCCGCAGTTGGTGAGAGAGTTTGTGGAGCGATTAGACATCGCTGTGGACGGGCGCAAGTATCTCAACTTTCAGCGTATAGACTGTGTGGATGACAGCGTGGATTATTATGGTGCGCTGCTATTCGCTACGCCTGATATACTGAGTGGACTGGTGTCGTGGGCCTGCTATGACAACGCTTCCGGTGATGCAGTGTGCACCCTTTGGGGCAGCGGCTGCTCCACAACTATCCGTGCAGTCATCAATGAGAACAAAGCGCAGGGAAAGCGCTGCTTTATCGGGTTGTTCGACCCGTCGGTACGTCCACGAGTTCGGGCGAATGAGTTACTGTTTGGCATTCCTAAAAGTCGGTTGGAAGAGATGGCTGCCATCATGCATGACACCTGTCTATTCAACGGCATTGCTTGGCCAAAAGTAAGGGCAAGGATTAATGAGGGATAGCAGTATAAACAGAGACGGAGTGGGGGATTTCCCTCACTCCGTCTCTGTTCCGTCTTAGACGGTTTATTCTGCTTGCAAGAAATATTCCTGCAGGATGTCACGCACCTTCTCTGGGGTGACCCGACCATATACCTTGCCGCCGATCGTGACGACAGGTGCCAAACCACAGGCTCCGACACAGCGCAAGGTGTCCAACGAGAAGAGACCGTCAGGCGTTGTCTCACCCACCTTGATCTCCAACTCTTTTTGGATTTCCTCCAATACTTTCTCCGCTCCACGTACGTAGCAGGCGGTACCCAAGCATACAGAGATGGGGTGCTTGCCCTTCGGCTCCATGGTGAAGAAGGAGTAGAAGGTGACGACACCATATACCCGTGATACGGGAATATGCAGATCGGCCGCAATGACCTGCTGTACGACTTGGGGCAGGTAGCCCAACAGCTCTTGGGCGGCATGGAGAATGTTGATCAACTCTCCAGGGTCGTTATTGCGTTCCGCACAGATAGCGTGCAGTTTCTCTACTTGCTCTTTTGATAGATGTCCCTTACACATGTTCTTCCTCTTTTTCGTTAAACAATCCAACTACCTCCTTGCGGTCGATATAGTGCGTATGCAATAGCTTGTGCGCCAATGGACCACAAGGCTCACCCATGTATTCTTTGTAAAGTTGCTGCACGAAGGGATTCTCGTGGCTCTTACGGATCGGCTTCTCCTCGTCTGCTTGATAGAGTGCGGCTGCACGTTTCTTCAGTACCTCCATGCGTCCCTTGTGGAAGGGCTGGCCACCACCACCGATGCAACCTCCCGGGCAGGCCATCACCTCGATGGCATGATAGGGAGAGGTGCCATTCTTCACCTCTTCGATCAGCTTGCGAGCGTTGCCTAATCCGTGGGCGATACCGATCTTGATGGGTGTGCCGTTGAAGTCGATCGTTGCGCTGCGGATGCCATCCAAACCACGCAACTCCTCGAAATCGACTTTGGGAAGCGACTGCTTCGTGTAGATCTCGTAGGCGGTTCGGCAAGCAGCCTCGATCACACCACCGGTCGTACCAAAGATCACGCCGGCTCCGGTGGATTCGCCTAATGGATTATCAAACTCACC